>DATNMQ010000171.1:0-30451 GCA_035602465.1 Candidatus Sulfotelmatobacter sp. | reverse complement strand
CAGCCCCCGCAGCCCCTATAAACAAGTTCCGCAGCTTCGCCTCGAGCTGCGCTCGCCGCTCGCTGCGGAACTTGCGAGCCACCTCCGCTGCGCTTCTCAGGCCGATGCCAGCGGCCCGCGACGTCTCTTCGTTGACCACCTCGAGGAGCTGCTCCAGGCGCTCGGCCTCCTCAATCCACCCATTGCGGCGGTAGAGCTTGGGGACGGCGACACGGCAGCACCAGTCGGCTGCGAGGTACGCGCGCTGTCGCTCGATCGCCTTCGGTGCCGCCGTCCCCACGAGGCGCGGGATGTATGGCTTGAGCAGTTGGCGGTCCTCGTCGTTCATGCCATCGTTCCATCGGCGCATGAAGGCGGCGATCACTCCGCTCGCGCATTGGGGGGAGTCAGACCACTTCTCGCCAGCGATGTAGGCGACCGCCTCCATCACGCAGAACTGCGAGTCCTCCTTGTGGCTGCCCTTGAGGAGCACCAGCTTGTCGAGATCGAGCTCGCGAACGATCGCAACTGTCACGATTCCCCTCCCGTGTCGGCGATCGAGCCGACGAAACGCAACGTCCTCAGGGACGTGCTCGTGGCCAACTGGCGGGCGATATCCGGATGCTTCTCTCGCAGCGCATCCAGGTCGATGCCTGAACGTTTCGACGACTTCCACGTGACTCGGCGCCGGCCGTCGTATAGGCCGATCTCGGCGTCACCAAGCATCGACATCACCGACTGCTCGGCGGCAGCTGCGCGGGCTGAGGCAGCCTTCTCCTCAGCCTTCGCCTGCTCGCGTTCGATAAGGATCGGACCGGCCTCGACGGGCAGGGAGATCGCTTCGCCGCCACCCGCGTACGCGGCGCGGAGGGCTTCGGTGGAGCCCGCGGTGCCATCACCGGCGGGCGGGATTCCCGAGAGCACGCGGGCCCAAAACGCGTCCTCAAGGTCGAGCAGCGCGGCGAGGTCATCGTCGTCACGCTCAAGCTCTCGGATCTCCAGCCTTTGACCTCCAAAGAGAACAGCGATCCAGGCATGACGCGTGTCGGTCACCCCGAGCTGATGCAGAACCTGGACGCGGAAGTGATCGGGTACGCCGTTCGGGTTCTCACTGGTCACCGTCCAGGCGTCGGACTTGAAACCGGCGACCGTCTTGACTTCGAGAACGCCGAGGGCAAAGGAGCGCGGTTGCGGCTCGTCGTGCACGAAGCCGTCGACCGTGGCCCGAAACCATGCCTTGTCCGCATGCTCGATCGCGAGTTGCCTCGTGCCAGGCGGCACGAAGAGTCCTGTGCGCGTTTCGAACTCCTTGCAGATCGCGTCTTCGAGCAGACGGCCCCAGCGCTGGTACTCGCTCTCTTCGCGATCGAGCGCGATCTTGCCGGACTTCTCTAGCCACACAGCGAGCGGCCCGCGGTACGGATCCAGGTTGGCGATGGCAGGCGCGTCCGAGCTACCTATCCCGGCGCGACGCCATTCGAGCCATGCTTGGCGGTCATCGAGTTGCGCGACTGCGAGCGCCGTCATCTCGGCTCATCCCGAATCTCGGCGCCAGTGAAGGGACTGTTTTCGATCTCAACCCCAATGCGTGGAGCAGCACCGGTGTTGGGAGCCCAAGGCAGGTCCGATTCGCGCGCGACGAAGATCAGGTGGCGCTCGTTCGTGAAGGAATCGAGCAGCTGAGAGATGCGCGAGGGATTCGGACAGGGCAGGTATGAACAGATGACATGACCACCTTCGCCAAGGAAGAGCGTCTCCCCGCAACCCATCGGGCATCGGCCGGAGACTTTCGGATATCGATCACTCGACATTCAGGCGTCCTTGCGTTGTGGCGTCTGGACGGCGTGATCCCGGTTGAACTTCGTGGCGCTGCACTCGCGGCAGTCGGAGCCCTCAGCATCCACGCGCGAGAGGAAGCAGTCGTCTACGTGGCCGCACTGATGCATGTGGGCGACGCGGTAGCGCGACAGGCTCGGCTGCCTCATCAGATAACCTCGGCCTCAGCGTTCGTGGCTCCAGCTGCACGTATCCGCCGGCGCCGACGATCAAGCAGGACCGGCGCACCCTTTGCGATCAGGTCGTCGCGCGTGAATGCGATTCCGGCGTTCTTTGCCGCGATCGAGACAATGGCGTCCTCGTCGCCGAGCTCGCGTTCCGCCTCCACGATGATCCGCATCTGCTCAAGACCGAGGGCGTCGCACTGCTCATCGATCTCGTCGAGGCGAGTAAGTCTCTCTTCATGAACGCGAAGATCCGCGCGTACGTGCTCAATGTCGGCAACCAGCTCGGCCCGCTCAATCCGCCTGGCTTCGCCGAGCGCCTCGATGTTCTTCTGCGCCCGTTCCAGACGGCCGAGCACGATGCGCTGTTCGCCGACAACGAAGAGCGCCTCGTCGGCCAGGGCGTCCGTGCTCTCGCGCTGGGGATCACGGATGGGCGGCGACGCGTTCGGCATCAGGCAACACCCTTGGCCGGTTTCACGACATCGGCAAATTTCAAGCCGAGGCCGCGCTCGATGATCGAGATGAGGTTCTCCGGCGTCACATGGCCGCCCTCGAGGAACTTCCGGAAGGTCTGAACGTCGACGCCGGCCGCTTCAGCAATGACCGTCCGGCCGGAGCCCGTAGCGCCAGTGGCCATCAGCTCGGCAATGCGATAGACCATCCGAGCCCGGCAGGCGACCAGGTCGATCTCGTGCTCAACGTCGTAGAGGACGAGCCTCGCGGTGTCCGGAAGAGCCTTAATCGAATCGGCAGACAAGGTGCTAGGGTTCCCTCCAAGAAATGCTCCGTAGATACCGGAAGCATCCAAAGAATACTCGGGAGTTTTAGGATGTCAAGACCCTTTCGCGTCGCCGTGAGCAAGGCAAGGCCCCCTGAAGGTCGCTACCGCGTCATCAGCGCCGTCGAAGCCGAGAAGCGTTTTGGCCTCTACCCAGAGCAGATCTATGCCCTCGTCGAGGCAGGTCTGGTCCATGACGTCGGCACGCCGGCACGCGATCCCCGGAAGTCAGACCGCGGGCACACCAAGTACCCCGAATGGGAACTGGCCAAGGCGGCTCAGGACTTGGCAGGTGGATTAACGATCGTTGAGCTCGTCGCTCGCTCTGAGGAACCCGAATCTAGATTGTCTTAGGTTATGCGGCGACATGGAGGGAGCGAAATGAGCGATCACCCGCAACCGGCGCCGGCACCGCCCGTCAGGGAGCGCCGCATCAGCAGTCCCGAGCACCGGGCGGCCTACGCCGAGGCCCAGTCCGCGCCGCTGGCGCACAAGCCTCGCCTCATCACCTCGCGCAGCGTGCAACCCTTCGTCCACGGCGCTGGGGTGATCGGCCAGTTCAACACCTGGCTTGCAGTGGTGGTCACGAAGAGTGTTGGCACCATGTGGGCCGCGTACGTCTTCACCGTGATCGCGCTGGTCGGCGCGGTCGGGCTTGTGACCAACAATGCGTTCCTGATCCTGCTCATAGCCCTGATCAGCCAGACGTTCCTGCAGCTGGTCCTGCTGCCCATCATCATCGTCGGCCAGAACGTGATCTCCGCCAGCCAGGACGCGCGCGCCGAGGCCGACCACCTGACCCTGACGACGCTGCACTCGATCAACGTGCAGCAGCTGAAGATGCTCGAGGCACAGCGCGAGATGCTCAACCAGCAGCGCGAGATACTCGACCTGATGCAGAGGACGGGGCTCTCCGAGAAGGCCTGACACGCGGCGATTGGCGTAGGTTTCAGCGCGTGAGCTTTGGCAGCCTCGCGGAGATGGCCGTCGGCGCGGCCCTGCTCATCGCCACGTTCTACGACCTGTTTCAAACGATCGTGCTGCCGCGCCCGGCGGTGAACAAGGTGCAGCTCGCCCGCGCCATCATCCGGCCGATGTGGCGGCTGTGGAAATGGCTTTTCAACCGCGGGTCGCGGATCGACCGGAGCGAGGCCAGGCTTGGAGCGTTCGGACCGATCGCGCTGATCACCCTGTTCATCATCTGGGCGCTGGCGCTGATGGTGGGGTACTCACTGATCATCGACGGGCTCGGATCGCAGTTTCACCCCGTTCTGAACGACTATCCGACGGCGTTCTACGTCTCCGCGACCACGCTCGTGCCGTTGTCTTACGGCGACTTCACTCCGCAGGATGGCATCGCCCGGGCGGTGATCATCCTCGAGAGCGCGACCGGCGTGGCCTTTGCCGCGGTCGCGATCACGCTTCTCTTCGAGCTGTACGGTGATTTCCGCGCTCGCGAGGAGTCGGTGGTCGCGCTCGACGCGCTCGCCGGCGCTCCGCCCAGCGCGGTGCAGCTGCTCGAAACGACAGCCGAGCCCGGCATGGATTCGACGCTGAAGGATACCTTCGACGAATGGAGAAAATGGTCTGCGATGGTCCTGGAGAGCCACCTGGCCTACCCGATCCTCATCTACTTCAGGTCGAGTCATGACAACGAGGCTTGGATCAACTCGTTCGCGGCGATGATGGACGCCGCGGCCCTGATCATGGCCGCAACGGACGACCCGACCAAGGGCTCAGCGCGGCTGATGTTCACCGTCGGCAACCACCTGGTCGAGGACATGATGTGGGTCTTTCGGCTCAAGACCGCGAGCGATCCGATCATCGAAAAGGATGAGTACCGCGCCGCGGTCCGGCGGCTGAGCGCGGCGGGCTATCGCATGAAGGACGGCGATGCGACCTGGGAGGAGTTCGCGCATCTGCGCTCGAAATATGCGTCGGCATTGAACCTGATGGCGACCAACCTCGTGGCGCCGGCGGCTCAATGGGTCGGCGATCGTTCATATCTGCCGCACCGAAACCGGCCGCGGCCCAAGCGGAGACGCGCCGCGGCCAGTTGATTTTCAGCTAGTTCACTAGGCCGAGCTCGCGCGCCTTGACGACGGCCTCGAGCTTGGAGTGCACCGCCAGCTTGCTCCCCAGGCTCCGGATGTGCGTGCGCACCGTCGTGTAGCTGATACCGAGCTCGGCTGCGATGGCACGGCTCGGATAACCCTCCGCCATCAAACGCAGCACATCCCTCTCGCGCGGGGTCAGGCGGTCGAGCTGGGCGTCGACCGCCCTGCGCTTGGCGAGCAGCGTGGCGATCGTCCGCGGTGTGATCAGCATCTTGCCGCGGGCAACGTCGCGGATCGCGGCGACCACCTCGGAGGCCGCCCGTGACTTGTGGATGAAAGCGCTTGCCCCGGACTGGACGGCGGCGAACCTGGCCGATTCCGTGTCCTCTCGGGTGAGGAAGATCATCCTGGCCGCAGGCCGAATGCTGCGAATCGCGGCGGCGGCGTCCGGCCCGCCTCCGTCGGGCAGCCGGAAGTCCAGGAGCACGACTTCGGGATCCAGTGCGGCCGCCGCCTCCGCGCTCTCGGCGACCGTGCCGACGCTGCCCACCACGGTCATGTCGTCCTGGCTGTTGATCAGCGCGGCCAGACCCTCCGCGACGACGCGGTGGTCCTCGACGATCAGGACGCGAGTCGGCTCCGCGTGGCCATCGCCTCCCGGACGATCGGAGAGCTCGGGGGTGTCCTCGGCTAGCGGCACATTCCTAAAACTTCGGGGATGATGATTTGTACTCAACGCAAGGGCCGGCCGCACCGGCGACCGGCCCTTGTCCCAGATCAGGAACTAGTCGCTGTTGCCGTCGCCGCTGCCGCTGCCGCTTAATGACAGCTTGGTGATTCTTGTGTCCCAGTTCCCGAGCTGCGTGCGAGTGTTGCCGCAGCGGAAAATGGTGGCGACGAACGTGGTGAAGTCGCATGTCTGTCCGATGTACTCGGAGGCGATCCAGATGCTCGATCCGTCGATCACCGCCACGCCGTAGTCACCCCAGCGTGGTCGGTCCGGGTTGCCGAATGCCGGACCGTAGTCGGTGAAGCCGTCATCAGGTCCCTGCCCGACACCGGCGACGTGGATGGCTCCGACTCCAGACTGCGCGTCGAAGGGGGCCCACGCCGCGCTCGGGTAGTCGTTGGCGCCCATGAGGCTGAACGCGATGGCGCCGACGCCGTCCGAGTTGACGGTGAGCGCCGGGTAGCTGAGGTTGGTGCCCGCCGATGCGACGAAGCCCTGGTTGGCCAGGCGCGCACCGCCCTCCTCGCCGGAAGGCCGGACGGCGAACCACTCGATGCCCGCTTCGTTCTTGCCCTTCACCTTGACGGCGGTGTCGAGGGCGCCGTAAAGCACGCCACCCGCGTAGGTGACCTGCTGCATTCGGGTGTCGTTGGTGTCGATCTTCTGGTTCTCGACCTGGGTGTGCACCGGCTTGACGGTGACGACGAGGCGCCAGCAGCCGAAGAGCGGGGTACCGTCCGGTGCGGTACCTGCTCGCAGGGTCGTGTCGTTGAGGCAGTCGGCGAGGGGGGTGTTCCCCGCCTTCTGGTTGGCCCCCGGCGGCGCTGAGTAGCGCGCCACTCTCAGCACCTTCGTGCTGAGGCTGATGTGGGGCGTGGTGCCGAGCGACCGGGTGTTCGTCAGCGTCCACACGATGAGGTCTCGCGACGTGCGGGTCATCAGCTTGTTGACCTCGTCCGCCGCGTTGGAGCTCAGGAAGTATTCCGTCCCGTTCGCCGACGTGTTGAAGTCGCCGCTGGTCGACTCGGCCGGCCAGACGGTGAAGCCGGCCTGGCTGCCCCGGACCGCGCCGGTGGTGTCCAGCTGCGTGACCAGGACCGGCGAAGCGTTCGCGGCGAGCGCCTGCTTGGAGAAGGCGTAGATCTGCGCGGCCTTGAACTCAGGCCCGAAGAAGCTGTACTCGTTGGTCGTGACATAGAAGCCGTTGGCGTCCGCGCCGATGTGCGGGTAGTCGCCGAGGCAAGCGTGGGGATTGAGTGGCGTCACCGGGTACGGCCCAGTCGAGCAGCCGTGGTTCGGCGTGAACTGGGTGCCGTCGTCCTGGACCGGGAGGCTGTAAATCGTCCAGGCACCGGTCGGGCTGGCGGTGTTGCTCACTGCGAGGTCTATGTGGTTCTTGCCCGTGAACCGGCCGTTGTTGGAGAACGTGTCGAGGGTCAGCGCGACGTGGAACCAGCGCTGGGTGGCGCTGTCGTAGTAGCAGCTCGGGTCGGTGATGAATGGTCCGAACACGGCCGGCGTGGCCGGGTGGCCTGGACTGGCTGGAGTGGCCCGGACGATCGCGGGCGCGTAACCATAGAAGCCGTTGAGGGTGCCTGGCCCTTTGAGCATGTTCCCATTGGTGTCGTAGACCGCTATGACGTCGTTGATCGTCTCAACGACATAGCCGTTGCCCGCGCACAGGCCCTGGTCGGGCGGCTCCAGCGAGAACTGGTTCGGCGACGCGCCGAAGCGCTGCGCGAAATGGTTCAGGCCGTCGAAGCTGAGCAGCTGACCGATGTTCGAACCCTCCCGCGCCGAGTCACCCTGGTTGTTGCCCTGGGTGCCCCCGCCATGCGTGCGGCTTCGGTCGGTCGCATCGCCACTGCTGGGGGCGCTGGAGCTGCTTGGAGCGCTGGCGCCGGCGGCGTCCGCGCCGATGGCGGTGTTGAGAATCTCCGGTGCCTGGACGTCGGTCCCGCCCGGCGACGCCGCCGAGATCGCGGTGGCTCCAGAGGCCTCGATCGACCTCGTGTTCGAGGCAGTCGCCGCGGCCGCCGGCACCGCCGCAACCATGCTCAAGGCCACGGCGCCAATGGCAAAGAGAACCAGCTTGCGAATCCCCACGTCGAATCCTCCCTCTCGTAAGCGGGCCACACCCCATGGCCATTCAGTTGAGTCGCTCTACTCTGGCAGGGCCCAGAATCGAAAGTCAACAAATAACCCATCGATCTTTGCCAAACATCGCAAATTTCGTCGGTCGCTCTTCCGGCCGAGCCTCTAACCGATGTTGGGAGGCCCTGCCTCGACTCGAATCCCTGACGGTAGCCGGCCCACCCGCACCTCGCCGCCGTCCACCTCGAAATCGAGGCGCTGGCCCGCGAAGTGGAGCCCGCTGACCTCGACGCGATTCCAGAGCGGGGTCGGGAGCGGCGCGACCCGCAGAGTCTTGTGTGGCAGATCCGCCTCGAGACCCAGGATCGATGACACGCAGGTGAACATGGCCGCCGACGACCAGAGCTGGGGCGTGCACGTGTTCCAGTACTCGCGCGGCGGCTGGCCCGGCTCGCGCACGTCGCCGCAGAACAGCTCGGGCGGCCGGCTGAGCGCGAATTCAGTCGACGCTTCGAGCAATGCGCGGGCGACTCGCTCGGCCTCTGCCGCAAATCCGTACTGGCGCAAACCGG
Organism: Candidatus Sulfotelmatobacter sp.; assembly: GCA_035602465.1. Lineage (GTDB taxonomy): Bacteria > Chloroflexota > Dormibacteria > Dormibacterales > Dormibacteraceae > 40CM-4-65-16. Next base: position 22,238 of record DATNMQ010000171.1, on the reverse strand, counting down.
CCACCGCCAGCGCGGTGTCGAACGGCCAAACCGAGCCGTTGTGATAGCTGCACGGGTCGTAGTTGACCGAGCGGTCGGACAGCGTCCGGATGCCCCATCCGGAGAAGAGCTCCGGCGAGACCAGACGCGCCGCGACATGGGCCGCCCTGGATTTGTCGACGATCCGCATCCACAGGCAGTGGCCTGGATTGGACGTGATCGCCAGGACCTGGTGCTTCGAGCCGTCGAGAGCCTGCGCGAAATATTTTTCGTCGTGGATCCAGAACTCGTGGTTGAAACGGCGCCTCAGCTCGGCAGCCTTTTGCTTCAAAGCAGGTCGCGTGCGGGACATGCCGATGAGGCCGCGGTACAGGTACGCCTGCACCTCGCACAGCGCGGCCGGCAAAGAGGCGACGGTGCCGTCAGTGTTGGTGAGCGAGTTGTCGGAGTCCTTCCACCCCTGGTTGCGCGCGCGTCCGCCGCGGTATTCGAGGTAGCCGTCGCCGTCCGAGTCGCCGTATTTGCGGCACCACTCGAGAGCGGCCTCGGCGGCGGGCGCGAGCTCGCGGACCAGGTCGGCGTCGTCGGTCCATGTCTCTGTCTCGGTCAGGGCGCAAAGAAACAGGGCTGTCGCGTCCACTGTGCCGTAGAGGATGTGGGGCCAGAGGCCACGCTCGACGGCCTCGCCGTCGCGCACCTCGTGAAGGATCTTGCCAGGCTCCTCCTCGCCGCCCGGATCGACTCGCTCGCCCTGGTGCCTGGCCTGGTAACGGAGCACCCCGCGCGCGATTTCAGGGTTGACGTGGAGCAGGAGGATGGAGGTGATCAGCGCGTCGCGGCCGAAGGGCACGGAGTACCAGGGCAGCCCGGCGGTCGGATAGATCCCGGTGTCATATGTGTTGCACAGCATCCGGAGGTCCGAGATCGCCTGATCCAGGACGCGGTTCACCGCGGCGTTGTCCGTGCGGATCGACATGCACTCTGCCTTCCAGCGCGGATGCTCGTCCTTCACGGCCTCGAGCCGGGACTCGAAGCTGATCGTGCCAGCGCTTGCTTCCGGCACGACGTCGACCTGCCAGGTGAAGCTTTCGCCCGGGCCGAGGCGCAGCTGGTGCTTCAGGCCTTCCGGCATGCACATGACGCGGCTGGCGTATCCGGTGCCGCCGTCGCGCGCAAAACGCAAGCCTTCCACGGTCTTCGCCGGCGGCCGGCTCACGGGCGACGCAAGCTCCGGCACGGCGCCACGAATGCCCAGCATGTCGGCGAAATCGGCCGCCACTTCGAGCTCGACGATGGCGTCGACGCTGCTCGCTCCGGGGTTGGTGACCGTGATCTTTTCGCGCAGCCCGGCGTCGACGAAGCGCAGGCGCGTCACGTTCACCCTGTCGGCCGCCAGCTCGAACGACGCCCAGACGTCGGCGGCCTCGACTCCGACCGGACGAGGTTCCACTCCGTCGATCAGCAGACGGAGCTGCGACAGCAGGCGTGTGTCGCCGGACCACAGCCCGTCACCCGAAAACTCGCCAGGGCGCATCGAACCGTCACGCGCGGACACAGCAAAGAAGCGGTCGCGCTTGAGCATCACGCGCTCAGAGATGAGTTGCCCCGACGAAATCTGCGTGGTCGGTAGTTTGGGTTGGCGGGGCCTAGTTCGCACCACCCAAAGCCGAAATTACCGGCGACGCATCGAATACAGGCCGGCTGCCGAGCGTGTAGTTCGTCCACTCGCTGCGCGCCAACAGGTCGACAGCCATCGCCTCGAGGTCGCGCACGCGCTGGTTGGCGCGGATCGCTTCGCGGATCCGGAGGATGCCCACCGCGGGATGCCGCTTCTCGATCACGTGGCGCAGCATGTTGAGGTGCGCGTTGTCGGGCACTCCCGGCTCGCGGATGCGGCGGACGGCGGCCCGAACTGTCGCCTGGGTGCCGTCGATCGCCTCCCCCTTCCCGAAGTCGAACTTGTAGCTTGGGCTCCGGCCGCCGGCGCGCTTCTCGCCGATGAGCTTGATCCACTTGGCGTTCTCCGCCCCCTTGCCGGCGTCGATGACGAGCCGCACCGACCGGCCCTGGTACAGGAAGCTCGCGTTCATGCGCGCGTAGCTCTCGCGCTGTCCGGTCAGCCCTTCATGCCGGCCGATCAGCAGCGGCGATTCCGCGTCGAGCTTGATGTGGTCGATCGGCGTGAGCAGCGAGATGATGGCGAAGGCGTGGGGGATGAGGTCGGCGATGACGCCGATGTCGGCCGCCGCGCCGGTCAGCGGCTGCTCCTCCAGGATCTCGATCCGGATCTCCTGCACGCTCTCCAGGAAGTTGCGGAGCGTGCGCTCCTCGGTCAGCAGCATGCCGAGCAGCCGGACCTCGAGCTTGAAGTAATAGTGGTCGGCGGCCACGATCTCGACGCCGCCCGGCGCTGTGTCGAGGAACCGGCGGTACTCGTCCGGCGGCGCCCCAAGGGGTTTCTCGATCAGCACGACGTCGCTCAGCTCGTAGTAGCGCTCGAGCGTGGGAAGGTGCGTTGCGGCAGGGGTCGCGATGTACGTGATGACGTACGAGCTCGACTCCAGCTCGCGCTCGAGCTGGTCGCGCGCGGGTGAGGAGTGGCTGTCCCAGTAGAAGAGGTCGCCATGCGTGCGCACCTCCTCCTCCTTGACGCCAAGCCGGTCGCGCGCACCGGGCGAATCCTGCTCGACGACGTGGGTGCGAAAGTTGAAGAACTGCTTCAGGGTCAGCAGGTGCTGGTAAGCCTTCTGGCCCCACTGGCCGAAGCCGACCAGGACGAAGTCCTTCTGCAGGTGGCGCTCTTCCTCCGCAAGCGCGTGCAGGCGTGCGTTCTTGATCGCCACGGCTGCCTGCAGGCCGAGGCCCTGGGCGCGCTGAACCTCCTCCGGCGTGAACTTGCGGTTGCGCGTGCGCTCGCCGAGCACGGCGGCTCCGATCGCCTGCTCGTCCGCGACGAGAGGGATCGCCATGAGCGAGCGAACGCCGAATGCGCGCACGTAGGCCGGATCGACATGCGGCGCCGCCGACGTGTCGTCGATCACGACAGCCTCACCGTGATCGAGCACGTCGAAAAGGAAGGAGCCCTGCGATCGCTCGCCGTGCTGGCGCCGCCACAGGTCTTCGAGGTCGGATGCCGCGGCGCCGTACCAACCCTCGCGGTCTTCCTCGTAAAGGGCGATCTGGCACAGCGACGCGTCAACGAGCCGCGCCATGTTGTGCGCGACGCGCGTGAGCGTCTGGTCCAGGTCGATGGACGAGGCGATGGCTTTGCTCACGTCGGCGACGAGCTCGAGCTGCTCCGCGTGACGCTGCGCGTCCTCGTACAGGCGAGCCATCTCGACGGCGACCGCGAGCTGCGCGGCAGCCGCGCGAAGCGCCTCGACCTGCCCCCAGTCAGGACGGCGCTGGTCCGAGCGGTGATAGCCGACCTCCAGCACCCCCGTCGCCCGCCGCGTCTGGTCGCTGCCGAACGGAAGGAAGACGCGGATCAGGTCTTTGTGCCCGCCGCGCTCGAAGATCTCGCCCGCCAGCGTGAACGGCGTGGCGGTGGCCTCGTGCGCCTGCTCCTTGTCGCCCACGAGGCACGCCAGGACATGGCCCGACACCATGCCGTTGCTGTAGACGACGGGGACCTCGATCCAGGTGATGGGCGCGGGGATGGAGCCCGAGATGACGTCCCCGCGGTCGCCCCGCATCGGACCCACGAGGACCGGCTGCCACGTGCGCGCCACGTAGACGAGCACGTCATCGACGGCCAGCACACGATCCTCTTCGAGCGCCCAGCGGGGAACGCGCGAGTGCGACGCGCGGCCGCCGCCGCGTGACGTCTCCGCCGCATCGATCGCAGCGGCCGGCGCCGCACCGGCGGCCATGCGGACGACGGTCTCGTCGTCCTCGCGGTCATCCAGAAGGTAGACCGTCGCGAAGTTGAAGTCGAACTCCGGGACCTGCGAGTCGGTGAGATGTCCGACCACGGCGTCGATCACCTCGTGACGCGACGCGCCGGGTTTCAGCATGGCGGCGGTCATGTCTCCGATCGCCCCGAGGAGCCGGTTGCTGTTCTCCAGGTCGGCGATCAGGCGCTGGGAGGCGAGCGCGCCGCCGATCAGCTGCGCGCCGGCCTTGAGCATCTCGTCGGTCGACGGCGCCCGGCGGACCGTGGCCAGCCGGTCGCGGCTGAGCACCACCAGGTAGCCGTGCGGCTCGTCGGGTTTGCCGAGCGCGTAGGTCGCGATGGGAAAGAGGTCTGACTCCGCGGTGGCGGCGCCGACGGTCTTGGTCAGCGCGGCCTCCCATGCGGTGGTGGGGTCGTCGCGCTCGATCTTCGCCGGCGCGGCCACCCGAAGGTGGGCGGTGACGAGGTCCAGGCTCGAGCGCTGGTGGCCGAACTGGTAGATCGCCGCCCCGTCGAGGTTGCTCGCCATCAGCAGGTCGGCCAGCGCGATCGACAGCAGTCGGCGCAGCTCTTTGGCATCGGTGCGCGCGTCGCCGACCGGCGTGGTCAGAAGAGCGGTCAGACGGGACAGGCCGTCGAGGGCCGCACGCTCCGCGCCTTCGAGCGCGGTCTGGACCAGCCCCGCGGCGGTCGCGGCGCGGCGGTCCAGCTCGCTCAGGCGGTTGTCGTCGGGAGCCTTCTCCTTGTTCCTGTAGTTGAGGTAGACGAGGCCGAGCAGCCGGTCGCCCGCGAGCAGCGGCAGCCCGAACGTCGACTGAACCTGGTAGCGCCGGATGAACGTCGAGTCGATCTCGGAGGGCGCGTTGCGTGCGACGAGGCGCTGTCGCGTCACGGTCAGCCAGACGGTGGACCCGTACTGGTGGACGCCCAGGTCGTCCGGCACCTTGCCCTGGCGCTCGTCCGTCAGGTAGCGCGTGAGCTGCTCGGACATGTCCGTCAGCGAGTCGAGCAGGCTCTCCTGCGGCTGCCCCGTCGCGAACGGTGCGTAGTAGGTGTGGGTCGACTCCTCGTAGAGGAAGATCGAGACGATGTCGGCGCCTGAGACATGTTGAAAGTCGGCGACGACGCCGCGCAGCACAGCGGCCAGACCGGAGTTGGTTTCGACCGGCGGGCGAATCACTTTTGCAGTTCGATCATCACACGGATTGAACGGCGCCGCGCAGGGCGCGCGCTCTGGCGACCGAGCCCATCCACGTCGCGCTCGGCCGCGGGCGTCGCGTGAAGGTCTGGCGGTCGACCGCGACGAGCCCGAACGTCGGCGCGTAGCCGAAGGCCCACTCGAAGTTGTCGAGCAGCGACCAGTAGAGGTAGCTCCGCACGTCGATGCCTTCGGCAAGGCACGCGAGCACCTCGCGCATTGCGGCGTCGATGTATGCGATCCGCTTGTCGTCGTTCGACGTGGCGATTCCGCTCTCGGTGACGAGGATCGGCACGCCGGGACAGCTGCGCCGCGCCCGCCGGATGGCGCCGCCGAGCGCCTGGGGGTAGTACTCGTAGCCCATTTGCGTGGTGTGGTCGGTTTCCGTCAGCTCACGGCTTGTGTCGCTCCAGTCGTGGCCTGGGCTGCGCGGGCCTTCCGGCCCGTAGCGAAAGCGCGTGTAGGCCTGGACCCCGACGAAGTCGTCGCGCCGCGCCAGCTCGAGGAACCAGTCGCTGACCCTGGACTCGAGCTCCAGCGAGCTGGTGCCGGGCGCGGCCCCGTCCTCGTATTGAAGGTCGGGGAGGGCGAGAGTCACGCCGGTGGGGATGGCGGCCCTGGCGCGGATCGCCGCGGCGCCGAGCCGGTGCGCCTCGAGCAGGTTGTCGACCGCGCGCTGGGCGCCTTCCCGGTCGTCGGTGTGCCCTGGCGGGTTGATGCCCAGCAGCCAGCCGCTCGAACCCAGGCCCTGCGGCTCGTTGATCGTGCACGCATAGCCGATCCTGTCGCCCAGCGCCTGGGCGGCTCGGTCACAGTAGCGCTCGAACAGCGCCGGGAAGCGGTCCGCGGCGATGCCGCCCTGCTCGTGGAGCCACCTCGGGACAGTGAAGTGGTGGAAGGTGACGATCGGGAGCACCCCGTGCTCGTGGCACGCATCGAGCACGCGGCGGTAGTGGGCCAGCGCAGCTCGCGAGAACTCGCCCTCGGCCGGCTCGATGCGCGCCCACTCGAGGCCGAACCTGAAAGTGTTGAGGCCGAAGCTCGCCAGCATGGCGACGTCGTCTCGATAGCGGTGATAGAAGTCGCACGCGTCGCCCGACGGCTCGCGGCAGGGCGTGGACTCGATGTGCTCCCACCACCACCAGTCGGTGTTCGAGTTGCCCCCCTCCGTCTGATAGGCGGAGATGGAGGCGCCGAACAGGAAGCCTTCGGGGAAACGCAGCGACTCGTTCATCCGCCGGAGTTTAAGGCCCGCCCAACGCGAAGATTGACAACCCGGCGGGCGGTGCCTACGATAGCTCCGTCGCTTAGGCGAACGTTCGTCCTAGCGTCTGTTTCCCTGTCTGAGTAAGTCTGTTGCCGGCGCACTCTCGCCCCGGTCGGTATCGGGAAGAAGGCAACAGGAAGCCATAGCCGACCGGCCGGGGGTCGGGATCAGAAGGAGAGCACGCGATGGCCGAGGTCTTGGCAAAGCTGAGCTCGAGGGCGATAGCTCTGGGACTCGGCGCATTACTTCTCGCGGCCGCCTGTTCGTCGGGCAGCAGCAACAACACTCAGAGCGCCTCCGACGTGACGGTCTGGACGGCGTGGGGCGGCGCGGAGCTCAAGGCGTTCCAGGACGTCTTGAAGCCGTTCGAGCAGCAAACCGGAATCAAGGTCCACGTCACGACCAACCGCGACTCCACCACCCAGATCGCCAACGGCATCGCGGCCGGCACCGACCTGCCGGACATCGCTCCCGCCACCACCGACCCGGTCCAGCTCAAGGACTGGGTGAGCAAGGGCGTGATCAAGTCTGTCGAGACAGCGCTGGGTGACCAGATGAACGCATACGTGCAGAACACGTACCCAGGCCTGGTCAACCCGCCGGCGGGCACCACCGGCGACGACCCCTACATCGGGATCATCGGCGGCAAGCACTACTACGAGATGATCAAGTTCCAGGTCAAAGGTCTGCTCTGGTACAACAAGAGCGTCTACACCGGCCAGGCGCCGAAGACCTTCAGCGATCTGCTGGCTATCAACCCCGCCCAGTACGGCGCCCAGAAGCTGTTCTGCGCCGCACTCAATTCTGGCGCCGCCTCCGGCTGGCCCGCGAGCGACCAGCTCGACAACATCATCATGCGGCAGTCGGGTCCGGACATCTACACGAAGTGGATCCAGGGCACGCAGAAGTGGACGTCGACCGAGATCAAGCAGGGCTACCAGGCCTTGATCCAAGAATTGTCCGCCGCCAACGTTTACGGCGGCGCGAACTACGTGCTGTCGACCAACTTCCAGCAGGCGGGTGATCCTCTCTTCAAGGCGAGCGGCAGCTTCAAGGCGGGCTGTCTCTTCCTCATCCAGGCGACGTTCCAGCCCTCCTTCTTCAGCCAGTCCTTCCCGAATCTGAAGGCGGGGGTCGACTTCGACTTCTTCGGCCACCCGAGCATGGGCAACTCGCAGTTCGACGGCAACTACAACGGCTTCTACGACAACTACGCGATGTACAACAACACGCCGGCGGCCCGGCAGCTGATGCAGTGGATGGTGACCAAGGAAGCACAGCAGATCTGGGCGAGCTCCGGAGTGTCTTTGAGCTCCAACAAGAGCACGACTTACAACGACGCGGTCTTCAAGGCAGCGGCGCTTGTCGCGACATCCGGCACGAACATGCTCATCACGGCCGGCGACTACATGCCAACCGACATGAGGAACGCGTACTGGCAGTCACTGCTCAACGTGACCAGCAACCCTGGGAGCCTGAACTCCGAGCTCCAGCACCTCGACCAGGTACAGGCAGCCGCGTACAAGAGCAGTTAGTCCGGATTCTGAATGGTCGGGGCGGAGCAGATCCGCCCCGGCCACTTTCCGCCTAGCAAGGAGGTACCGGGGTGGAACAGATCATCACGGCGGTCGTCGCCGTTGTCGCCGTGCCGCTCATCCTGCTCGGTTACATCACCCTCGGCGAGCGGATCATCGAGAGGCTCCCCGAGACACTGCAGTCCTGGATCAGGCCTTACTTCTGGGCTTTGCCCGCTGTGGGTTTCGCGACGGTATTCATGGTCTACCCGCTCATACGCACCGTCTTCATCAGCTTCTACAACAGCACGGGCGACAAATTCGTGGGATTGGACAACTACCAGTACTTCTTCACGTTCCCCGACACGCTGACGTCACTGCGCAACAGCCTCTTGTGGCTGGTGTTCTTCACGTTCTTCTCGGTCTTTTTCGGGCTTGTGATCGCCATCCTCCTCGACCGCGTGCGGTACGAGTCTCTGGCCAAGATCGCCATCTTCCTGCCCGTCCCCATCAGCGCCGTGGCGGCGTCGATCATCTGGAAGTTCATGTTCGACTACCAGGTGCCTGGCACGACGCAGACCGGGACGCTGAACGCCATACTGGGCTCGTTCGGCCGTGATCCCGTCGCCTGGCTGATCAACTTGTCGACCAACAACGCCGCGCTCATCTTCGTGGGCATATGGAGCGCGACAGGCTTCTGCATGGTCATTATTTCGGCCAGCCTGAAAGCGATCAGCACCGAGGTCCTCGAGGCGGCGCGGATGGACGGAGCCAACGAGTTCCAGATCATCCAGCTCGTGGTGACGCCGCTGCTGTGGCCGACGATCACGGTGGTCGGCACCACGATGCTGATCAATGCGCTGAAGACGTTCGACATCGTCTACGTGATGACCAACGGTGCTTACAACACGGACGTGATAGCGACGCAGATGTTCCGCCAGCTGGCCAGCGCACACTACGGCCGTGCCGCGGCTGTCGGCGTGGTTCTTTTCATTGCGGTCGTGCCGCTTCTGATCGTCAACATCCGTAGGTTCCAGCAGCAGGAGGAGCAGCGATGAGTTCCGAGCGCGTCACGACTCGTGGCCAGACAGCAGTCGGCGCTGGCGTTTCGGCGCTCGACAACCTGGGCTATCGCCTCCAGCGGCTGCCGCTCCACCTCGTGATCGCCATCTTCGTCGCCATCTGGATCATCCCCACCGTCGGCATGATCATCAACTCGTTCCGTGGGGTGGCAGACATGGGTCAGTCCGGGTGGTGGACGACGCTCTTCCCGCCGCACGGCTTCACCTTCGCCAGCTACCAGCAGGTGCTGAACCTGGAGGGCGTGGCGCCGTCAATCCTCTACAGCGTGCTGATCACGATCCCCGCGACGGTGATCCAGCTGGCGATCGCCACGATGGGCGCGTACGCGTTCGCCTGGATGAAGTTTCCTGGCAAGAACCTCTTCTTCATCGTCATCGTCGGCCTGATGGTCGTCCCGATCCAGATGACGCTGATCCCCGTGCTTCAGATATTCAAGCTGATCCATCTGAACGGCACGATCTACGCAGTCTGGCTGGCGCACTCCGGCTACGGCCTGCCGTTCGAGGTGTTCCTGCTGCGCAACTACCTCGGCGGCCTGCCGCGGGAGATCTTCGAGTCGGCTGAGGTGGACGGCGCGGGCCACTCGGTTCGATTCTTGCGGATCGCGGTGCCAATGACGCTGCCGGCGATCGCGTCGCTGACGATCTTCGTCTTCCTCGGCGTCTGGAACGACCTGCTGGTCTCCCTGACGTTCCTGGGCGTCAGCGTGTACCGGCCGTTCACAGTGGTGATCGCGCAGCTGACCACCTCGCTCGGTGGCGGCTGGCAGTTCCTGACCGCGGCCGCGGTCCTGCAGATGGCGTTGCCGCTCATCGTCTTCATCGCCCTTCAGCGCTACTTCGTCCGGGGCGTCACGGCAGGCTCGGTCAAGGGCTAACTCCTCGGCGTTCAGTAGGCTGGGACATGTGAGCACCGCCCATGACGTGGTGCTCATAACGACGCACGACATCGGCCGCCACCTCCACTGCTACGGCGTCGCGAGCGTGGCGAGCCCGAACCTCGACGCGCTCGCGGCCGACGGTGTCAGGTTCACCCGCGCCTTCGCCACCGCGCCGCAGTGCAGCCCCAGCCGGGCGAGCCTGGCCACCGGTCTCTACCCGCATACCAACGGCGTGATGGGGCTGGCTCACCACGGATTTGACTGGGAGCTGGCCACCCCGCATTCGGCGGCGGTCTTCGCGAGCGCTGGAATCGCGCCCTTCCTCTTTGGAGGCCAGCACGTGACGCTGCATCCGGACAGCCTCGGCTTCGAGCGAATCGAGCCAACCGCGGCGGTGGAGGAGGTCATCGCTTCTCAGCCGAGCGACCGGCGGCTCTACATCGAGATCAACTTCGACGAGACCCATCGTCCCTATCCCCGCCCGGGCAGCCCGCCCGCCGGCCTCGTGATTCCCGGCTACCTCCCCTCCGGCCTCGAGGCGATGGAGGAGCTGACCGCCGTGGAGCAGACGATCGCCGCCATGGACGCCGCGGCCGGTCGTGTTCTTGCAGCTTTGGAAAAGGCCGGACGTGCGGAGGGGGCAATCGTCGTGTTCACCACCGACCACGGTCTCGCGATGCCACGCGCCAAGTGCACCCTCTACGACCCCGGCCTCGAAGTCGCGCTCATCGTGCGATGGCCAAACGGCGGCTTCGGTCATGGCGTCACGAGGTCGGAGCTGGTGAGCAACATCGACGTCCTGCCGACTCTCCTGGAGGCGAGCGGCGTCCCATTGCCCGCCGGCATCCAGGGGCAGTCCCTCTTCGAAGGCCGCCAGGCCGTGTTCGCCGAGAAGACGTTCCACAGTTACTACGACCCGATGCGCTGCATCCGCACCGCGGCGCACAAGTACATCCGCAACTTCGAGACCGCCTTCGCGGTCGAGGTGCCGGGTGACGTGCAGCTAGGGCCCATCTTTCGTTCCAACCCCTCGCGTTATTCGAGGGACCGTCCCAGCGTGGTGGAGCTGTACGACCTGAACGAGGATCCCCTCGAGCAGCGCAACCTCGCCGGCCAACCGGATGTCGCGCAAGTTGAGCAGCGCCTGAACGATGAGCTCTGGACATGGATGCGCGACACTGATGACCCTTTGCTGAACGGACCAGTGCCCTCGCCGCGCTACCGCCTCGCGATGGAACCCTGACGCAGCCAAGCAGCGCCGTCTTCGCGCGCAACAGGATCGTCCTCTCGCGGACCGCGATCGCCGGAATCGCCGGGACATTCCTGCTCATGGGCATGGTCGGGGCGGCGTACGGGCCGCTGCTCGAGCACCTCACGAGGCATTTCGCGATCACGCTGCCGGTGGCGGGCGCTTCGCTGAGCGTCCATTTCACCGGTGGGCTGATCGGGACCTTGGTCTCGATGCGGTCGATGACGAAGCTGTCCGGTCGGGCTTCGGTGATGGGGGCGACCGCCGTTCTCGGCGCCGGCTGCGCCGCGGTCGCGCTCGCACCCACGTGGCCGGCTTTCCTCGGTGGGGTCTTCGTCGTCGGTCTCGGATGGGGATCCCTGGTGATCGGCCTGAACCAGCTCGTGGCGCACAGCGAGGGCGCGCGGCGATCGGCACTGCTGAACGCGGTCAACGCGGCGTACTCGGCGGGGGCGGTGGCGAGCCCCATCCTCGTCACCGCGTACGCGCCGCACAATCTGTCAACTCTTTATCTGTGCGCGGCGGTGGTCGCGCTCGCACTGATCCCCACCGCCGTCGGCATCGATGGGCACCTGCCCGTCGCAATCTCGACCCGCGCGCCGCGCAAGCGGGCGCTCATAGCAATATTCGTAGGCGCTTTCGTGCTCTATGTCGGCGTCGAGGCTGGGACCGGCGGCTGGATGACCTCGCACCTGGAATCGATAGGGCTGCAGACCAGAAACGCAGCGGCCCTGACGTCCGGGTTCTTTCTGGCGCTCGCGGCGGGCCGCGTCCTGTTCGCACTGGTGCCGCCCTCCGTCTCCGAGCCGGTCATCGTGCTGACAGGAGCCGGTGTTGCTTCAGTCACGCTTCTGGCGGCCTCGATCGGCGGCCTCGCACCGTGGGCCTACGTCGCGACTGGCCTGGCCATTGCCCCGATCTTTCCGACCGCCATCGTGTGGCTGGCGAAGGCCAACCCGGGCGACACCAGCGCGACCTCGTGGTTGTTCCCGGCCGCGGCGGTGGGCGGCATCGCCGGACCAGGCTCGATTGGGCTGGTCATCGCCGCGTTCGGTGTCAAGTGGACCCCGATCGTGTTGTCGGTGGTCGCGGCAGCCAGCCTCGGTGCTTTCCTGCTCGCCAGCGTCAGATCCTGACCGCTTCCCCAGTGCCGTAGATCTTTACCGGCTCCCGCAGCGTGGCCGATTCGACGGCGGCGAACATCAGCGCCAGCGTGCCCAGGTTGTCCCGCGCCGAGCTGTCCGGCTGCCGGCCGGCCCTGATGGCCGAGGCAAACTCGGTCAGCGTCCCCGAGGGTCCCGTCCTTGCCATGGGCGGGAGGGCGACCTTCCTCGGTTCGCCCTGGCGGGGATGGATCACGACCTCGTCGTTCGCGGGGTTGTCGCCGTGGCTCGTCCACACGATCTCGCCGCGCTCGAACTCGAGGCGCCACTCGCCGGCCCACGGCGTGACCGGCCCGGCGCTGATCCAGCTCCCGCGGTAGCTGACCACGATCCCGCCGTCGAAGTCGATCGAGCCGACGGCCACCGAGGGACCGATGAAAGCCGTCCACTTCGGGTTCCACGCCTCGCAGAACACCCGCTGAGGCTCGCGGCTGAGGATGAGCCGCAGGAGGTCGAAGTGGTGGACGGACATGTCGACGAGCAGAGGCTGCTCCTCTAGATGATGGCGTCCCCGCCCGTTCGGCCCGGCCGGCGAGTAGCGGCGGAAGTCGATCGACACCTCGAACAGGTCGCCGAGCTCGGATTCATGGACGAGCGTCGCGATCGTCCGAGGGGCGGGGAAGTACCGGTAGTTCTGGCTGACCATGAGGACGAGGTTGCGCGAGGCGGCCATCTCGACCAGTTCCCTGGCGGTGTCGATCGTTGGGGCGAACGGCTTCTCGACCAGGGCGTGGAGGCCTGCCTCGAGCGCCGCTTTCGTGACGGCGGCGTGCCCAGGAAGCGCGGCGGTGACGAGCACCGCGTCTGGGTTGGTCTCCGCGAGAGCTTCCTTGAACGACTCGAAGCAGAGCTCGGCGGGAACGTGGGCCTCATCACGCAGGCGGTCGAGTGCGTTCGGGTCGGTGTCGACGTAGGCGACGAGGTCGACTTCCTTGATGTCTGGAATCACCTGTCGGGCCCAGTTGCGACCGTGCGCGCCGAGCCCCACCTGCACGACGCGCAAAGGATTCACGGCCGACAATCATGCCGGACGAGGGGGGAATCCTGCTCCTTGTTAGCCGCGGTCAGGCGCCGCCGCTCGAGGCCCGCGCGATGAGGTGCGCTGGGAGGAGCACGTGGCGCGGCGTGACCGAGCCGGTAGCGATCATGTTGAGCACGAGCCGCATCGCCTCTGCCCCGGTCTCATAGAGAGGAACGTGGAATGTGGTCAAGGGCGGCTCCGTGTACGCAGCCATGTCGATGTCGTCGCAGCCGACCACGGCGCAGCTGTCCGGGATCGGCTTGCCGAGACGGTGGAGGGCGCTCAGCACCCCGATGCCCATAATGTCGCTTTGCGCGAAGATCGCCGTTATGCCGAGACTTTGCTCGAACAACCGGATCGTCGCCGCCTGCGCGCCGGCGATCTCGCCCCGCCCTTCCTCGACGAGATCTTCGGCGAACGCCAGCCCGGCCTCTTCGAGAGCTCGCCGGTAACCATGGAGCCGGCGCTGCGTGGCCTGCCGCCCACGTGGTCCGATGATCATCGCGATCGCGCGATGCCCCTTGCGCACGAGGTGGCGCGTCCCGAGCAAGCCGATCTGCTCGTCGTCGGAGCTGACCGTCGCGACGCCCTCGCCGGGCACGTGGTAAAGGCTGACGACGGGCAGCGTCCGGTCGAGGACGTGCGCCAGGGCGAGGTCTTCCTCCATCTGCGGCGCGGCAAGAAGGATGCCGTCGACGCGCCGCTCCATCATCGCCGGCAGCGCGTACTCCGTCCCTGAGCCCTCACGCTCGACGCTCGTGATGAGGACGCTGTAACCCTGCCGCCGGGCCTCCTGCTCGGCACCCGAGATGAACCGGCTCAGGTTGGGGTCGCTGAAGTCGCCGGCGATGAGGCCGATGGTGAGCGTCCTCTGCATGACGAGGCTGCGCGCCTGGAGGTTCGGGACGTAGCCCAGGTCGCTCGCCACCTGCAGGATCCGGGCGCGGGTCACTTCCGAGACCGAGCCCCCACCGTTCAGCACCTTGCTCGTCGTCTGGAAGCTGACCCCGGACTGAGCGGCCACGTCTTTGACCGAGACGCGCCTGGTGGGCTTCACCTTCACGCTGGGGGTATTATGCGCGGACAGCGAACGTTCGCCTTAGCCGGCTCGAGGCGCGAAGGAGATCGACCGAATGGGACCCAGAGAAGAGTACCCGCGGCCGAACCTCCGGCGGCCGGAGTGGGTGAGCCTCAACGGGGAGTGGGAGTTCGGCACGGGTTCCGTCGAGGAGCCTCGATTCGACGCGACCATCCTCGTCCCGTTCTGCGCCGAATCAAAGCTGTCCGGGCTCGGAAGGCTGCCTGGAGACGTCGTCTGGTACCGGCGGCGGTTCGACGCGCCTGAGGCCGAGTGCCTCCTGCTGCACTTCGGGGCCGTCGACTACCGCGCCACCGTCTGGGTCAACGACGTGGAGGTGGCGCGCCATGAGGGCGGCCACGTACCGTTCAGCGCCGACATCACCCGGGCAGTAAGCCCGCGGGACAACGTCCTGCTCGTGCGGGCCGACGATCCCCTGACCGACAAGACGATCCCGCGCGGCAAGCAGTACTGGAAGGAGACCCCTGAGTCGATCTTCTACACGCCGACCACGGGGATATGGCAGTCCGTTTGGCTCGAGCCGGTCGCGTCGCGTCGCATCACACGCCTGCGCTTCAGCCCGGACCTCGCCTCGGGCGACCTCGGCTTCGTCGTCGAGGGAGACGGGCGGATCGAGCTCGTGGTCACCCTGCGCGGCGACCTGGTGGGCCGATGGTCTGGCGCCTCAGGGTCGGGCAGGGTGGCGCTCGAGGATGTTGCCCCGTGGCACCCGGACTCGCCTGTCCTGTACGACGTCGAGGTCCGGCTGCTCGACTGGGACGCCAAGGTGGCGGACCGCGTCTCGAGCTATTTCGGGATTCGCTCGGTCGAGACCCGCGACGGCCGTTTCTGGCTGAACGGCGAGCCATTCGTCCAGCGCCTGGTGCTGGACCAGGGGTACTTCGCCGGCGGCCTTCTGAC
Source organism: Candidatus Sulfotelmatobacter sp. (assembly GCA_035602465.1). Lineage (GTDB taxonomy): Bacteria > Chloroflexota > Dormibacteria > Dormibacterales > Dormibacteraceae > 40CM-4-65-16. The sequence goes on along the minus strand of DATNMQ010000171.1, from coordinate 6,990 downwards.
CGCGGCCAGCGACGAAGACCTGAAGCACGACATCGAGCTCGCCATGACTCTCGGCTTCAACGGCGCCAGGAAGCACCAGAAGGTCGAGGATCCGCGGTGGCTGTACTGGGCGGACCGGCTGGGCTTTCTCGTGTGGTCGGAGATGCCGAGCTTCCACGAGCACTCGGCCGAGGCGGAGCGACGCCTCGCGGCCGAATGGACCGAGGTGGTCAGGCGCGACCGCGACCATCCCTCGGTCGTCGTGTGGGTGCCTGCCAATGAAAGCTTCGGCCTGCAGGAGGTCGACGCGTCGGTCCGTTCCCAATTCCTGGTGCGGCTTTACGAGCTGACCCACGACCTCGACCACACGAGGCCCGTCGTGTCCAACGACGGATGGGAGCAGGCGCTGACGGACCTGTGCACGATCCATGACTACTCGCCGCCCGCCGACCTCGCGTGCCGGTACAGAAGCCTTGATGCGGCCCTCGACGGGACCGCAAGCGGACACCCGCCTTACGACCCGGGATTCGGCTACCGCGGCGAACCGGTGCTGGTCACCGAGTTCGGCGGTACGACCCTTTCCGGATCAAGCGGTTGGGGCTACCACGAGGTCGCGGGCGACAAGTTCGTCGCGGTCTATGGCGGACAGATCAAAGCCCTGATGGACCCCGGTCCCGTCGAGGGTTTCTGCTACACGCAGCTCACCGACGTCGAGCAGGAGCAGAACGGCCTCCTGACCGCTGACCGCCTGCCGAAGGCCGACCCCGAGGTGATCCGGCCGCTGACCAGGACTCCAAAGCAGCGTTGAGCGCCGCTCGGGGGATCAACGCGCGTGCCGGCCCCGGCGGGTTTCGCGCCAGATGCAAACCCGCGGGAGCCGGCACCGGCGTGTCGCCTTGCGTCACAAAAATTGTCATTGACAGATCGCCCGGCCCGGCATACGATCGCTAAACCGCTTTACTAAAGCGGTTTAGCCTTTGGGGAGGGCGCGAATGCCTGGAGCCTGGTTGGGTGTCCCGGGTCACCATCGCTGACGTGGCCAGCGCGGCCGGCGTCTCGAAAACCGCCGTGTCGTTCGCGTTCAACAATCCAGACCGACTCGGCCACTCGACGCTCGAGCGGGTCCTCGGCGTGGCGCATGAGCTTGGTTACACGCCACATCCAGCGGCCCGCGCGCTTTCCATGCGGCGAAGCGGGACGATCGGGGTGCTGATCCCGCAGCGCCTGTCCACGGTCTTCGCCAACCCGTTCTTCAGTGAGCTCATCCAGGGCCTGGGTGAAGGGTGCGAAGAGCACGACCTCACCCTGCTGCTCGTCCCGCCGCTCGATGGCTCGCTGGAAGGCGCCATCCGCCAGGCGTCGGTAGACGGGTTCATCAGCCTCGGCCTCACCCCCGGTGACCGGGCCTTCGACGTCCTGGACCGGATCGGCATCCCGACCATCCAGGTTGACTCGGAGGCGTCCGACGAGCACCCGGCCGTCAACGTGGACGACGCGGGTGGGGCAGAGGCCGCGGCGCGTCACCTGCTCGAGCTCGGCCACCGCCGGCTGGCGATCATCGTCCTGCCGCCTGCGCGGGGCCAGGTACAGAGCACGCCGACGGCGGCCCGGCGTCTGGCCGGTTACCGGGCGGCGATCAAGAGCGCCGGCGCGCCCGAGCCGCGCGCGATGGTGGCCGGCATCTCTGTCGCGGCAGGGGCGCGCGCGTTCGAATCGCTGTGGACGGGCGCCCGACGGCCCACGGGCATATTGGCCATGAGCGACATGACCGCGATCGGCGTGATGACGGCGGCCCAGGCCGCGGGGCTCCGGATACCCGACGACCTGTCCGTGGTCGGGTTCGACGACGTGCCCGCGTCCGAGTGGACCAACCCGCCGCTCACGACCGTCCGCCAGCCCATCGTCGAGAAGGGACGGCTCGCGGCGCGCCTGCTGATTCAGCGCATGAAAGGCCAGGCGGTGGACTCGCCGGCGCCTCTCAGCACGACCCTGGTGATCCGGAGCTCAACGTCGAAACCGACAAAATTAGATTTGCCAATTAGGAGGAGGTAAATAGAATTGTTTTGTGTGGGGCATGCGACTTACATCGTCGTGGACTCAGTAAGGGGATAGGAAAAAGATGGCATCTGTCACATACGACCACGTCGTCAAGCGCTACACCGCGGATCTGACCGTCGTCAAGGACTTCAACGTCGACATCAAGGACAAGGAGTTCATGGTCCTGGTCGGCCCCTCGGGTTGTGGAAAGTCGACCGCCCTCCGCATGCTCGCCGGGCTCGAGGCGATCAGCGAAGGCCGCATCCTCATCGGCGACCGTGTGGTGAACAACGTCGCCGCGAAAGACCGCGACATCGCCATGGTGTTCCAGTCCTACGCGCTTTATCCGCACATGTCGGTTTACGACAACATGGCCTTTCCGCTGCAGATGCAGCACATGAAGAAGACCGAGATCGACAAGCGGGTGCGCAACGCATCGCGGATCCTGGGCCTCGACAACTTCTTGAAGCGCAAGCCGCGCGCCCTGTCCGGCGGCCAGCGCCAGCGCGTCGCGCTCGGGCGCGCCATCGTACGCAGCCCGAAGGTCTTCTTGCTCGACGAGCCTCTGTCCAACCTCGACGCCAAGCTGCGCGGCCAGACCCGCGTCGAGCTGCAGAAGCTGCACCGCGACCTGGAGACCACCTTCATCTACGTCACGCACGACCAGGTCGAGGCGATGACCATGGGTGACCGCATCGCGATCATGAACGGGGGCATCCTGCAGCAGGTCGGCACCCCGGGCGATATCTACGACCACCCCGCCAACCTGTTCGTCGCGGGATTCATCGGCACGCCGACGATGAACTTCGTCCCTGCCACGGTCACGAACGGCACTGCCAAGGCATCGGGCTTCGAGCTGACGCTGCCGAAAGCGCTTCCCGCTCAGAAAGGCACGCTCGGCTTCCGGCCCGAGGCGGTGACGGACAAAGTCACGGACGGCGGTCCCTCATTCGAGATGAAGGTCGACGTCGTCGAGCGGCTGGGCTCCGACCAGTTCCTGTACGGGATGGTCGGGGGCGACCAGGTCACGGCTCGCATCGATCCCAGGCTGCAAGTTGCGCCTGGGGACCGCGTGAAGCTCGGGCTTGACACCCGGAGCCTGCACTTCTTCGAGGCCGAGTCGGAAAAAGGGCTGCTCTAAGCCAAGCCGTAGCATCCGGACGTTTGGGCATCGAGCGGATTCGTGCCATTCAGGACTTCGATGCCGCGCGCGCGCGGGCATTCCGGCGCAGCCTTCGCGCGCTGTTCACGGGACGGGTGCCGCGCCTGCGGTCGATGGAGCCGATGCTCAAGGCCGCCGGCCTCGAGGGCCGCGCCTACGGCGGCGTGCGTGAGATCCCGGTCGATCGCATCGTCGGCTCGGCCGCGCCCGAGGCCAAGAGAGGCGATTTCGACCCGGGGTTTCTGCCCACCAACCGCCGGATGCGCGAGCGGTGGACGCGGATCTACCAGGCGATGGTCGAGGGCGACGAGCTCCCCCCGATCGACGTCTACCGGGTGGACGGCAACTACTACGTGATCGACGGCCACCATCGCGTGTCGGTCGCCAGGAACCTGGGCCGTCCGGTGATCAACGCGCGGGTGATCGACGTGAAGACGCGAGCGCCGCTCGGCGCGGACGTCGACCCTGGCACGCTGCTGCGGGCGGCCGAGTACGCGGCCTTCCTCGACACGACGCAGCTTCATCGCACGCGGCCCGAGGCCCGACTCGAGTGCAGCCGGCTCGGCCGTTACGACGAGATCCTGCACCACATCCTCGGCCATGCTTACTTCCTCTCCCTCGAGCAGCACCGGCAGGTACCGCTCAAGGAGGCGGCCGCGAGCTGGTACGACCACGTGTACAAACCCATCGCCGAGGCGATCCGGCGCCACAAGGTGCTCGAGCAGCTCCCCGGCTGGACCGAGGCCGACGTCTACGTCGAGGTGACCCGGCGCTGGCTCGCGCTGAGCGCGGAGGGCGAGCCATCCGGACCCGACCCCGCGATCGAAGCTCTCCTCCAGGAGCACGCGCGGCGCTGGTGGCGCCGGCGGCGGAAGATCGAGCTCACGCCGCCGTGATCGGCATCATCTTCGGACCGCCAGGCAGTGGGAAGGGCACGCAGGCCGCGCGCGTGGAGAAAGACCTGCGCATCAACCACCTTTCGACCGGCGAGATCCTCCGCAACGAGGTCGCGCGCGGGACGCCGCTCGGCAAGGAGGTGGGCCGGATCATGTCGGCGGGCGACCTGGTGCCTGACGATCTGATCGTCGACGTGGTCCGCGGCCGGCTGCCCGAGGCTGAGGCGGGGGTAGGCGTCCTTCTCGACGGGTTCCCGCGCACCGTGGCCCAGGCGCGGGCCCTGGACTCGATGCTGTTGGATGAGGGCCACCGCGTGAACTTCGTGATTGCCCTGGACGTGCCCGAGGACCTGCTGGTCGACCGGCTACTCCACCGTGCCCAGGTGGAGGGCCGGACCGACGACAACCGGGAGTCGATCGCCGAGCGGATGCGCGAGTACGAAAGGCTGACCGCCGCGGTCCTCGACCATTATCGAAAGCAAGGGGTGCGGATCACCGAGGTGGACGGCACCGGGACGCCGGACGAGGTATTCCGGCGCATCCATAACGGGCTCAGCGGCATATCCTCTGCTGAAGGAACCACCTGAGATGGGCGCCAAGAAAGCACGGCCATCCGACCTCGGTCAGTCGATACCCGCGACGAACGGGGACGGCCACCTGTCGGACATCACGGTGGACCCGAAGGTCTTTGAGGCGCGCGTGGCGAGCCCGTTTCCGCCGATCGCCGAATACGCCTTCCTCTCCGACTGCGAGGTCAACTGCCTGATCGCGCCGAGCGGCCGGGTCGAGTGGATGTGCTTGCCTCGTCCCGACAGCCCCAGCGTTTTCGCCGCCATCCTCGACCGTGCCGCCGGCAGCTTCCGTTTCGGCCCGAGCGGGGTGCAGGTGCCGGCCGGGCGCCGCTACCTGCCGGGCACGCTGGTGCTCGAGACGACGTGGCGGACTCGCACCGGCTGGCTGATCGTGCGGGACGCTATGTGCATCGGACCCTGGTACCACAGCCAGCGCCGCTCGGGGACGTACAAGAGACCGCCCTCCGATCACGAGGCCGAGCACATCCTGCTGCGCACCGCGCGGTGCGTCGTGGGGAGCGTCGAGCTGAGCCTCGATTGCCAGCCCGTCTTCGACTACGGCCACACCGCGGCGAAGTGGGAGTACGCGGGCCCCGGCTACAGCGAGGCCATCGCGAGCGGTGGCGAGAACGAGGTGCCGATCCGCCTCGTCACGGACCTGCGCGTGGGCTTTGAGGGACCAGGCGCTCACGCGACGAAGACGCTGCGGCAGGGCGAGCGAGCATACGTCGCGCTGGTCTGGCCGCGCTCGAGACATTCGACGGCGAAGGAATACTGGGCCGAGCATCCCGCGCCCAACACCGCCGAAGAGGCGTTCCAGCGCGTGGAGCGTACCGCGGATTTCTGGCGCGAGTGGATCAACCGCGGCGATTTTCCCGAGCACCCGTGGCAGGGCTTCCTGCAGCGGAGCGCGCTGACACTGAAGGGTTTGACCTACAGCCCGACCGGCGCTCTGCTCGCGGCGCCGACCACTTCGCTGCCCGAGACGATCGGTGGCGAGCGAAACTGGGACTACCGGTACACGTGGATCCGCGACGGGACCTTCATGCTGTGGGGCCTCTACACGCTGGGGTTCGCGCGGGAGGCCAACGACTTCTTCTACTTCATCGCCGATGTCGCCACCGGCAAGAAGGACCTGCAGATCATGTACGGCATCGGCGGCGAGCACGAGCTCACCGAAAAGACGCTCGATCACCTGAGCGGGTACGAGTTTTCACAGCCGGTGCGAGTCGGCAACGCCGCGTTTCAGCAGGTGCAGCACGACGTGTGGGGCGCGGTGCTCGATTCCGTCTACCTGCACACGAAGTCGCGCGATTACCTGCCCGAGGTCGTGTGGCCGATCCTGAAGAGGGCGGTCGAATGTGCGATCGAGCACTGGCAGGAGCCCGACCGGGGTATCTGGGAGGTCCGCGGAGAGCCGCAGCACTTCACCTCTTCGAAGCTCATGTGTTGGGTCGCGCTCGACCGTGGCGCCCGCCTGGCCGAGATGCATGGTGACCTTGCGCTGGCGAAGTCCTGGCAGAAGGTGGCGGACGACATCAAGGCCGACATCTGCGCGCGTGGTGTCGACGAGCGGGGCGTCTTCGTCCAGCATTACGGGTCGAACGCGCTCGACGCGTCAGTCCTCCTGATCCCTCTCGTGCGCTTCCTGCCGCCTGAGGATCCGCGCGTCCGGGCGACCGTGCTCGCGATCGCGGACGAGCTCACGGTCGACGGGATGGTGCTGCGCTACCGCACGCAGGAGACCGACGACGGTCTGCACGGCGAGGAAGGCACGTTCACGATCTGCTCGTTCTGGCTCGTGTCGGCGCTGTGCGAGATCGGCGAACTCGACCGCGCCCGGGCGCTGTGCGAGAAGCTGCTGTCGTACGCGAGCCCCCTGCAGCTCTACGCGGAAGAGATCGATCCGCGGAGCGGGCGGCACCTCGGCAACTTCCCGCAAGCGTTCTCCCACCTGGCATTGATCAACGCCGTGATGCACGTCATCCACGCCGAGAGCGGGTCGACGCACAAGTTCAACGCGGGGGCGGTCTCGCCCCAACCTTAGGAGGCCGAGCAGGCCACGAGGCTGAGGCAGGCGGTCTGAGCCGGGATGGCCAGGGACAGGGCCTCGACGCCGGTCCCGACCAGCTTCGCCGAGGCGATCGCGACAACGCGGCCTCGCGAGTCGACGACCGGCCCTCCGCTGTTGCCCGGGCTGATAGCCGCGGAGAACTGCACGTAGTCGCTGCCCTCGAGGCTTCGGAAGCCGGACACGACTCCGACCGAGATGGTTCCGCTGAGACCGAGCGGCGACCCGACCGCCATGACCGTCGTCCCCAGCTTCGGCCGCGCCGTGGTGGAC
>DATNMQ010000158.1:0-6430 GCA_035602465.1 Candidatus Sulfotelmatobacter sp. | reverse complement strand
GGGTGGCTTGGGCCACATGCAAGTGAACGTTCCTTCGCGCTGATGACGGTCGCCGTGATTCCCGTGCCGATCGGCGCGCTGGTTCTCCTTTGGCGGAAATGAGGTGAGCATCCAGCAGCCGACACCCGACCGGGCTCGGGCTGCCATCGCCGAGGCCGCGGCTGCACATCAGCCGGTCCGGAGCTCGGACCGCATCTTTGCCCCGCGCCTCCTGGCTCTGGCCGGCGCGACGGTCGGGCTGGCGGCGCTGATCTCAGTCTTCACGGTCCTTCCCGCGTGGATGGGACCGATCGAGGGCCTGCTCGCCGGCCTCGGCCTGGCCGGTGCCGTTGTGTTGGTAGTGACCATCCAGATGCGGCAGCACGCCTACACGCGCGGTGGCAATCGCCTGTTCGTGGCGACGCTGCTGGTCTGGGCGATTTGGGGTGAGCTCGTTTTCCAGGGGAGCTTTCACTCGGACTGGCTGGCGCACAGCCTGCCTCACCTGGTGAGGAGCTTTCATTTCATCCTCAGCGCGTTGATCGCGGTCGTGCCTTTGTTGGCCGGAGCCCTGCTTTTCGGACGGAGGCGGTGAGGCACCCGCGCCACGACCTGGATGACCTGCTGGGCCACCCGGTTAGATTTTCCATCGTGGCCTTGCTCGCCGCCGCCGACCGGGCCGAGTTCGGGTTCGTCCGCGACCATGTCGAGGTGAGCGATTCCGTGCTTTCCAAGCAGATGAGCGCGCTCGAAGACTCGGGCTACGTGAAGGTGCACAAGGGTTATGTCGACAACCGGCCCCGGACATGGCTCTCCCTGACGAAGCAGGGCCGGCAGAAGTTCGCGCGCCACCTCGCCGCCCTGCGTGAGATAGCCGCGGGCAACGGCGCACCGGAGCTCGCTTCTTGAGCACCAACCAGCCTCCGCCGCTCGTCGACTACAACCTGTTCGAGGCCGACGCGCCGCTGCGCGAATCGCTCGAGCGGGAGGGCGGATCATGGGCGCACGACCTCGTGCACGATCTCGGACGCTTGGCCGGCACGCAGCAGGCGATCGACTGGGGCTTCCAGGCCAACGCCAACCCCCCGCAGCTCCGCACCCACGACCGCTTCGGCAACCGCATCGACGAGGTCGAGTTCCATCCGGCGTGGCACGAGCTGATGAAGGTTGCGGTCGGCCACGGCCTCCATGCGCTCCCCTGGCGCGAGCCGCGCCCGGGAGCCCATGCCGCGCGCGCCGCGGCCTTCTACGTCTGGTCGCAGGTCGAAGGTGGTCACGGTTGCCCGGTCTCGATGACATACGCGGCGATTCCTGCGGTGCGCAAAGAGGCGCGCCTCGCCCGGCTCTGGGAGCCCCTGATCACGACGCTCGACTACGACCCCGGGCTGCGGGAGCCGTCCACGAAGAAGGGCGTGCTGTTCGGGATGGCGTTGACCGAGCGGCAGGGCGGATCCGACGTCCGATCCAACACGACCCGCGCGGTGCCCACCGGCACCGACGGTGAGCACCTGCTCACCGGCCAGAAGTGGTTCTGCTCGGCGCCGATGTGCGACGCGTTCCTGGTCCTCGCGCAGGCGCCGGGCGGACTATCTTGCTTCCTCTTGCCACGCGTGCTGCCCGACGGCACACGCAACGCGTTTCACATCGAGCGGCTGAAGGACAAGCTCGGCAATCGCTCCAACGCCTCGGCGGAGGTCGCGCTCGACGGCGCGTGGGCGGTGCTCATCGGGGAAGAGGGGAGGGGAGTTCGAACGATCATCGAGATGGTCAACCACACTCGGCTGGATTGCGTGATCGGATCGGCGTCGCTCATGCGCCAGGCCGTCGCGCAGGCCACGCATCACACCGCGCACCGCAGCGCGTTCGGCAAGCTGTTGAGCGACCAGCCGTTGATGGTCAACGTCCTGGCCGACCTCGCTGTCGAATCCGAGGCCACGACCATCCTGATGATGCGGCTCGCGGGAGCCTTCGACCATGCGGACGATCCTCACGAGGCGCAGTTCCGCCGCATCGCCCTCGCCGTCGCGAAGTTCTGGTGCTGCAAGCGCGCCGTCGCCGTCGTCGCCGAGGCGCTCGAGTGCCATGGCGGAAACGGCTACGTCGAAGAATCGATCCTGCCCCGCCTGTATCGCGAGGCGCCGCTCAACTCGATCTGGGAAGGGTCTGGAAACGTAAACGCGCTCGATGTTTTGCGCGCCATGCAGCGCGAACCGGATTCGCTGAGCGCGTACTTTGGAGAGGTGGAGCAAGCCAAAGGAACTGACGCGCGCCTCGATCGGGCGGTCGACGACCTGAAACGCGAGCTCTCGAATCCAGATGAGCTCGAATCACGAGCGCGGCGTTTGGTCGAACGGATGGCCGTCGTGCTGCAGTCATCGCTTTTGTTCAGGCACGGCGATGCGGCCGTCGCCGAGCTGTTCGCAGGTTCGCGGTTGGTTGACGGTGGGGCAACGTTTGGCACGCTGCGAGCGCAAAAAGATTTGAAATCGGTGATCGAGCGGCACCGCCCGCGTCTGTAACTAGAGAGGCGTCCTGACCGCTTCCCTGGCGATGAGCCAGCGGTCGATGGGGGCCTCGCGCAGCCGTACGCCGGCGGCTCTCGACACGGCATTGGCCAGCGCCGCGGTCCCCGGGATGGCGGGCGGCTCGCCGACGCCCTTCGCCCCCAGCGGACCGACGGGTGAAGGTACCTCGATGAGCCTCACGTCGATGTTCGGAATCTGGTCGGCGGCCGGGATCTCGTAGTCGATGAACGACCCGGAGCGCAGCTGTCCATCGGAGTCGTAGGCCATCTGCTCACCCAGCGCGCGGCCGAGCGCCTGCGTTGCGCCGCCCTGAACCTGGCCCTCGATCTCCGGCGGATTGATGGCACGTCCCACGTCCTGGATCGCCGCGTAACCGAGAAGCCGATAGGCGCCGGTCTCGCGGTCCACCTGGACGCGGGCGATGTGGACCGTGAACATCGGCGACGCTTCCAGCACGGCCGAGCGGCCCGTCGCCTGGATCGGCTTGTAGCGGCCGGCGAATTCGGTGCTCAGCCGGACCAGCTCGGTGATCTCGACAGAGCGGTTGGGCGCTCCCTTCACCGCGACGCGCCCGTCGATGATGTCGAGGTCCTCAGGGGCGGCTTCCAGCTCCTCGGTGGCGATCTCCATGAGCTGGCGCCGCGCCTCGCGAACCGCCTCGATGACCGCGCCGCCGACGCTGTACGTGACCTGACTGCCGCTGGACGTCGTGCTGAAGGGCGCGCTCGCCGTGTCGGGCGCTTCGATCCTGACCTTGTCCGGCGAGATGCCGAACGTTTCGGCTGCGATGAGCGCGAGACCTGTCGAGGTGCCGCTGATGTCGGGCGATCCGACCATCACCGACAAGGTGCCGTCTGACTCGACCCGACACCCTGCCGCGGAGGGCGTGCGGGCGCCGCCCCAAGCACCGAGCGCGACGCCAACGGCCTCATCGTCGCCGGCAGGCGCCGAATAAACCGGATTGCGCCGGGCCTCTTCGAGTACCTCGACGGAGGCGATGCGCGGCCACTTCTCGCCGTCCGCCGTCAGATCGCCCTCGCGAGAGACGTTGCGCAGGCGAAGCTCGATGGGGTCGACGCCTAGCTTCACCGCGAGCTCGTCCATCGCCGACTCGAGCGCGAAGTACGCCTGCGTGGCGCCTGGCGCCCGGTACGCATCGACCGGCGTCTTGTTCGTCGAGACCTCGTAGCCGCGAATGTCGAAGTTCGGGATCCGGTATGTGCCGCCCAGGAAGTTCGACGAAAGGCCGGCGTGCCAGCCCGCCGTGGCTCCGTTGTCATAGTGGAATCGCGCACGCAGGGCGACGAGCGTGCCATCACGTCGCGCACCGAGCTCGAGGTCGAAGTGCGCCGCGGGAGCCGGATGTCCGACGACGAACTCGTGCGACCGCCCAAGCGCAAGACGGACCGGCCGCCGCACCCGCAGCGCGAGAAGCGCAAGGAGCGGCTCCAGGAGCGTGACCTTGCCGCCGAAACCACCGCCCACCGGCATCGACACCACGCGCACCCTGTAGGGGGGCAGGCCCGTCACCTCGGCGACCGTGTCGCGGACCACGAACGGTCCCTGCGTGGGGGACCAGACGGTGAGGCCGCCATCAGGCTCCGGGCGGACGACCGAAACATGCGGTTCGATGAAGGAGTGATGCGCGCCGGCGATCCGATAGGTCTCCTTGATCACGACATCCGCGCTCGCCAGCGCGCGAGCGGCGTCTCCGCGCGTGATATGTGACACGCCGCTGACGTTGCGCGGCTTCTCTTCGGGCGCCTCGTCCGCGGCGGCAGAGCCGCCATGAATCGATGCGTCCCCACCATCCGCGTGCTCGTCCACGTCGAGCACGACGGTTGAGCTCTCGCTCATCGCGCTTTGCGCGTCGACCACCGGCGACGACTCTTCATACTCGACCTGCACCAGGCTTGCCGCGTCCGCGGCCGCCGCCTCGCTTGCTGCAATGACCGCCACCACGGGCTGGCCGGCGTAGAAGACGCGATCGACCGCCAGCGGCTTGTCGGGGCCGGCCGAGTCGAGCTCGCCGAGATCCGCCCCGGTGACCACATCGACAACACCCGGCGCGGATCGTGCCGCGCTCACGTCGATGCCGCGGATCAGCCCGCTGGGAACGTGCGAGACGACCAGATGCACGTGCAGCAGGCCGGCCAGCTCCATGTCCGCCGTGAAGCGGGTGACCCCGGTGACTTTTTCGCTTCCTTCGAGGCGGCGCCGACCCCTGGCGGGTACGCTCATCACCCGAGAATGCTACGGAGGAGGGGTCACCCGCTGCCCGCCGCGCTCGTCTGCCTCCTGATCGCGGCGTGCACGAACACATCCACCCCTCCGGCGCCGCCCACGACCCTCGCCACGGACCAGACCCTCCGCTTTCCCATCCAGCACGAAATCAGCACGCTCGACCCCGCGATGATCGACACCGAAGCCGAGGCGCAGATCGCCCACAACCTGTTCGACAGCCTGCTCAGATACGACAGCAACCTCGCGATCGTGCCCGACCTCGCGGCGGCGCTGCCGGTCATCTCGTCCGACGGCCTGACCTACACGTTCAAGCTGCGCCAGAACGCGACATTCTCCAACGGCGACAAGTTGACGGCGCAAGACGTTCTCTACTCCTGGAACCGCGCCGTCGCCATGCAGGGGCCGTACGCGACGAACCTCTCGGCCATCGCCGGTTACGAGCACGTCGCGCTGAACCAGGCGCAGGGCGCGGCGCTCGAGGCGTTGCTCGAGGCGAAGGACGTCAGCGTGACCTTGACCGGCTTGAGCGCGCCCGACGACTACACGGTGATGGTTAAGTTGAGCAGCGCGGCCGGGTGGTTCGAGTCCGCCATCGCGCAGGCTTCGGTGGCAAGCTCGATCGTCGACCAGAAGGTGGTGAAGGCGGACTTCGAAAACTGGTGGAGCAAACCCGAGACGCTGGTCGGGACCGGGGCCTTCAAGATGTCCGCGCGCGCCGCCAACCAGTGGTTGGACTTCGTGGCGGTTCCGGCGTGGTGGGGCAAGCCCAAGCCGACGCTGACCGGGGTGCACGTCGAGATCATGGCCAACCCGGCCGCGGCTCTCGCCCAGTACCAGACCGGGACGTACGACCTGTTCGGCTACGCCGCCTACACGCCGGCCGCCGCCGACATCGTCCGGATCCAGTCGTCGTCTGCGAAGGGCCAGCTGGTCCTCGAGGTGACCAATAAGTCGTACTTCGTGAGCTTCAACATGGTCTCCGACGCTCAACGCTCGGCGGGCGGCCCGTTCACGCTCGACCAGGGCAAGGCGTCACACGACCTTCGCCTGGCGTTCAGCCTCGCGATCGACCGGGCCAAGCTCGCGAAAGACCTGTGCGCGAATGTCGCGTGCATCCCCGCGACCGGCGGTGTCATCCCCAAAGGCCTGCAGGGTTATCTGGGCGACAACGCCGACGGGCTCTCGGTCTACGACCCGGTCAGAGCCAGGAGCCTTCTCCTTTCCGCCGACCCGACTGGGGCCAAAACCCACGGTCTCGTCTATACCTACGACTCGGAGAACCCGTTCAACGACCCGACCGCGAAGTTTCTCCAGGCGCAGTGGCTGGCGAACCTCGGCGTAGATGTGACGCTCCAGACTGTGCCCCATTCGCGCTTCATCAGCGACCGGCTGAAGGGCACGTACGTCATGTCACGCGATGGATGGGCGGCGGACTACGACCATCCGCAGGACTGGTTCGACAACCTGTGGGGCCAGACCACCGGCTGCCCCGACGTGAGCTGCTCGAGCGGATACGACACAAAGGCATACGACCAGGTCCTGGCGAAAGCCGACGGCGAGCCGGCAGTGGACGCGATCCCCGACTACAAGGCGCTGAGCAGGCAGCTGATCGACGACGTGGCCTACGTGCCGCTCTATTACTCGGTCGGCGCTTTTCTAATCAAGCCATACGTGCAGGGCGC
>DATNMQ010000140.1:0-45185 GCA_035602465.1 Candidatus Sulfotelmatobacter sp. | reverse complement strand
CGGCGGCGTCTGACCTAGAGCCGTTCGAGCACCAGGGTGCGCTTGGACGCGTACTCGGTGTCGGACAGCAGGCCGTCGCGGTGCAGGCGCGTGAGCATGTCCATCTCCTCGAGCACGTCGAGCAGCGGGGCCATGGTGCGGCGTGCCAGGTATGCATCGGAGGCGGTGCCCGCCTCCTCTCCGCGTGCGTCGAACTCGCGCACGAAGAAGAGCGCCTTCACCGCCGAGAACGGAATGCCCAGCTTGCGGATCGGGCTGTCGCTCTGCTCGGCATGCAGGTGCAGGACCACGCCGTAGCGATGCCGCTCCAGCGTTCCGTCCAGGTGCCCGCGCAGCACCTCGCCGTCGAGGAAGCGGATCGCGACCTTTCGCGTCGGCGTGTCGGCCAGCTCCTTGTCGCGCTGGAGCTCGACCCACTTGACCGCCGTGAGCGGAATCCACGCCGTTTCGTTGTTCTCCAGCCCACCGGCGTCGTCGACCTCGACCAGGAAGTCGGGCTCGTCGAAATCGAGGTCGCGGGCGACCCCTTCGACGGTCTCATCGTCGAAAAAGCGCACGACTACCCTGGCCATCTCACACCTACTCTACTAACCCTCATTTAGCTGTACTCCTGCGTAAGCGCCGCCGTCCTACCCGGCGCGCACATTTGACGCACGTCGCGATGTGATTTCTTACCGCTTCGGCCTGGGGCCGCCGCAGCTTGCCGGCGAGATAGGGCGCCAGCAAGGGCAGCGCTTCCTCATGGGTCAGCTCGCCTTCGCGCTGGGAGGCGAGGTACTCCTCTTTGAATCTCAGGCGGGCTCGGTAGAGCAGAGTCTCGACCGCGCTTTCCGACATCTTCAGGGTGCGGGCGATCTGGCGGTAGCTCATGTCCTGGAGCTCGCGCAGCGTCAGGACGAGCTTGTACTTCTCGGGGAGCCGCTGGGCAACCTGCCAGACCTGCCGCCGCGTCTCGTTGGACTCCTGGACCATCACCGGGTCGAATCCCTTGGAGGTCGAGGGCAGGTTGGCCATCAGCTCGTCGTCTTCCTCGTCCGTCCCTCCATCGGCGCGGAGGTCACGCTGGCGGCGCCGCAGCTCGTCGTAGCACAGGTTGCGTGCGACCGTGTGGACCCACCCGCCGAAGTTGAAGGAGTCGTCCACCCGGTCCATCATCTTCAGCGCCTTCATGAACGTCTCCTGTGCGATGTCCTCCGCCAGGAGCGCGTCGCCGAGCTTGCGCCGGACGAGCCGGAAGATCGACGCGACGTACCGGCGGTGCAGCTCTTCGAAGGCGCGGATGTCGCCGTTCCGGTAGGCCCGAACGAGCTCCACGTCGGTCGGATCGACGTGCTCCCTACCTGCCGGCTTGTCCTCTACCTCGTCCATGAATGCGTTCGGCAGGCTACTACGGCGGCACGCGTCAGCATCCGGTCTGGAGCATTTAGGGCCTGACCCGGATCCTCGCCTTCCTGGTTCAAGGTGACCACAGAGTCGACGCCCAGCGCTTTCATGGCCTCCCACCCTTCCCCTTTGCTCCCGGCCAGGAGGAGGACCGGCACGCCGGCGGCGTGCGCCCGCTTCGCCACCTCGCCAGGAGCCTTTCCGTAGGCGGTCTGCTCGTCGACCCGTCCTTCCCCCGTGATGACCAGGTCGGCGCCTTTGAGGTGGACGTCGAAACCTGCCGCCTCGACCACGAGCGGGGCTCCGGGCACCAGCGCGGCGTCCAGGAAGGCCACCAGGCCGGCCCCTGTGCCGCCGGCCGCGCCGGCGCCCGGGATATCCGCCACCCGCTTGCCCAGGTCGCGCTCGACCACGGCGGCCAGCCGGGCCAGGGCGCCGTCCAGCTCACGGACCGCCTCCGGATCAGCGCCCTTCTGCGGGCCGTAGACGGCGCTGGCGCCTTCCGGCCCCGTGAGGGGATTCGTCACGTCACATGCCACCTTGACCCTGACGCCGCGCCAGCGGCGATCGACGCTGTAGGTGTCGATCCGCTCGAGCCGCGCCAGCGCCCCGCCGCCACGTTCGAGCTCCCGCCCTGCGGCGTCGAGCAGCCTGTAGCCCAGGGCCTGCGCCATGCCGGCGCCGCCGTCGTTGGTGGCCGATCCACCGATCCCGGCGATAACCCTCGAGGGGCCGGCGTCCAGCGCGGCCTGGAGAAGCTGCCCGAACCCATAGGTGGACGCCCGGCGCGGATCGCGCCGCTCCGGTGGTATGAGGATCAGCCCGCTGGCCGTCGCAAGCTCGACCACCGCGGTGCTGCCCGAGTCGATCAAGCCGAAGCGCGCCTCGACCGGGTCGCCGAGCGGGCCCTCGACTCTAGCCCGCCGGTACTCGCCGCGGTTGGCGGCGACCAGCGCCTCCATCGTGCCGTCGCCCCCATCGGCGACCGGGATCTCGACGATCTCCGCCTCAGGGAAGACCTCCCGCACTCCACGGGCGATCGCCGACGCGGCTTGGGGCGCGGTCAGGGTGCCTTTGAAGGCGTTAGGAGCGATCACGACTTTCATCGCCCCCGGAGATTAGTAGACCGGGATGGTCCAGTCCTTGTACTTCGGCGTGTCGCCACGGACCGCGCCGAAGTAGATGTTCTGCAGCTCTTGCGTGAACTCGCCGACCTTGCCGTCGCCGACGGGGCGCCGGTCGACCTCTATCACCGGCGAAATCTGCGCGCCCGTGCCACAGAGCAGCAGCTCGTCGCATGTGTAGAGCTCGGTACGGTCGATGCTGCGCTCCAGGACCGGCATGTTGAGCTCGCTCTGGATCATCTTGATCAGAAGCTGGCGGGTGACGCCTTCGAGGATGTCATCCGTCACGGGCGGCGTGATGAACGCGCCGTCCTTGAGCATGAAGAGGTTCTCCGCCGAGCCCTCGGACACGTGACCGTCCACGGTGAGCACGATCGCCTCGTCGAAACCGTTCTCCACTGCCTCTGACTTGGCCAGCGCCGACTGTGCATAGGCGCCGGTGATCTTCGCCCTCGCAGGCAGGGATTGGTCGGGCACGCGGCGCCAGGTGCTGACCATGCAGCGAATGCCACCCTCGATCTCGACGTAGTTGCCGAACGGGATCGCGTAGATGAAGAAGCCCTGGTGCAGGTTGTGGAGCCGCACCCCGATCTCCTCGCTCGACATGTAGATGAGCGGGCGCACGTACACGTCGGACTTGAACTCGTTGCGGCGCAGCAGCTCGAGCGTGAAGTTGACCAGCTCCTCCGTCGAGTGCGGCAGCGTCATGCGCATGACGTTGGCCGAGCGCTTCATGCGCTCGTAGTGAGCGACTGGCTGAAGAAGAAAGAGCTGCTCCTTCTTCGGGTTCCAGTACGCGCGGATGCCCTCGAACACGCCTGTCCCGTAATGGAGTGCGTGCGTCATCAGGCCGAGCTTGACGTCGTTGTAGCGGGCGAACTCGCCCTCGTAGAAGACCCACGTGTTGGGGTGGGCCGCGGGCTTCTTAGCCGCGGCCTTGGCCTTGGTGTCCACACCCATCGTCCTAAGTGTATGACCGGGGGAAGGTACGATTCCCAGGGTGAACCTCTACGGGATCATCGCCGACCTGCGGCGCCAGCACCCGACCCCCGGCGCGATGGAAACGTTGGACATGCTCGTGGCGGAACTCGGCAAAACCCGAGACAACCTCAAGGAGGCGGTCGATCACCTCGACGGCAAGCCTCTTCCCCCCGGCGGCAAGGCCGTGCTGGAGGAGTTGGTGCAGCGGGCGCGCGAAGACGGCGTCTACGACCTCGACTACGGACCTGACCCGTACGACAAGCCCGCGGTCGAGCCGCTCGATGAAGGCACGGCGGGGATCGGCGCGCTGCTCGCGATCTCTTCGCTGGCGGGCGTGGCCCTCGCCATCGCGGCGGTGATCGTCGGCCTCAACGCGATCCTGAATGGCTGAGTTCTCTTTCGACGTCGTCTCCGAGTTCAACGCGGCTGAGCTGACCAACGCGCTCGACCAGGCACGCCGCGAGGTGGGCACCAGGTTCGATTTCAAGGACACCGGCACTGTCTACGACCAGCAGAGCGACATGATCCTGATCGAGTCGGCGAGCGAGGACCGCGCCCGTGCCGCGCTTCAGGTGCTGCGCGAGAAAGGAGCGCGCCGCCAGCTTTCGCCGAAGCTGTTCAAGGCCGGCGATCCCAAGTCGGTCGGCAAAGGACGCGGCCAGATCGAGGTACGGCTCAACGCGGGCATCACCGAGGACATCGCGCGCGACCTGCGCAAGAGGATTCAAAACGTATCCCCCAAGCTGCAGGTGCGCATCCAGGGCGAACAGCTCCGCGTCGTGAGCAAGGACAAGGACACCCTGCAGGCCGTGATCAAGACCCTGCGCGAGGCGGAGGACATCCCGGTCCCGCTCCAGTTCACGAATTACAGGTAGAGGCTCAGCCGCATCCGGCTCGGAGCACCATAGGTACGTGGTCGTGATCCCCGCCATCGACATCCTCGGCGGCCGCTGCGTCCGTCTGACCAAGGGCGACTACGACCACGTGAAGGTCTACGCGGACGACCCTGTCGAGGTGGCGGCGGAGTTTGCGAGGGCGGGCGCGCAGCGCGTGCACGTGGTCGACCTCGACGCGGCGCGAGGGTCGGGCAATAACCGCGATGTGGTCGTGTCGATGCTCAAGAAGCACAACGTCAAAGTCCAGGTCGCGGGTGGCGTGCGCACGGCAGAGGCCGTGCAAGCGCTGCTTGACAGCGGAGCCACCTGGGTCGTCATGGGCACAGCCGCGGTGCAGGACCCGCGCTTGCTGGAACGATGCGCCAGGCGTCATCCCGAACGCATCCTCGCCGCGCTCGACATTCGCGACGACAAACCCGCGGTTACGGGGTGGACCGATACCGCGCCGGTCATGATCGGCTCCCTCGTCGGCCGCTGGGATTCCCTGCCGCTGGCGGGGATCATCGTCACCGCAATCGACCGCGACGGGACGCTGTCCGGCCCCGACCTGGAGACGCTGGCCAGGATCCGGCGCATGACCCGGCTCGACCTGGTGTATTCGGGCGGGGTGTCCTCCGTGGAGGAGATGACCAGGGTGGCGGCCGCCGGCGCCGAAGCGGTGATCCTCGGCAAGGCGCTCTATGAGGGGCGAATCACGTTGGAGCAGGCGCTCGCGATTTGAGACGGCTTGCGATTGCGTGCGCCGTGCTGGTCCTCTGCGCGTGTGGCGGGCGCGAGACGGCCGACGACCAGGGACTGCATCAGGACATCCAGAACGGCTCGAGCGGCGCCGAGGTCACCTTCGACGCGACCGTTGTGAGCGACCCCGTAACCAGTGGCGACCACGAGAGATTCGAGGTCAAGACCACCACCGGTGAGATGCTCGAAGTCGATCACAACACGAGCCTCGCCCAGGCGATCCCTGTGCACAACGGGGACACGATCATCATCCACGGCCAGTTGTACATCGACCCCGGGCCGCGCTACGGCGTCCACTGCACGCACGCCCATACCTCGAGCGGATGCCCAAATCCGGGCTGGATCGAGTACAACAACAATTACTACGAATGACAGCGCGGAAGAGGACTTCGTCCCCTTCCGCGGGCCATCCCCTCTTTTGGGCCCGACTGGGGGCGTTTGGAAGTGGAACGCCAGGTGACGGCCGGAGTGAATCCGGCCTGCTAGCGACGTTGTTGACTTGTCTAATTTCCGAAGGGAGTCGTAAATGACAATGGGCACATGAGTAGCAGCCGACCTGAGCGCCCTTCACCGTCCAGCTTCTTGAGCAATCTCAGGGCAGGGTCCTACGGCCCGGTAGAACGGGTGTGGGTCATCGTCGCCAACGTGAACCGAAAGCGCGGTGGCAAGGGGTGCTGCGGCAACTACGGCGAACCCGGCTGTTGAATGACGAAAGATGAGGCCCGTGCGGCCGGTTTGACCAAGTAGGAGGTCCTGCTTTGGTCCCTGTGAAGATGCACGCGGTCGTTTTCGAGCGCAACGGCGGGCCGGAGGTGCTCGAGTACAAAGAGATACCCGAGCCCACACCAAAAGATGGCCAGGTGGTGGTCGACGTGGAAGCGGTCGGGGTCAACTTTCGCGATGTCTACGAGCGGGAAGGCCGCGATTACGGCTCCAAGCCGCCGGCGGTGGTCGGCGTCGAAGGAGCCGGCACCATCAAGGGGACGGGCGAGCGTGTCGCCTGGATCGGTGTACCGAACAGCTACGCGGAGCGGGTCGTCGCGGAGCGGTCCCACCTCGTCCCGATTCCGGACGGGGTCTCCAGCGAGGTTGCGGCGGCGGTGCTGCTGCAGGGCATCACCGCGCATTACCTGGCCAACGACTCGTACCCGATCCAGAAGGGCGACTGGGTCATCGTGCATGCGGCTGCCGGCGGTGTCGGGCTGCTCCTGACGCAGATCGCGAAGATTGTTGGCGGCCGGGTGATCGGAACCACGTCTTCCAGGGAAAAGGCGCAGCTTGCCCGCGAGGCGGGCGCCGACGAGGTGCTCGGCTACGAGGGTTTCGCCGAGCGCGCCAAGGAGATCGCGGGCGGCGAAGGGGTGGCGGCCGTGTACGACGGTGTCGGCAAGACCACTTTCTATGAGGGGCTGAAAGCGCTCAGGCCGTTCGGTCGCATGATCCTCTACGGCGCGGCGAGCGGCCAACCCGACCCGCTCCCTGTCGCCCTGCTGGCCAAGTCTGGATCGCTGTACGTCCAGCGACCCACGATCCAGACCTACACGCGGACACCCGAGCTGCTGCGAGACCATGCCGGCAAGGTGTTCGAGCTCGTCCGCAGTGGCAAGCTCAAAGTGAGGATCGGCGCGCGCTACCCGCTCGCCGAGGCGCGCCAGGCGCACATCGACCTCGAAGCGCGCAAGACGACGGGAAAGGTCCTGCTGGTTCCTTAGCTCTTCTTGCGTCGGGGCGGCTTGCGAGCCACCACCTGCGCCGTGGCCTGCGCGACGGGGCGCACCACGATCTCGTCGATGTCGACGTGCGGCGGGCGCGTCACTGCGAAGAGGACGCAGTCGGCGACGTCCTCCGCGGACAGCGGCTTGATCCCCTCATAAACGGCCCTGGCCGCCTTGCGGTCCCCATGGAATCGGACGAGGCTGAATTCCGTCTCGACGAGCCCCGGCGCGATCTCGGTGACACGGATGGGCTCCCCGTTGAGCTCGAGTCGAAGCGTGCGCGTGATCGCCCGGACCGCATGCTTGACCGCGGTGTAGCCCGCGCCGCCCTTGTAGGTCTCAAAGCCCGCGATCGAGCCGATGTTGACGATGTGCCCGTGCTTCGCCTTGCGAAGGAGCGGCAGGCAAGCGCGTGTCATCCACATCAGGCCGAGCACGTTCGTCTTCCACATGCCCACCCACTCGTCGTCCTTTGCCTGGGCTATCGGGTTGAGCCCAAGCGCGCCGCCCGCGTTGTTGACGAGCACGTCGATCCGCCCGAATCGCTTCGCGATCTCGCCGACGAAGTCTTTGATGCTGTCCTCGTCCGTGACGTCGAGATGAAGGGCGACTCCCTCTTCCCCGGCCACTCGCGCAAGGCGGTCCACCCGCCTCGCACCGACCACGATGCGATAGCCCTGACGGCCGAGGGCGATGGCCGTGGCTGAGCCGATTCCTGAAGAAGCTCCCGTGATAACAGCGACCCCAGTCACTCGCTCGTCTCCAATTGCAAAGCCGATCGCATTATCGGCGCCGACCAAGCGTAACCTAGGAAAAAATGCTGGACGCGGTCGTGGCAATCGTGGTCGGCCTCCTGGTCGCGTCAGGCATCGTCATCATGCTCGGCCCGCGGTCTGTCTGGCGGCGCCTGCGCTCGCTGAGACGTCCCAGCCGCGTTCCCGCGGTGTTCCAGGCCGCACGCACGCGTGACGTGGGGCCGCCTGCATTGAATCCGAAGACCCAGCGGGTCGTCGTCGCCGCGGCGCGCCTGGCGAACTGGCTGCGCCTGCACGGCCACGAGGACGTGGCGCGGGAGATTCGCGCGGCGGCGGGACGCCTCGCCGGGAACGAACCCGCCGGCCTCTACGCGCTGCAGACCGCAATGCGCAAGATCCACGTGGTCAACATCTCGGACAGCGGATCGCAAGACCGGCTCAAGGCCCTGGTCGGCGAGCTGCGCACCGCGGTCCAGGACCGCTTCGAGCAGCTCGAGCTGCTTCCCTTCAGAAAGCCCTGACGGCGGACCGGCGGCGCGTAAGGTCGGGATCGCCCTTCGAGGAGACCATCGGTTTCTGCCGCGCGGTGCGTGTCGGCGATCGGGTCATCGTCTCCGGTACGGCCCCGATCTGGCCGGACGGCTCGGTCGATTCCGATCCGTACGTGCAGGCCAAGCGCTGCTTCGACATCATCGCGACAGCGCTCGCCGAGGCGGGATCCTCCCTCGACGACGTCGTCCGCACGCGGATGTTCATCACAGACGCGGCGTATGGCGACTCGGTGGGCAAAGCACACGGCGAGGCGATGCGCGGCGCGCGTCCAGCGGCGACGATGGTGGTCGTCAAGGGGCTGCTCGACGAGCGGTGGAAGGTGGAGATCGAAGCCGAGGCGCTGACTAGTTCTTAGGTTTCGGCCCCTTGCCCGACTCGATGTACTTCTTCAGCAACGCCAGCGTCGTGCGGATCCCTGCGCCGAATTGAGGCCCGAGCACCCCACTTGCGAACCGCAGCAAACCCGTCATCTCGTAATCCATCTCGTAGACCAGCCGAGTGGTCCCGTCCTTCCGCGCGCCGTACGTGTACGACCAGGTGCCCTTGAGAGGTCCTTTGATGAACCTGCCCGCGCATTTCTTCGGCTTGTCCCAGACGTCCTGCTCCACCTCGATCGTCTCCTTATGGCCGCCGGGGAGACTGAGGCGGTAGCGATACCGCGTGCCCTTGCCCGGCGAGCCGTCGTCGAGCTTTTCGACCTGCTCAAGGTCCGACGTCCACTTTGGAGCGTTTTTCACGTCCTCGGCCACCACCGCCCACACGCGTTCCGGTGCCGCGCCAATCTCGATGGTTTCGCGCAGTCGGGGCACGCTGCGATCATCGCACGGGGTGTCACGACGCCGAGGTTCCTCGCATCTTCGCGTCCTAGACGGCCGGGCGCCTACGGCGCTGAAGCCGGCGTCGACTCCTGCGCGCGCGTCGTCTCCTTGGCTCCGGCCGCCGAGGCCGCGAATATGCTTCGGACCCCGTCGTCGTGACACCCATGAGCGAAGCCGTGAGTGAAGCCGCGCCGGCCCGCATGTTGGGCGCGCTGCGGCACAGGAACTACCGGCTGTTCCTCTTTGGCCAGGTCATCTCGACTGTCGGGACCTGGATGCAGAGCGTCGCCATGCCATGGCTCGCCCTGCAGCTCACGCACAGCGGCATCCACGTCGGACTCGTGCTCGCTGCGCAGTTCATGCCGGTCCTCATCGGGAGCCAGCTCGGCGGCATCGTCGCCGATCGGTTCCGCAAGCGGAACGTCCTGCTCGTCACGCAGGCCCTCTTCATGCTTCCGTCGTTCGCCCTGTTCGTGCTCAGCGGGAGCGGCCACGCGCGGTACTGGATGGTGGTCATCGCCGCGATCGCCACAGGCACGATCAACCTCTTTGACGTCCCGGCGCGCCAGTCGTTCATCGTGGAGATGGTCGGCAAGCAGGACCTGATGAACGCGATCGCGCTCAATTCCTCGGTCTTCAATGGGGCCGCCGTCGTAGGTCCGGCCGTCGCCGGCGTGCTTATCGCGGCGGTCGGCGTGCCGCTGTGCTTCCTCGCCAACTCGCTCAGCTATCTCGGGGCGATTGGGGCCTTGCTCCTCATGCGCGACCTGCCGGACCGCGTCACGGAGACGCACTCTCACTCTGTCTACGCCCGCATCGCGCAGGGGATCTCGTACGCCCGCCACGAGCCCGTAGTCGGGATGCTGCTGATCGCGGTCGCAGTCTTCTCGCTGTTCGCGATGAACCGGCTCACCCTGATGCCCCTGTTCGCCGACCAGGTGCTGCATGTGGGCGCGCGAGGATTCGGTTTCCTGCTCGGGTCGATGGGCCTTGGAGCCCTGGCCGGCGCGCTCACGCTGGCGTTCTTTCCCCACCTGGGCGCCGACCCACGGCGCCAGCTGTGGATGGCGGCCATCTGGGTCGCGGCGCTGCTCGAATTCTCCGTTTCGCGCGTGTTCGCCCTCTCGCTGGTGACCCTGTTCGTCGCCGGCTACTGCCAGATCTCGTTCGTCGCGTCGGCGAACAGCCGCATCCAGACCGTCACGCCGGACCACCTCCGCGGACGGGTGATGGCGCTCTACGCGCAGGCACTGATCGGTGTCGGTCCTGTCGGCGCGATGCAGGCCGGCGCCCTGGCGACGCTGCTGAGTGCGCCGTGGGCCATGGCCATCGGAGCGGCGATCGCCGGGTCGGTGGTCCTGGCGATCCGCCTATCGACGCCCGAGGTCTTCGGTCACCCCAGCCAGACCTCGAGCACCGCCGCGACCGCGAGCGCCGGGACCAGCCAGCGCAGCGCGCGGACGTAGTCGGCCATGGCCGCGAGGACACGGGAGCTCCATCCGCCCGTCGCATCCATGTGAATGGCCGCGGCGCCGATCTGGATCGCAAGCCCGCCGGCGACGATGGCCGCCGGGATCTCGACCAGCCCGTTCGGGACGATGCCGCTGAGCGCGAGGCCCCACGACGAGACCGCTGCCGCGAAGCCCAGCAGGAAGCCGGGCGCGAACGTGAGGAGGAACCCGCTCAGCCCCGCGGTCACGATGGCCAGCGCCGCGACAAGAAGGAACGCGAGCAAGTTGTGGCTGAAGATGGAGAACGCGTCGTCGACCGGGCTTCCTGTACCGGCTGACACCGGCGTCCTTGACGCCGCGACGAGGCTCGACAGAACAGGCTGGACCACGGCGCTGGGCACCGCGCCGGTCGACGCCGCGATGTAGCCGATGAGCGCGCCCGCTGGAAACCCGGCGGCCGCAAGGGCCATGGGCGCGCGCCGGGACCAGATCAATTGGACGATGCCCGGGCGCGTGCCGAAGCTCGAACGCACTGCTTGCGCGGCCCGGCGGACAGGGTTGCTCAGGCCGACGTCCCGGGCGAGCAGGGCTTCACGCGAGAAACCGCTGAAGCCCATGCGCAGAAGGACCATGGCGATGAGGATCATGAGCAGGGCGAAACCCCAAAGCAGCTCGGCGCGGCCCACGAGGATGAGCGCCGCCTCCAGCTGGAGCACGACCGACATCGGCAGGATGATGAACGACGCCATCACGTTGGCCGCGCGCATGGTCCTCGCGTTCAGACTGATGATCACGGCGCCGGCGACCATCGCCGCGACCTGGCAGATCGTCGAGACAGCGAGCGCCAGCAGCATGTCGATCGGGAAGTAGCCGAGGCCCGGAAACGTGACGAGGCAGTACACGATGAGCCCTCCGTAGCAGAGGGTGAGCGACACGCTGAGCACGGCCAGCACCTTGCCCGCGTAGATCTCGGCCTCACGCAAAGGCGTCGAGAGAAGGACCTCGAGCGTTGTGCGTTCGCGCTCACCGACAAAGGACTCGAGCGCTAGCACGAGCGAGAAGCTCGCCGGGATGAAGACCACGAAGAAGGCGCCGACGAGGGACAGGCGGTTCACCACCGCGGTACCGCCGCCGAAATAGGCGAGGGCGCGCACTCCCGAACCCGCGCCGAGCGGGATCGCCACCGTCAGGGCGATCAGCGCCGCGACCAGGCGCAGCTCGCTGACGGCGTCGCGGAGGTCGCGACTCGCCACCAACAGGGCCTTACGCCGATCGACTTTCGGCCAGCTCATGGCGTTCGCCAACGATGGCGAGATAGATGTCCTGCAGGGTGGGCACCTCGCGCACCTCCTGGCGTGTCGCGAGCCCGGACTTGCGCCGAAGCTCGGTCATGGTCCCGATTGCGAGGGCGCGGCCCGCCGACATGATGCCGATATCGCCCGCGAGGTGCTCTGCCTCTTCCATGCTGTGTGTGCAGATCACGAGCGCGCAGCCCTCCTTCTGGAGGTCCTTGAGGTACACCCAGGCGCGCCTGGCGCTGTCCGGGTCGAGAGCCGAGGTCGGCTCGTCGGCCAGCACCAGTCGCGGCCGGTGCAGCGTCGCTCGGATCAATGCGACCTTTTGCCGCATCCCCTTGGAGTAGGTGCCCAGCCACCTGTCACCAGCATCGGTGAGCTCGAAGATCTCGAGCAGGTGCTCGATTCGCTTGCGCCTGAGCGCCGGCTCGAGGTCATAGATCGCGCCGAAGTAGTCGAGATACGCCCAGACCGACATTCGCTCGTACAGGCCGGGAACCTCGGGCATCAGGCCGACCTTGGCCCGGACGGCGGCGGGATCGTCCGCGGCGTCGATGCCGTCGACCGTGACGGTCCCGGCGCTGGGCAGCAGCACGCCCGCCATGCAGCGGAGCGCGGTCGTCTTGCCCGCGCCGTTGCGGCCGAGGAGGACGAGGCAGCGCCCCTCGTCGACCCGAACGGTCAGGTCACGAAGCGCGAGCACCTCGCCGTAGCGCTTGGCGAGACCGTCGACTTCCAGCACGGCTTATGGATTCTGACGGCTGGACTTGCACTTCTTGCCGGCTAAGGCTTAGGTGACGGGAAGCGAACCCCGACACTGGGGCTATACCCCCGAAATGAACGACGTGCCGAAAGAGCCATCAGCGCCAGAGCCGCCGCAAAAGCCAGGGCGCCGGCAAGCAGCGCTCCGTACGCCGGAGCGCCGAACCCAATGGCGGCGAGGCCTGCGATGGCGCCGCCGACCGAGGCCACGATCACCGAGAGCATGCCCGGCAGGGTTACGAAGCCGTGGAACACAGTGCCGAGGGTTGGCGCGCTTGCCGGCCCGAGCGCGAGTGTTTGCAGCGCCCCAGGCAGATCGTCGTAAGGGCTGGTGATGAAATTCGGCTCCAGCTCCGGGTGCAGCTCGAGGTACGCGTGGCGGAGTCGGTTCATCCCGACCACCCACTTGTAATCGTCAAAATTGAGCATCAAAAGGCGCCGCACCGTGGCGACGCCCACGAAGAAGACGACGCCGAGCATGAAGATGGCGATCGAGATGAAAGTGGGTCCGAAACGATCGGCCTGCGCGATCAGGGCGAGTGCGATGACCGCGCCCGAAAGGATCGTCAGAAACATGTTCACGCGCCCTAACGACTCCTGGTACGTCAGTGCGCGCGTCGCGAGCAGGCTCCAGTGCTCGGTCGCGAGGATCTGAAGCTTCTCGGACGCACGTCCCGCCGGAGGGAGCTCGGTAGACATTTTGTGCCTCCTAGTCGCGCGGTAGGTAGCGTGGCAGCTCGCCCAGCGAGGCGAAACCCCTGGCTTCGAGGAACGCGGCGATGCCGTTGTGAACTTCGGCGATCGCCTTCGGGTTGACGAACGTCGCGGTGCCGACCTGGACGGCGGAACAGCCGGCGATCATGAATTCCAGCGCGTCCTCGGCGCGCGCGATTCCGCCGATCCCGATCACCGGGATCCGAACGGCGCGTGCGGCCTGGTGGGCGAGGTGGACGGCGAGCGGCCGGATCGCCGGGCCTGAAAGCCCACCGGTCCGAAAGCTCAGCCGCGGCCAGTGGGCGTTCAGGTCGATCGACATCCCGACAAATGTGTTGATCGCGCACAGCGCGTCCGCCCCGGCCGACTCGACCGCGCGCGCGATGACTCCGATATCGCTGACCATGGGTGTCAGCTTCACCCACACCGGCAGTTTGGTCCGCTTCCGCACAGCCTCGGTGACGGCCGCGGCGGCGCGCGGATCGTTGCCGAAGTACAGACCGCCCTGCTCGACGTTCGGGCAGGAGATGTTGATCTCGAAGCCCGCCACGCCGGGCACGCCGTCGAGGCGTGCCGCGAGCTCGCCGTACTCGGCCGCCGTTTCGCCGTTGATGTTGACGAGCACGGGGAAATCCCACTCCGCCCATTGCGGCGCGTAGTCGCGGATCAGCGCCTCGACGCCCGGGCCCTGGAGGCCGATCGCGTTGAGCATCCCGCTTGGTGTCTCCGCGATGCGCGGAGGCGCGGTGCCCTCGCGCGGGCGGAGAAAGATGC
This sequence comes from Candidatus Sulfotelmatobacter sp., assembly GCA_035602465.1. Lineage (GTDB taxonomy): Bacteria > Chloroflexota > Dormibacteria > Dormibacterales > Dormibacteraceae > 40CM-4-65-16. The sequence goes on along the minus strand of DATNMQ010000140.1, from coordinate 31,227 downwards.
CCTTCGACACCATGCCGCCCAGCGCGCGGCGTTCGAGGAGCGGAACCTCGGTGCCGTAGCCGAACGTTCCGGACGCCGCGAGCACCGGCCCGCGCAGCGCGAGCGCGCCAATTGCAACCGACAGGTCGGGCGTCACGCCGAGATCGCGTACGGAAGGTGCGACGGAAGCACGCTCCAGTCGACGTCCGCCGCGCGATAGACCGGGCCTTCCTTGCACGCGCGGTCGTAACCCCCGCGCGCGAGCGGCACCGCGCACCCGAGACAGACCCCCGTGCCGCAGCCCATATACGTCTCGACAGCGACCTGCGCGTCGGGCCAACGCTCAGCCACCGCGGCGAGCATTCGGTTCGGGCCGCACGCGAGCACGAGGTCACCCGCGGGCGCCGCCGCGACCGCCGTGCCATGCAGGCCTTGCGAGCCGTCATCGGTCGCCCAGACCACCTGGTCCCCGTCTGTTTCCGCGCACAGCTCGGCGGCGGTGCGCGCGCCGTGCACCCACGTCACCGGCAGACCGGCCGTCTTTGCATCCCGCGCGGCGAGTGGCATGGGGGCCACGCCCAGCCCACCGCTGATGAGCACGACGCTTCGCGCCGCGCCGCCGAGATCGAAGCCGTGGCCGAGCGGCCCGAGGCAGCTGATCCGGTCGCCGATCTCCATCGCGAGCAGCTGAGCGGTGCCGGCGCCGACGGCCTTCAACACGACCTCGACGTGCTCGCCCTCGGCGCGGTAGACGGAGAACGGTCGGCGCAGCAGCGGTCCTCCCGCCCAGCCGAGATTGACGAACTGCCCGGCGCGGACCTCGGCCGCGATCTCCGGCGCTCGCATACCGATGACGAACATGCCGTGGGCGACCTGGCGCTTGCCCGTCACCGGCGCGTCAAGCAGGAACACCGACCCTCCACTCGTCGATGGTGCGGACCTCCATCTCGTCGGGCGCGGCCACCGCCGACTCGAGCAGCGCCGTCGCGGTGTCGAGCGACGTGAGGCACGGGATGCGGCGCTCGACCGCGGCGCGGCGGATCTCGAAGCCGTCCTTGAAGACCGGGTTTCCGTCACCGGGATCCTCGTAGATGTTCGACATCGTGTTGATGACGAGCTGGACCTCGCCGCGGACGATGACGTCGACCACGGTCGGGCCCTCCTCGCCGATCTTCGCCACGACCCGCGGCGAGAACCCGGCCGCGCGCAGCGCCTGCGCGGTCCCATCGGTGGCGACCAGCCGGCAGCCGAGCTGGACCAGGCGGGAGACGATCGGGAAGAGCTCCGGCTTGTCGGCGTCGGCGATCGTCAGCAGCGCGGCGCTGCCTCGCTCGACCTGCATGCCCGAGGCCGCGAAGGCCTTGCGCAGGGCCGCGTTCAGGGTGCGCGCGATGCCGATCGCCTCGCCGGTCGACTTCATCTCGGGCCCCAGGTAAGTGTCGACCGCCGGCAGCTTGTTCATCGAGAACACCGGCGCTTTCACCGCGACAAGGTCGCGAGGAGGCACGAGTCCGGTCGTCCAGCCGAGGTCGAGGAGCTTCTCGCCCAGCATCACGCGCGTGGCGAGCTTGACCATCGGCACGCCCGTGACCTTCGACAGGAACGGGACCGTGCGCGAGGCGCGTGGGTTCACCTCGAGGACGTAGACATTCCCGCGATGGACGACGTACTGGACGTTCACCAGACCGCGCAGCCGGAGGTGGCGCGCGATGCGGACGGTGTAGTCGACGATGTGATCGATCTCGCGCCCATCAAGCCCCTGCGCGGGGTAGACGGCATAGGAATCGCCCGAGTGCACGCCCGCGCGCTCGACATGCTGCATCACCCCGGGGATGACCACCGTGTCGCTATCCGAGATGGCGTCGACCTCGACCTCGACGCCTTGCAGGTATTTGTCGACAAGGACCTGGCCGCGCGGCATGGCGCCGATCGCCCAAACCATGTAGCGCCGCAGCTCGTCGCGGTTGCGGACGATCTCCATCGCGCGCCCCCCGAGGACGTAGGACGGTCGCACCAGCACCGGGTAACCGGCGCGCTCGGCGATCGCGATCGCCTCCTCGACCGAGGTCGTCGTGCCGCCCATCGGCTGGGGGATGCCGATCGCCTCTAACGACCGCGCAAACGCCCGACGGTCCTCCGCCAGGTCGATCGCCTCGACGCTCGAGCCAAGGATCGCGACGCCGTTCTGGTCGAGCGGCTCGGCCAGGTTGATGGCGGTCTGTCCGCCGAACTGCACCAGCGCGCCCTGGACGTTCTCCGTCCTCGCGACGTGCAGGGCGCCTTCGAGATCGAGCGGTTCAAAGTACAGGCGGTCCGAGGTGTCGAAGTCCGTGGACACCGTCTCAGGGTTTGAGTTGACGAGCACAGCGCGAACGCCGGCCTCTCGCAGCGCCCACGCCGCGTGGACCGAGCAGTAGTCGAACTCGATGCCCTGGCCGATGCGGATCGGGCCGGAGCCGATGACCTCGACTGTCTTGGCGTCGACCGCGTGGCTCTCTGTTTCCTCCTCCCAGCAGGAGTAGTAGTACGGCGTCGCCGCCTCGAACTCGCCCGCACACGTATCGACGAGCTTGTAGGTCGGCGTCGCGGGCTCGACGGTCTCGCCCCTCAGGGCTGTGATCATCGCGTCGGAAAAACCCGCGCGGCGCAGTTCGCGGGTGTCACCTTCGACCTCGAGCCTTGTGATGTTGGCGAGCCGGTCGATGAACCACCGATCGATGCCGCTGCGCTCGGACAGCGAGCCGGCGTCCGCTCCGTTGCGAAGTGCGTTGAGCAGCGCGAAGAGCCGTCGGTCGTTCGGCTGGTCGATCGTTTCCGGACCGAGCTCCCACGCCGCCGGCTGCTTCTGTTCCAGCGAGCGAATCGCCTTCGTCAGCGCCGCCTCGAAGGTTCGCTCGACGGCCATCACCTCGCCCGTCGACGCCATCTGCGTGCCGAGCCGGCGGTCACCGGCAGGGAATTTATCGAATGGCCAGCGTGGGATCTTCACGACGCAGTAGTCGAGCGCCGGCTCAAACGCTGCGAACGTGCGGCCGGTCACCTCATTGCGAATTTCCTCCAGCCGCCTGCCCACGGCGACCTTCGCCGCGACACGCGCGATGGGGTAGCCGGTCGCCTTGGAAGCAAGCGCTGAGGAGCGGCTCACTCGCGGGTTGACCTCGATCACGTAGTACTGCGAGCTCTTCGGGTCCAGAGCGAACTGCACGTTGCAACCACCCTCGATGCCGAGCGCACGGATGATCCGGATCGCCGATGAGCGGAGCATCTGGTGGTCGCGGTCGGAGAGCGTCTGCGCGGGTGCGACGACGATCGAGTCGCCGGTGTGCACGCCCATCGGGTCGAGGTTCTCCATGTTGCAGACCGTGATGCAAGTATCGGCCGCGTCGCGCATGACCTCGTACTCGATCTCTTTCCAGCCCCACAGCGAGCGCTCGACGAGGACCTGGTGGATCGGAGACGCGGCCAGTCCGCGCACCGCGATGCGGTTCAGGTCGGCCTCGGTCGTGACGAAGCCTCCACCGGTCCCGCCAAGCGTGTAGGCCGGGCGAATGACGAGGGGAAGGCCCGTCGCCGCCGCGAAGTCCTTGACCTCCTCCGTCGACTCGCAGACGCGAGAGACCGGGACCGGCTCGCCGATCTCCTCCAGCATCTGCTTGAAGGCCTGGCGGTCTTCGGCTTTGCGGATCGTGTCGATCGTGGCGCCGAGGAGGCGCACCCCGTGGCGCTCGAGCACTCCAGCGTTGGCGAGCTCGGTGGCGAGGTTCAGCCCGGTCTGGCCGCCGAGCGTCGGCAGCAGCGCGTCCGGCCGTTCGCGAACGATGACGCGCTCGACCGCCTCGACGGTCAGCGGCTCGAGGTAGACGCGGTCGGCGACCTCCTCGTCGGTCATGATCGTCGCGGGGTTCGAGTTGACGAGGACGGTCGTGATGCCTTCCTCGCGCAGCGCCTTGCAGGCCTGCGTGCCGGCGTAGTCGAACTCCGCGGCCTGGCCGATGACGATCGGGCCCGACCCCAGGATCAGGACCTTGCGCGGCCGCGCCTGCTCCTTCATGCCCGCCACCGCTCTCGCCACCGGCGCGCGGCTTCGCGCCATCTCGATGAAGCGGTCGTAGAGGTGCTGGTTGTCCTGCGGCCCGGGGGAGCCTTCGGGGTGGTACTGGACGCTGAACGCGGCCAGCGTGCGGTGGCCGAGGCCCTCGACCGAGCCGTCGTTCAGGTTGCGCTGCGAGACGTAGAAGTCGCCCGCCGGGATCGACGCCGCGTCGACCTGGAACTCGTGATTCTGACTGGTGATGTGCACGCGCCCGGTGTCGAGGTCCTTGACCGGGTGGTTCGCGCCGTGATGACCGTAGGGCAGGCGCGAGGTGGTCGCGCCCGCGGCGCGGCCCAGGATCTGGTGGCCCAGGCAGATGCCGAACAGGGGGAGATGGCCCAGTGCCTGCCGAGCCAGCTCCACAGGCCCGTCGAGCACCGCGGGGTCGCCGGGGCCGTTGGAGAGCACCACGCCGTCGGCCCCTGTCGCCCGCACGTCGGACCAGGTGGCGGTGTGGGGCAGCATGACCACCGTGCACCCCCGCTCTCGCAGCGAGCGCAGGATGTTGGCCTTCACTCCGTAATCCACCACCGCGACAAGAAGCCCGCGGCCGTCCGCGTGGGTCCGAGCGCGAAGCTCAGGGGGTAGAGGTTCGAGCCACTCTTCGCGGACCGTTCGCGACGTCTGCGCCACGAGGTCCTGCTCGGACAGCGAGGTGACGTGCCGCGCCGCGAGGGCAAGCTCCTCGAGCCGCTTCTGGGACGGCGCATGTTCCTCGTGGACGAGAACTGCCCGCAGCGCCCCGTGCACGCGGATGTGGCGGGTCAGCGCACGGGTATCGATGTCTGTGATCGCCGGCACGCGCCATCGCCGCAGGTATTCGTCGAGCGATGCCTCGCTCGAGTGGTGGCTCGGTGCCGGGCAGGCCCATCGCACGACCAGCGCCCTGGCCCAAGGCCGTGCCGACTCCGCGTCTGCGTCGCGCACTCCGTAGTTGCCCTGCAGGGGATAGGTCATGCACACCATCTGGCCCGCGTACGACGGGTCGGTCAGGACCTCCTGGTAACCCGTCATCGCGGTGTTGAAGACCACCTCGCCCTCGCCCACCGCATCGGCGCCCAATGCCGCGCCCACGAACGCGCGGCCGTCTTCGAGGACGAGCGCGGCGAATCGTTTTTCAGCCGGCAACGATCACCGCCTGGTCGATCCCGTCCTCGTCCGCGGTCAGCACCTCGATGCGCTCGGAGTCCGAGGTGGGCACGTTCTTGCCGACGTAGTCGGGTCTGATGGGCAGCTCGCGGTGGCCGCGGTCGACGAGCACGGCGAGCTGGATCGCCCGGGGGCGGCCGAAGTCCATCAGCGCGTCCATCGCGGCGCGCGCAGTGCGGCCGTGGTGGATCACGTCGTCGACGAGGACCACGACCTTGCCGGAGATGTCCGGCACGTCGCTCGTTGGGCGGTGCCCGTCATGCGGTCGCAGGTGCAGGTCGTCGCGGTGCCGCGTCACATCGAGGCTGCCAAACGGCACCGTGCATTTCTCGAGCTTGGTCAGGAGCGCGGCGAGGCGCCTCGCCAGGACGTCGCCCTTGCTGACGATGCCGATGAGCACGACGCCGTCGACACCGCGGTTGCGTTCCACGATCTCGTGGGCGATGCGCGAGAGGCTGCGGCGGATCTGGTCGGCGTCCATCACGGTGGCCTTGAGCTTGCCTTCGGTGACGCTCATGACAGGAGCCGGTCGAGAAGGGCCATCCGGATGTGCAGGCCGTTGCGCGCCTGCCGGAAATATGCGGCGCGCGGGTCGTCGTCCACCTCGGTGGCGATCTCGTCGACGCGGGGCAGCGGGTGCATGAGGATCGCGTACTTGCGCATCAGCGCAAGCGAGCTCTTGTCGATGCGGTACACGCCCTTCACCGCGTTGTAGACCTCGGGATCGCTGAACCGCTCCTTCTGGATGCGCGTCATGTAGACGACGTCGACCTCGGGCAGCACCGACTCGAGGTCCTGCGTCTCGACCCACGGCACATGGTGCTCGTCGAGGTGTGCCTTCAGGTCGTCGCGCATGGCGACCTGAGGCGGCGCGACGAACCAGAGCTTGATGTCCTTGAACTTGCTGAGCAGGTACGCGAGCGAGCGCACGGTGCGGCCGTTGGCCAGGTCGCCGACCATCGCGACGCGGACTCCGTCGATGCGGCTCAGCTCGTCGCGGATCGTGTAGAGGTCGAGCAGGGCCTGGGTCGGATGCTGCCCCGGCCCGTCGCCGGCGTTGATGACGGGCACCGAGCTCACCGCGGCGGCGCGCTTGGCAGCACCTTCCTCGTTGTGCCGCAGGACGATCACGTCGGCGTATCCGCTGACGATGCGGATCGTGTCCTCGAGGGTTTCGCCCTTGGCCGCAGACGAGAACTCGCGCGCGTTGTCCGTGCCCATCGCCTCGCCGCCAAGGCGCAGCATCGCGGCTTCGAACGAAAGGCGGGTGCGGGTCGAGGGCTCGTAGAACAGCGCCGCCATCACCTGGCCCGCGAGGCGGCCCATGAAATGGTGCGGCTCGCGCTTCATCTCCTCGGAGCGCGCGAAAAGGTCCTCGAGGATGGTGCGCGAGAACTGCTGGCTCTCGATCACATGACGCAGCCGCGACGAAACGGCCATCAAAAAACCTCCTTCCTGACCTCGCAGGGCCAGACTTAAAGGACTCCGGGCGTGAGTTTACCGTAACTTAGGCAGTCCATGAACAAGCGTCCGGGCCACGTCGACGTCACCGTCGAGACGGGCTACTGCTCCTTCTGCGGCCGCCCGCGAAACCTGCGTCGCGAGGCGCATCACCTGGGTGCGCTCGTGCGCACGATCGTGACCTGCGAGAGCTGCCACCGCACACTCTCCAGCTCGATCGGCGTGGCCCAGGCCGAGCCTGCGGCTGTCGAAGAAGCCGCCGCCACCGAAGTCCCCGCAGACAAGGCGGCGCCGGCCGCCCCGAAGCGCGCTCCCGCCAAGGCGACACCGAAGAAGCCCGCTCCGGCCAAGAAGGCGGCCGCAAAGCGCGCAGCCAAACCGACCGCGACCCGGGGGGGAAAGCCGACGTCGACCGCCACGAGAAAAGTCACCAGGAAGAAGTGAGTCAACCGGCGGTCAAGGTCGATCGCCTCGAAAAATCGCTCCAGACCAACAAGGTGCTGCGAGGCATTTCCTTCCAAGCGAACGCGGGCGAGATCTTCGGCCTCCTCGGGCCAAACGGGGCGGGCAAGACCACCACCCTGCGCGTGATCTGCACGCTGCTGACACCGGATGCAGGGTCGGTCGAGGTGCTCGGCTACGACACGCGGACCGCGCCCCAGGAGGTGCGGCGGAGGGTCGGCGTCGTGACCGCGGAGATCGGCATCTATCCGCGCCTCACCGCGCGCGAGAACATCGCTTACTTCGCCGAGCTGAGCGGAGTGATGGATGGGCAGCTCAATCGCAAGGTCGACGCGGTGATCGAGCGTCTCGACATGGCTGCGTTTGCGCAGCAGAGGGCCGAGAGCCTTTCGTCGGGCCAGAAGCAGAAGGTCGCCATCGCGCGAGCGATCGTGCACGACCCCCCGGTGCTGATGTTCGACGAGCCCACATCGAACCTCGACGTTCTCGCCTCGCGCGAGATCCGCGGGTTCATGGTGGAGTCGAAGGAGCGCGGCAAGTGCGTCATCTTCTCGACGCACGTGCTGCACGACGCCGAGCGCCTGTGCGACCGGGTCACGATCATCCACCAGGGTCGCGTCGTGGCGAGCGGTTCCACGGCGCAGGTGCGGGGCAGCTACAAGGACCTGGAGGACTCGTTCCTCGCGCTCGTCGAGGCGGCGGGATGAACGCGATCGCGATCGTCTTCAAGAAGGAGCTCACGGAGATCCTCCGCGACCGCCGGACGCTGATCGCGATCGGGCTCGCCGCGCTCGCGACGCCGACAGTCCTCTACGTGATCTCGCAGGTCTCGACCAAGACCGCCTCCCAGACCTACACGATCGGTTACTCAGGCGACGTGCCCGCGGGCCTCGACATCCTTTTCAACGCGACGGGGATGAAGCTCGAGCGGGTGGTCGACCCGGCGGTGGCGGCCAAGCAGCAGGTCGACATCGGGCTCGCCTTCAGCAGCGCGGGGATCGACGAGTACTACGACCCGACACGGCAGAGCGCCCAGGTGGCCGACGTTCGCGTCCAGACGGTGCTCAGCAACTACGCCGCGGCCAAGGTGGCCGCGGCTCTGCAGCAGAAGGGAATCGACCCTTCCGTCCTCAACCCGCTGCCCGTCACCCAGCATCCCCTCAGCTCGCCCACCAAGGCGGCCAGCAACTCCTTCCTGAGCTTTTTCCTGCCCTACATCCTGATCACGATGAGCCTTACCGGTGGCCTGTCCGCGGCTCTCGACAGCTCAGCCGGCGAGCGCGAGCGCAAGACGCTCGAGAGCCTGCTCCTGACCCCGGCGCCGCGCAGCCAGGTCCTGATCGGCAAGATCCTGGCCGTCACCTTGATCAGCCTGACCGCGGCCATCGCGGCGATCGTTTCGATGCTGGTCGCCCTCAGCCAGATCCAGTTCGGCGAGCGGGCGGGTGATGTGTTTCACGTCACTCTCACCCCGCTGGCCACCGTCGTCATGGTGTGGCTCGCGATCCTGCTGGCGGCGGCGTTCGCCTCACTGACGATCGCGCTGGGGACGCTGGCGCGCAACTTCCGCCAGGGCCAGGCCTACGCCACCCCTCTGTACTTCATCACGATCTTCCCGGCCTCGATCATCCTGTTCATCCCCGACTTCAACCCGAACCTCGGGTACTTCGTGATCCCGATCCTGAACGCCGTGCTCGTCCTGCGCGACGCGATCGTCCACGACAGCGTCTCGTGGAGCGCCCTCGCGGTCACCTCGGCGAGCCTGATCGTCACTGGGGCACTGTGCTTCTACGCCGCTTTGCGCCTCTTCACCCGTGAGGCGCTTTTGGTGCGTTCGTAGCCCGGCGGTGGCAAACTGTTTAGACCAGCGATGGGTCGCCGAACCGAGCTCAGGGATCTGCGCAGCCTCGAGCGGAGAAGCATGTACTCGATCTTCCATCCGCTCGACGCCGACGAGCGGCTGCCGCGGGAGCTGCTCCTCGAAGGCAAGCGGCACCGCCTGATCGAGATCCGCTACATGGAGATCCTCGGGCTGCTCTACCTGCCGGCGCTGTTGCTCACCATCATCGTCATCGGGACGGCGCATATCAACGGCGTGCTCGCTTTCGCGGTCGCCGGGCTGCTCGCCGTCGCGTTCTTCGTCTACGCACTGGTCGCGAAGTTCCGCTAGCCGCTCCCCGGTTAGACGAAGTGGAGCTGTAGGCCGGATTTACTCCGGCCGTCCCTACGGTCGGCGTTTCCAAACGCCGCCAAAACGTCGCAACGCAGGGGGCTCCGCGGGGGAGGCCTGCCTCCCCCGCGCTATTACGCGTATAACCGTTCCATGACTGAAGCAGTGATCGTGGCTTACGGGCGCTCGCCGATCGGTCGCGCGCGCAAGGGATCCCTCGTCGACGTGCGGCCCGACGACCTCGCCGCGCTCGTGGTGACCAAAGTCCTGGACAAGGTGCCCGACCTCGACCCGACTCAGATCGAAGACCTGATCTGCGGCTGCGGGCTCCCAGGCGGTGAGCAGGGCCACAACATCGGCCGCGTCGTGTCGATCCTGGCCCGTCTCGACGTCCCCGGCGTCACGGTCAACCGTTACTGCTCGTCATCGCTCATGACCACACGCATCGCCGCCCACGCGATCGAGGCGGGCGAGGGCGACGCGTTCCTGTCCGTTGGCGTGGAGTGCGTATCGCGCTACGGCAGCGGCTATCCAGACCCGCCGGACACCTACAACCCGAAGCTCGTCCCCGGCAACACCGACGAGTACCCCGACATCTACATCGCGATGGGCCAGACCGCGGAGAACGTGGCTCAGCGAGAGAAGATCAGCCGCGAGGAGCAGGACCGCTTCGCGGTCAAGAGCCAGGCGAACGCCGTGAATGCGCGCGACAACGGCTTCTTCGAGCGCGAGATCATCCCCGTTCCGCTGCCCAACGGCCAGACCTTCACTAAGGACGACGGCCCAAGGCCGGGCACGACGATGGAGGTGCTGGCCACGCTGCAGCCGGCGTTCCGCGAGAACGGGACGGTGACAGCGGGCAACTCATGCCCGCTGAACGACGGCGCCGCGGCCGTCGTGGTGATGTCAGACCGCAGAGCGAAGGAGCTGGGCATCAAGCCGATCGCGCGGATCGTGTCGACGGGCCTGTCGGCTCTCGAGCCTGAGTTCATGGGTCTCGGACCCATCGATGCCTCTAAGCAGGCGCTCAAGCGCGCCAAGATGTCGATCGACGACATCGACATCGTCGAGATCAACGAGGCGTTCGCCGCTCAGGTCATCCCGTCAGCACGCGGCATCGGCGTCGATCCCTTCAGCGACAAGCTGAACCCGCACGGTGGCGCCATCGCGCTGGGTCATCCATTCGGCATGACGGGGGCGCGCATCCTCTGCACCCTCCTGAACGGCCTGCGCGAGAAGAACGCGACCTACGGCCTCGAGACGATGTGCGTCGGCGGCGGCCAGGGCATGGCAATGATCGTGGAGAGGCTCAACTAGGGTCGAAGCGATTCGGGGTCCCCCACGAAATCGCGGATTTCGTGGGGTGAAGTGCATGGCGATGATCGTGGAGCGCCTGAACTAGCCCGGGGCTCTGGTTAGACGCGAGCTTCGCTGTGGAGGCTCTCGAGCACCCGCTCGAGGAGCTTGCGCACCGTTCGCCGCTCCTCTGGCGACAACGCACTGAGCACCTCGTCCTCGAGGCTCTCGCGCGCCTTGTCCGCCCGCTCCAGAGCCCTGCGGCCTGAAGCGGTGAGCTCGACGATGTGCCTCCGCCGGTCGTGCGGGTCCCGGCGCCGCATCGAGAACTGAGCGGCTTCGAGCTCGTTCAGGATCAAGACCACGGTGTTGGCGTCCATCAGCAGCGCGCTCTCCAGCTCCTGCTGGGTCGTGCCGGGGTGGTCGCGGATGTAGCCGAGCGTCATGTACGGCTTGAAGCGCATGCCCAGCAGCTCCTCGGTCGCGCGGCGATTGAGCGCCTTGTACAGCTGAGTCAGCAGCGAGACAAAGCCCGGTTCAGACCGGGGCTCGTCCTTCTTCACGTCCATTGATGTTATCACCAACTCTTAATCTTCCCGTTTTCCAGATAATCCATGCAATACATACCATGATGCTCCTGTTATAGTGATCATCCTAAGATCGGTTCGGTTGTTTTGGAGGCGTCATGAGCTCGAATTTTCGAAGGTGGTTGGCCCTGGTCGTGGTCTGTATGGGACAGCTGATGGTCATGGTCGACACCACGATCGTGAACGTCGCGCTGCCTCACATCCAGCGTGACCTGAACCTCACCCAGGCGGACCTGACCTGGGTCGTGAACGCATACGTGATCGCCTACGGCAGCTTCCTTCTGGTAGCCGGGCGTCTCGGCGACCTGGTGGGCCGCCGGAATGTGTTCCTGGCCGGTGTCTTCCTGTTCACCGTGGCGTCGGTTGGGTGCGGGTTCTCGCAGGGGTCCGATCACCTCATCATCGGGCGCTTCCTCCAGGGCCTAGGAGGGTCGCTGGCGACCGGGGTGATCATCGCCATCATCGTCACGGGGTTTCCCAGGCCGGTCGAGCGCGCGCAGGCGATGAGCCTATTGACCCTGGTCATCGCAGGCGGAGGCTCGTTTGGTCTCCTGGCCGGCGGCGTCCTGACCCAGCTGGTGAACTGGCACTGGATCTTCTTCATCAACCTACCCATCGGGGTGGCCGCGCTCGTGTTGGGTGCCTGGCTGATCCAGGAGGCCCCCGACCTCCGGCCCAGTCAGCGCGTCGACTTTCTGGGGGCGATCATCGTCACCGCTGCGTTGATGCTCGGCATCTACACCATCGTGACCGCCTCGGACTTCGGCTGGACCTCCACCCACAGCATCGAATTCGGCGGCGCCGCGGCAGGCTTGCTTGTCGCATTCCTGGCCCTGGAGTGGCGATTGGCCAACCCGATCATGCCGCTGCGGGTCTTGACCATGCGGTCTTTGACCGGGGCAAGCGTGGCGAGGGGCCTTCTCTTCGCGGGCATGTTCACCAATTTCTTCGTCGGCGCTCTGTACATGCAGCACATCAAGGGCTTCACGGCGATCGAGACAGGCCTCGGCTTCCTGCCGACGACCCTAGCGGTCGGCACGATGTCGGCGGGAATCTCGGCACGGCTGATGGCGCGGTTCGGCGCGCGGAACCTGGCGCTCGGCGGAATAGCGCTCATCGCGACGGCCCTGGTCTTGCTGTCCCAGGCGGACATGCACGCAAGCTACTTCCCGACGCTCTTCGTCCCGTATCTGCTGCTGGGCCTCGGAGGGGGCACGTCGTTCATGCCCTTGCTGACGATTTCGATGTCCGAGGTGGCGGCTGCGGACGCGGGTCTCGCCTCGGGCTTCAGCAACGCGACCATGCAGATCGGCGGTGCCTTTGGCCTGGCGGCCCTCGGCACCGTGTCGACGGACCACGCCAAGGCGCTGCTGGCGCAGGGCAATCCGCTGGCGGTGGCGCTGACCGCCGGGTACCAGCTGGCCTTCGTGCTCGCGGCGATCTCGGTTGCGGCCGGCCTTCTGGTCGTGCTCACGGTGCTTCGGCCTGCGGGTGGAAGGCCACGCTTCGAGGCGGTGACCCACTTCGACGAAGCGGAGATCGAAGCGGCTTAGGCGGGTTTCTTCGCGTAGAACGCGCACGGCGGGGATTCGGCGGTCGTGTGGAAGTTCCAGTGCCGGCACCACGCGGTCCCGTCGAATTTCCGGCATGTGCCGCACGTGACCTTCGGGCGCTCCACGCGCGTCTTCTTCATGTGATGCTCGGGCCGCTCGCCCGGGAACTCGCCGCTCTTTAGGGGCCCCCGCAAACTCACGCGGTCAGCCTCTGAGTTTGTGGGGATTTCACAGCTGCGACCGGACGTCCCACAGCTCGGGGTAGAAGCGCTTGTCCAGCGTCGTGCGCAGGTACTGCGCGCCGGTGCTGCCCCCGGTGCCGGTCTTGCCGCCGATCTGGCGCTCGACCATCAACACGTGGCGCGCGCGCCAGTGGGCGAATGCCTCGTCATGGTCGAGCAGCGCCTCGCACAGATCGAACAGGTCGCCATGGTGCTGGCGATCGCGAAAGACATCGAGCAGCGACGGCGAGCCGCGCCGCTCGAGAAGCGCCCGGAAGGCGTCGTCGAGAGACGGCTCCGCCAGGCGCTTGCGCAGGCGGTCGAGCTCCTCAGGCGTCGCCTCGAGCCGAGCAAGGTATTTCGGCTCCTTCAAACCCGAGAGGAACTCGATCTCGCGGAACTGCACCGACTGAAAACCGCTGGCGGGTGCGAGCTCGGAGCGGAACGCGAGGAAGTCCTGGGGCGACATCGTCTCCAGGACCTCGATCTGCTCGATGAGCAATCTCTCGATGACGTGGACGCGCTGCAGGAAGTGGCGCGCGAAAAAGATGTCGTCGGCGTCGATCCGGTCCCGGGCCGCCTCGAGCTCGAACAGCACGACCTTGAACCACAGCTCGTAGACTTGGTGGGCGACGATGAAGAGAAGCTCGTCGTGCTCCTGGCTCATGCCTTGTTGCAGCCGCAGCAGCTCCGGCACCTTCAGGTACGAGCCGTAGGAAAGCTCGCGACCCTCCTCGCCGAATCGCCGGCTCATCTAGTGCTTGAAGTGCCGCTGCCCGGTCGTCACCATCGCGATCTCGGCCCTGTCGGCCGCCGCGACGGAGTCGGCGTCCCGCATGGATCCGCCGGGCTGGATCACGGCCGTGACGCCCGCCTGGGCACCCTCCTCGAGACCGTCCGGAAACGGGAAGAAGGCGTCCGACGCCATTACCGAACCGCGACACCGATCGCCGGCGCGCTGGACCGCCAACCGCACTGCCTCGACGCGTGACATCTGCCCCGCGCCGACGCCGACCGCCGCGCCGTCCTTGAAGAGGACGATGGCGTTGGACTTCACGTGCTTGACCGCGATCCAGGCGAGGCCAAGCTGCCTCCACTCGGCCTCGGTAGGCGCCCGCCGGGTCACGACCTTGCACGAAGCCCGATCGAAACCCGCCCGGTCCCATTCCTGGACCAGGAGCCCGCCCGGAACCGACCGAACGTCGAAGTCGAAGAGCCCTCCGCGCGCGGGCTCGGCCGCCAGAACGATCATGTTCTTGCGACGCGCCAGCACGTCCTTCGCCTCGTCTAGGACCGCGGGAGCTATGACGACGTGCGTGACGATCTGCACGATCTGCTCGGCGGTCGCGAGGTCGAGCGGCCGGTTGGTCGCCACGATGCCACCAAACGCCGACACGCGGTCGGTTTCGTAAGCCATGCGGTACGCCGTCGCGATGTCGTGCGCGACCGCAAGGCCGCACGGGTTCATGTGCTTGACGATGGCAACCGCGGGCTCCTCGTAATCCATCACGAGCTGGAACGCCGCCGCCGCGTCCTGGATGTTGTTGAACCCGGGCTCGGCGCCCTGCACCTGCTGCGCGCCACCCAGCCCGCCAGGGTCAGGCCCTAGCCGGTAGAAGGCCGCGCGCTGGTGTTCGTTCTCGCCGTACTTGAGCGGCTGGGCCAGCAGGCCCGGAACCGTGAGCTCTGGCGGAAAGCCGTTGCTCTCGCCCTGCCTCATGTAGGACGCGATCCACGCGTCGTACGCCGAGGTGTGGGCGTAAGCCTCGGCCGCGAGGCGTCGCCGCGTAGGTCCGTCGAGCGTGCCTTCGTTGAGGGCGCCAAGGATCTCCGAGTACCGCTGGGCCCGGACCACCACCACCACCGACTCGTGGTTCTTGGCCGCGGCGCGGATCATCGTGGGCCCGCCGATGTCGATCTGCTCGATCGCCTCCCCAAAGGTGACGCCCGGGCGAAGGATCGTGTCGACGAACGGGTAGAGGTTGCAGCAGACGAGGTCGATCTCGCGGAAGCCATGCTGCGAAAGCGCCTGCATGTGGTCTGCCTTGTCACGCCGCGCCAGGATGCCCGCGTGAACGCCGGGATGCAGCGTCTTGATCCGCCCGTCCATCATCTCCGGGAACGCGGTCAGGTCGCTGACCGGGCGCGCGTCGACCGCTGCGTCCTGGATCGCCTTCAGCGTGCTGCCCGTGGCGAAGAGTTCGTAGCCCAACCTCTGCAGCCCGCGCGCGAAAGCTGCGAGGCCCGTCTTGTCGCTAACGGACAGGAGAGCCGTGGGCAAGTCCCGCCTCCATCAGCCGGATCGCCTGGGGCAAGATACGGTACTCGGCCTCGTGCACCCGGCGGCGAAGGGTCTCCACGGTGTCGCCTGGCACGATGGGCACCGTCTCCTGGAGCACGATCGGCCCCGCGTCGAGCTCGGCGGTCACGACGTGGACGGTCGCGCCGGTCACCTTCGCGCCGCTGCTCAGCGCCAGCTCGATGGCATCGAGGCCCCCGGCGAACTCTGGGAGCAGCGAGGGATGCACGTTGATGATGCGGTCGGCGAACGCCTCGAGAAAGGGTTGGGTGTGAATCCGGTCGTAGCCGGCGTCGACCACCAGCTCCACTCCGTGGCCGGCGAAGAAGTCACGCATCGCGATGTCGCGGAGCTCGGCCGACTCGAACGACTTCTGCGAGAGCTCGGCCAGCGGGATGTTCTTCTCACGCGCTAACGCTGCTGCGCCACAGGACGGACGGTTCGTCGCCACCGCGACGACTTTCAGGCCGCGCTCCACGAGGTTCCGGAGATTGGTGCCCTGACCGGAGACGCATACCCCGAGCCTCAACTTATGACGACCCTGTCCGAGGCCGCACGCACTACCTCGCCGACGACCGCCGCGCCTTTCGGCACATCGTCACGATCGACCACCACGATCATCCCAAGCCCCATGTTGAACGTTCCCCACATCTCGTCGCGGGCCACGCGACCACGCTTGCGGATGAGATCGAATACGGCGGGCAGCCTCCACGCTCCGCTGTCCAGGCGAGCGCCCAACCCATCGGGCAAACACCTCGGCAGGTTGCCGAGGATGCCTCCGCCGGTGATGTGCGCGGCGCCTTTCCACTTCAGCCGGTCCAGGTCGCCGAGGTAGCTTCGGTGAGGCTCGAGCAGGACCTCGCCCAGTGGCCGGCCGAGCTCCTTGAACACGTGGGTCAGCGGCACGTCCTCGAACACCTTGCGGACAAGGGAGAAACCGTTGGTGTGCAGGCCGCTGGACGGCAGTCCGATCAACAGGTCGCCGGCCTTGATCGCCTTCCGATCCGGTCCCGCCTCGACCAGGCCGACGATGAACCCGGCGAGGTCGTAGTCGCCCAGCGCGTACACCCCTGGCATCTCGGCCGTCTCGCCGCCCAGCAGCGCGCACCCCGAGGCGCGGCACGCATCGGACATGCCCGAGACGAGCTGCGTGAAGACCTCGGGGTCGAGGCGGCCGGTGGCGAAGTAGTCGAGAAAGAACAGCGGGCGCGCGCCGGCGGTCGCGATGTCGTTGACGCAGTGGTTCACGATGTCGACCCCGATGCCGTGATGCTTGCCCGCCGCGATGGCGACCTTGATCTTGGTCCCGACGCCATCGGCGCTCGCGGCCAGGTGAGCGCCTCCCGGCAGCGCGTAGAGGCCGGCGAACGGGCCGACGCCCACCTCCACCTCACTACCCTGGGTGGCTGCGATCAACGGCTTCACCCGCTCCAGCGCGCGCTCGTAGGCCTCGATGTCGACGCCGGCGGCGGCGTATGACAGCCCCTCGCCGCCCATCCTCAGATCTTTGCTAGGAGCGGCGATGGGGGTCCGGCGACGTGCTCTGACTTCAGCGGCATCTCGAACTGCATCTTGTCCATCTCGAGCTGCTGCGGCACCGGCACCGGGTAGGAGCCGTCGAAGCATGCCCGGCAGAACTCCTGCGCGGTACCGCGGCCGATCGCGCGGATCAGGCCCGGAATCGAGAGGTAGTGCAGCGAGTCGGCGCCTATCTGCTGGCGTACCTCGTCCACCGACCGGCCCGCGGCGATGAGCTCTTTCGTCGACCCGATGTCCACGCCCATGAAGCACGGGTAGCGCATCGGCGGGCTCGAGATGCGCATGTGGATCTCGCTCGCGCCCGCCGCCCGGAGTCTCTCGATGATGCGCCGCGACGTCGTGCCGCGGACGATCGAATCGTCGACCGCGATCAGACGCTTGCCCTTGATCGAGCGCGGCAGCGGGTTGACCTTGAGCATCACCCCCGCCTCGCGCAGCGACTGGTCCGGCTGGATGAACGTGCGGTTGATGTAGCGGCTCTTCATCAGCGCTTCGCGGAACGGGATGCCCGACGCCTCGGCGTACCCGATAGCGGCCGGCGTGCCCGAGTCGGGAAACGCGATGACCATGTCCGCCTCGACGGGCGCCTCCTGCGCGAGCTCGTGGCCCATCCGGATGCGCGCGTCCTCCAGCTCGCAGTTCTTGAGGATCGAGTCCGGACGCGCGAAGTAGATGAACTCGAACACGCACATCGCGTGTTTGCTCGACGCCTGGAAACTGACGCTGTGCACGCCGTGCTCGTCCATCACCACCATCTCGCCTGGCTGGACCTCGCGGACGAAATTCGCATGCACCGTGTCGAGCGCGCACGTCTCGGACGCGATGACATGGGCGGGCTGGCCATGCAGCGGGATGTAACCGATGCAGAGGGGCCGGAAGCCGAATGGATCGCGAAGCGCGATCAGCTGGTTCGGAGTGATGATCCCGCAGGAGTAGGCGCCGACCACGCGCGAAAACGTCCGCTTGATGACGTCTTCCCACGTGCGTCCGTGCGTGTTCTCGATCAGCCGCGCCATGACCTCGGTGTCGAGCGCGGTGTCGAACGTCACACCCTGCTCCTCGAGCTGCGTGCGCAATGCCTCGGCGTTGAGCAGGTTGCCGTTATGCGCGATCGCGCCTGGGCCGAGCGTCGGGTGATGGAAGGGAAGCGGGTGCGCGTTCTCCGCGCGGCTCGCCCCGGTGGTCGAGTAACGGGTGTGGCCGAGGGCCAGGATCGATCCCTCGCCAAGGTCTTTGATCTCCGCGGGGGAAAACACCTGCGCGACGAGTCCCATGTCTCGGTGGACCCGCACGTTGGTTCCGTCCGAGACGGCGATGCCGGCCGACTCCTGGCCGCGATGCTGCAGCGCGAAGAGGCCGAAGTAGGTCAGGTTGGCGACGTCGACGCCGTGCTTGGAGCAGATTCCGAATACGCCACACATGCCTAGTTGATGGTGCCCTCCCACGCGTCCCGCAGCTCGGCAAGCGACAGCTTGACCTGTCCCTCGAACTCGAGCGAATCGCCTCCTGCAAGTCCGAGAAGCGAGATCTCGACGTTGTGGCGGCGGGCGAGGGACTGCAGCTCCGGCATCGTGCGCGACGCCACGCTCACGATGTAGCGGCCAGGCGACTCGCCGAAGAAAGCGGCGTCGAGGCGCAGCGGGCCTTCCGGCCGGATCCCAGGGCCTCGGACACCGACACCGCCAAGCAGGCAGCACTCGGCGAGCGCCACGAGCATGCCGCCATCGGCGCAGTCGTGAGCCGAATGCAGATATCCGCTCTGCGCCGCGCTCAGGATCAACCGGTTCACGGCCATCTCGCGCGTGAGGTCCAGCGCGGGCGGGCGGCCGGCGACCACGCCGTGCTCGACCTTCAGGAACTCGGTTCCGCCCAGGTCGTTGTGGCTCGAGCCGATCAAGAGGACGAAGTCGCCTTCGGCCCGAAAAGCCGCGCCGAGCCGCTTGCCGTAGTCGTCGATCAGGCCGATCATGCCGACCACCGGCGTGGGATAGATGGCCGACTCCCCGTTCGAGTCGTTGTAGAGGCTCACGTTGCCGCTCACGATCGGAAGCTCCAGTGAGCGGCACGCGTACGCAAGGCCCGCGACGACCTCTTCGAGCTCCCAGTAGACCTCGGGCCGGTCCGGGTTGGCGAGGTTGAGGCAGTCGGTGACGGCGAGCGGCCGCGCTCCGGTCGCGACGATGTTGCGAGCAGCTTCGGCGACCGCGAGCTGGGCTCCGAGATGCGGATCGAGGTGACAGTACCTGGCGTTGCAGTCGGTCGTCATCGCGATGCCGAGCCGGGTTCCCTTGACGCGCAGCATCGCCGCATCCCCACCGGGCGGGACCACCGTCGCGTCGCCGACCATGTGGTCGTACCGGCGGAACACTCCGCGGCGGCTGCTGAGGTTCGGGCTGGCCAGCATGCGGAGCAGCGCCGCGCCGGCGTCCGCCAGTGGCGGAAGGGCGTCGATGTCGAGTCCCGGCGGGGGGTCGGGCGCGAAGCCGACCAGGCGGCGCATCGGCGCGCCGTCGGTGAGCAGCGCGACCGGGAGCCGCGCGACCTGGTCGTTGCCGTCGACGATCGTCAGGTGCCCGTCGTCCGTCACATCGCCGATCACCGCGGATGTCAGGTCCCACGCGTGAAAGATGCTTTCGACCTCGCGCTCGCGACCGCGCTGGACCACGACGAGCATCCGCTCCTGCGATTCGGAGAGCATCACGTCGTACGCGGACATGCCGCGCTCGCGCCGCGGAACGCGAGACACGTCGATGCGCGCACCGGCGCCCTCGACGCGGCCGGCGCACTCCGCGACCGCGGAGGTGAGGCCGGCGGCACCGAGGTCCTGGATCGCGACCACGGCGTCTGTGTGCGCCAGGTCCATGCAGGCTTCGAGGAGGCACTTCTCGAGGAATGGGTTGCCGACCTGGACCGCGGGCCGTCGCTCGGAGCTCGACTCGTCGAGCTCGAGCGATGCGAACGACGCGCCGTGGATCCCATCGCGGCCAGTGTCGGCGCCGACGAGCATGAGGCTGTTGCCAGTGCCCTCGGCCCGCGCGCGCATCAGCTGGTCGACGCGGACCAGGCCGACGCACATCGCGTTGACCAGCGGGTTGTTCGCGTAACAGTCCTCGAAGTAGACCTCGCCTCCCACCGTCGGGATGCCGATGCAGTTTCCGTAACCGCCGATGCCCGCCACGACGCCTTCGAAGTGACGCGTCGATTCGGGCAGCGGGCCGAAGCGGAGCGAGTCGAGCAGGGCGATCGGCCGGGCGCCCATGGCGATAACGTCGCGGATGATGCCGCCCACCCCGGTGGCAGCGCCCTGGTAGGGCTCGATGGCCGACGGGTGGTTGTGCGACTCGATCTTGAACACAGCGGCCCAGCCCTCGCCGATGCTGACCGCGCCCGCGTTCTCCCCCGGACCCTGCACCACCGCAGGGCCGGTCGAGGGCAGCCGCCGGAGCAGCGCCTTCGAGCTCTTATACGAGCAGTGCTCCGACCAGAGCACTCCGAGCATGCCGAGCTCGACCTCGTTGGGCGCCCGCTTCAGCTGCTCGAGGATGACCCGGTACTCGTCCGGGGTAAGCGCAACCTCCCTGAGCTTGCGCTCGAATACGGCCAAAACTAAGTGGCCTCCGGCCGGGGAGAGCGGATGCTCAAGACACCAGCACCTTGAAGGCCGATTCGGCCACCGAGCGGAAGAGTTTCAGACCATCGGTGCCACCGAGCTCACGCTCGGCGCAGCGCTCCGGGTGGGGCATCATGCCAAGGACGTTGCCCCGCGCGTTGATGATGCCCGCGATGTTGTGCAGCGAGCCGTTCGGGTTCGCCGCCGACACGACGCGTCCGTTCGCGTCGCAGTAGCGCAACACAACCTGCCCCCTCTGCTCGAGTCGCGAAAGGGTCGCCGGGTCGGCGAAGTAGTTGCCCTCGCCGTGTGAGATCGGGACGCGGATGACATCGCGCTCCTCGCACTGAGATGTGAACGGGAGGTCGGTGCGCTCGACGAGCAGGTTCGTCCACTGGCAGCGATACTCGAGCGACGCGTTGCGGATCAACGCGCCGGGCAGGAGACCCGCCTCGCACAGGACCTGGAAGCCGTTGCAGATGCCCCACACCAGGCCGCCGCGGTCGGCGAACTCTCCGATCTGCTCCATCACCGGCGCGAAACGCGCCAGGGCGCCGGTGCGCAGGTAGTCGCCGTACGCGAATCCGCCGGGGATGATCACGCAGTCACAGCCTTTGAGGTCGGTGTCCTTGTGCCAGAGGTAGGTGAGCTCCTGGCCGAGCACCTGGTCGATCACCCATCCGCAGTCGCGGTCGGACCACGTGCCCGGAAAAACAACAACTCCGAACTTCAACGATGACCGTCCCTGACGATGTCGAAGTGGAAATCTTCGATCACGTGGTTCGCCAAGAGCTGGCGGCACATCTCCTCGACGCGGGCCCGCGCCTCGTGCTCGCTCGAAACGTCGAGGGTGACCTCGATGTACTTGCCGACGCGGACGTCGGAGACCTCTCTAAAGCCCAGCGTCGCGAGCCCTTGCTTGACCGTGATGCCTTGCGGATCGTTGACCATAGGTTTTGGTGTGACGATGACTCGGGCAATCATCATTCATTCCGAGGCTTCGGCGGGAACAGCGGTTTGCCGACCAGGCGCTGGTATGCGGTCAGGTAGCGAAGCCGCGTCTGGGTGACGATGTCTTCGGGCAGGCGCGGGGGTTCGGACTCCTTGTCCCATCCCGAGCGCAACAGCCAGTCCCGCACGAACTGCTTGTCGTATGAGTCAGGCGACGTGCCGACGACGTAGGTCGTCGCGTCCCAGTAGCGCGAGCTGTCCGGCGTAAGAGCCTCGTCGATCAGAACGACGTCGTCGCCGACCAGGCCGAACTCGAACTTCGTGTCGGCCAGGATGAGGCCGCGGCGGGCCGACAGCTCCGACGCGTACTTGTAAAGCTCGAAGCTGGCGTCGCGCAGCTTCGTGGCCAGGTCGTCGCCGATGTCTTTCTTCATGTGGTCGAAGGTGATGTTCTCGTCGTGGCCCGTTTCGGCCTTGGTCGCCGGCGAGAAGATCGGCGTCGCGAGCTTCTCGCTCTGGCGCAGACCAGGCGGCATGGGCTCGCCCGCCAGTGACTTGGACTCGTCGTACTCCTTCCAGGCGCTGCCCGCGAGGTAGCCGCGGACGACGCACTCGTAGTCGATGCGCTTCGCCTTGCGCACGATCATGAAGCGGCCGGCGAGCTCGTCCCGGTGGTCTTTCAGTGACGCCGGCAGATCCGGCACCATGCCCGAGATCAGGTGGTTGGGCTGGAACGTATCGGTCTGCGAGAACCAATAGATCGACAGCTGAGTCAGCACCTTGCCGCGGTCGGGGATGCCATTCGGCAGGACGTGGTCGAAGGCGGAGATACGGTCGGTGGCCACCATCAGGAGCTTGTCGTCCCCGAGCTCGTACGTGTCGCGGACCTTGCCCTTCGCGAACAGCTTGAGCGGGAGGTCGGTGCCGACCACCGGGGGCCCCGCGATCACGGACGGAGACCTCGGCGAGAGATTCGGGGCACAGGTGGTCGAGATGCTAGGCGCGGCCGAGCACCGGAGCGAGCGCATCTATCGATGCGTGAGCGAGGAGCGGAGGCCGCAACGACGCAGATCGGCCGCATGGGCACCGAAGATCCGTCGAGGGGCTCCGGCCGGGATCGCCAGATCATTTTGCAGCCACTCCTAGACCGAGGCGCTCGAACGCGAGGTCGGTGTGCTCCAGCCCCGCCCACGGGTCGAAGATCTGCTCGAGCTTCTCACCGATGCGTTTCATGACCTCGTCATTGTTCTCCAGCAACGAGCGGAACCCTGGACCGGTTCCATCCATCGCCTGCATCGCGGCTTTCTGCACGATCAAATACGCATCCTCGCGCGGCATGCCGCTGTCCACGAGCGCGAGCAGGACGCGCTGCGAGAACACGACCCCGCCCGCGAACTGCAGGTTGGCGAGCATGCGCTCGGGGCGGACCTCAAGCCCGCGGAGCACCTTGTTCATCTCGATCGCCATGTAGTCGAGAGCGGCACACGCATCGGGGAAGATGATGCGCTCCGCGGAGGAGTGGCTGATGTCACGCTCATGCCACAGCGCGGTGTTCTCGAGCGCCGTCACGAGGTGGCCGCGCACGACGCGCGCCAGCCCACACACGCGCTCCGTCAGGACAGGGTTGCGCTTGTGCGGCATCGCAGAGCTACCTTTCTGCTCTTTGCCGAACGGCTCGAACGCTTCGCCGATCTCGCTGCGCTGCAGGTGGCGGATCTCGGTCGCGATCCTCTCCAGCGTGCCCGCGGCAATCGCGAGCGCGGACATGAAGTCCGCATGCCGGTCGCGCGCGACCACCTGCGTGGAGACCGTGTCGGCCTCGAGGCCGAGCTCGCGGCAGACCTGCTCGTCGACGCGTGGGTCGAGCGTGGCGTGCGTCCCGACGGCTCCGCTCATGTGGCCGACCGCCGCCTTTTTCGCCGCTTGCTCCAGCCGGGCGATCGAGCGGTCGAGCTCCGAAACCCAGCCCGCCACCTTGAATCCGAAGGTGATGGGCTCGGCCACGATGCCGTGCGTGCGGCCGGCCATCAGCGTCTTTCTGTGCTTGATGGCCAGGTCCGCGGCGGCCTCGCGCACCCTGGCGAGGTCGTGGCCGATGAGCCGCGCCGACTCGACCATCTGGACCGCCATCGCGGTGTCGTTCAGGTCCTGGCTCGTCATGCCGAGGTGCACGTAGCGGGCCTCGGGCTGGCCGATGGAGTCGTTGAGCACCGTGAGAAACGCGATGACGTCGTGGCCGACGCGTGACTCAACCTCGGCGATCTTCGTTGCGTCAAATGTGCCTTTGCGAATCTTGGGGAGCGCGGATTCAGGGATGCGTCCGAGCCCGGCCCAGGCTTCGCAGGCGAGGATCTCAATCCGCAGCCAGAGCTCGAACCGGTGCTGGTCAGACCAGACCGCCCGCATGGCAGGCGGCGAGTATCGCTCGATCAATGGGGCCGGCTGGAATTATAAGGTGCGCCAGGCAAGGCTAGATTTAGTGAAGCGACCCCTTGCGAGCCCAAGATGTCGTGGCCATGCCTTATCGGGCGGTGGCTTTAAGCGCCTGGCTTGATAATCGAGGGCGGCTGATGAAACCGACGGTGGCCGCAGAGCCCGACGCGAATTCAACGCCTCGTAACCAGCTTGCGGGGCCTCCCGTTTGAACCGGCACAGGCTGAACGGCCAGTGAGCGACCCGTCGCGCGACGAGGAGCGAGAGCTCGTCGAGCGTGCACAGCGGGATCCGCGTCAGTTCGGGGCGCTCTACGACCGGCACTTTCAGCAGATCTATCGATTCGTGTATTCAAGAGTGAGGGAGCAAACCGCGGCAGAGGACGTCACTTCGGAAGTCTTTATGAAGGCTCTGAAGGCCATGCCCCGTTACCAGGACACGGGGCGGCCCTTTGCTGCCTGGCTGTATCAGATCGCCGTCAACGCGATCGCCGACCGTTACCGCACCCTGCGGCCGTCGCAGCCGCTCGAGGACTTTCATGACCTGTCGGTCGCCGGGCCGGCGCTCGAAGACCTGGCCGCGCACAGGGACGAGCTGCGCCGGATCTGGACGCTCGTCGAGGCTCTGCCGCACCAGCAGCGGACGGCGCTGGTTCTCAAGTTCCAGGAGGACATGAAGATCGACGACATCGCGGTCGCCATGGGCAAGTCGGCCGGTGCCGTGAAGCTCCTGATCCACCGCGGGGTCACCCGGCTTCGCGATGAGGCGACCTCGCTGAGGCCTGTGGAATGAGCTCGTACCACGACCCCGAGCTGGAAGACATCCTGCAGGACGACGAGCTCCGGCGCGTCGCGTCCCTGCTGAGCCTGGTCCGGCCGCCCGAAGCGCCGCTGGACGACGCCTTCCGGACCGGCCTCCGCCGCCAGCTGATGCAGCAGGCGTGGGCGGTGAGCGAAGGGCGCACGTCGTGGTGGCGCCGCGCTTTCGCTCCGCCAGGAATCGCGTGGGCCGGCGCCGCTGCGGGCCTGGTGCTGATCGCGTCCCTTGTCGTCTGGTATGCGGTGCAGCAGCCCGGCGGGCTGACACAGGTCTACCTGCAGAGCGCGATCGATGGCAAGACGAACGTCTCGCTGCAGCAGCCCATCCTCGTGTCTTTCAACCAGCCCATGGATCACAGGTCGACCCAGGACGCGGTCCAGATCACGCCGGCCACGAACGTCGCGTACTCGTGGGATGTCAACACGCTCGCGGTGCTGCCGACGAGCGGCAACCTGGCGCCCAACACCCAGTACCAGGTGACGATCGGCACCGGCGCAAAGACGGCCTCCGGCCAGCCTTTGACATCCGCGCAGACGATCACCTTCGTCACTCAGCCACCCCCGTCACCGAGTCCTCCGCCGTCGCCGCGGCCGACGCCGACGTCGAGCTCCCTGCTGACAGGCGAGAAGCAGCTGGTTTCGCTCGGCGGCACGAACACATCGCCGGTGCAGTGGTCGGCCGACTCGTCGACCGTCTACTACCTGGACGGAAAGGGCGCCCTCGACGTCGTGCCGGCCAAGGGCGGCGCGGTGGGCCTGATCGCGCCGGATGGCGTGTCCTCATTCGCGATCTCGCCTGCCGGTGACCGCCTCGCCTACGTCCGCGCCGGCAAGATCGAGGTCCTGACCTTCGCCGACGGCAAGACCGAAGAGATCAGGCCGACGCCCGCGCCGGTGCTGGTCGGCTGGGCGAAGGACAAGATCATCTGGGCGGCAAGCGACGGCATCTACAACCAGGGCGCCAACGGTCCTGCGCAGATCGCGCCGCTGCCGGCCACGGGCGTGGTGACGGTCGTGTCGATAGCTCCCGACGGCGGGCACGCCGCGTACAAGCAGGACCAGAACCTTTTCGTCCTCGACCTCGCGACGTCCCCGAACTCACCAAACAAGACGGCGCAGATCGGACAGGCGGCCGCCGCGTTTGTGGGGTGGTCGCCGGGCGGCTCCGAGATCCTCTACTCGGCCGGTGACAAGCTGGTCGTGTCCGACATGCTGGGCACGACTCTGTCGAACCTGCCTTCAGGCGAGGCCAGCTGGTCGAGCCAGGACGCCATCCTGCTCGGCAGCGACACCGATCTCTACCAGGTGAGGCCCGATGGCAACGTCGCGGCGACGAAACTCGCCAACGGCACCTACCACGTGCCGCAGTGGGCGCCGAACGGCGCGTCGTTCGTGTTCTTCCGCGGGGGTGCGATGTGGACGGCCGTCGCCCCGGCGATGCCGCCTGAGCCGACAGCCCTCGACGACGCGACGAAGGCGGTCATCGCCTTCATGCAGGCGCGGCTGAACGCACAGGCAGACGGCGCGACCGCGCTGCTGGACGATCAGGGCAAGAAGGCGTACGGCGATGGCGGCCTGCCGCTGGTCATCAAGGGCGATCCGCGCTTCACACGGTTCTACGTGCTGACCCAGGAGACTGTCGCGACACAGCCGGACACGACACGTTTCGTCGTCCGCCTCGTCCTCACCCGCGGCAAGATCGACGTCAGCGAATACGAGGAAACGCTCACGCTTGTTCGCGACGCAACGACCAGAAGCTTCCTCGTCGACCAGGCAGTTGGCGGACCGCATCGCGACCTCGGCAAGGGCGCCGAGGTGGTCAGCGTCGACGTGGCACCGGACGCGGTCAAGGTGAGCTTCGACAGCGACCTCGACCCGGGCGCCGTCGCCGACGGCGTCGTGATCCTCAACTCGAAGGGCAAGCAGCTCGACGCGACGGCGACCTACCTGAACCGCACGGTGACGATCAGCGGCCTCGACCTGAAGCCGGGCGACATCTACCGCCTGGTCGTGCTGCCGACCGTTCGCGACGTTTCGGGCCACAACATCGCGGCCGAGTACGACCTCGACCTGGTGGGGCCGCTGGCGAAGAACCATCCGGCCAACAAGCAGGGCCCCAACGCGACCCCGAGCCCCTCTCCCTCGCCCACGGCGAGCCCGTCCGCGAGCCCCGCAGCCGCCTAGATCAGCTTCAGGGCGCGCGCGGCGCGGCAGAGCGCGGTCACCGAGCCTGAGTGCACGATCTGTCCCTCGAGCGCGGAGTTGAAAGCCTCGACGAAGGGCAGGCGCAGGACCTCCATGTCCTGCTCGTAGCTCTCCGGCGAACGCGCGGACTCGGTCAGCTCTTCGCCGAGAAAGAGGTGTGCCCTTCCCGTGAGAAACGCGGCGCCGTGGACGATACCCAGCGAGGTGTAACGAGCGGCCACCAGCCCCGTCTCTTCGGCAAGCTCGCGCCGCGCGCACTCGAGGGGATCCTCGTCGCCGTCGAAGGTACCCGCCGGGACCTCCCATGACGAGACGTCCCATGCGTGGCGCCACTGGCGGACGAGCATGGTGTCGCCGTTGCCGAAGTACGGGACGACGAAGGCGGAGTCCGGGTTGGTGACCACGCTGTAGAGCGCCTTCGCGCCGTCGGGAAACTCGATGACGTCATCGCGGAGGACGAACTGCTTGGTGTGGCCGTGCTCAGTCGAGTCCGTGACCTTGAAGGGCCGGCCGCTCTCCGGGTGCCGCAGGGGAGCTATCGACTCACCATGGACGCGACGGCGGCCGCTGCTGCGGCGACGTGCCGCGGGTCAGGGCCGTAGTCGAACGGCGACTCGTCGGTCGCGAGCTTCCTCGCCACGTCGATCAAGTCCGGAT
Organism: Candidatus Sulfotelmatobacter sp.; assembly: GCA_035602465.1. Classification (GTDB taxonomy): domain Bacteria; phylum Chloroflexota; class Dormibacteria; order Dormibacterales; family Dormibacteraceae; genus 40CM-4-65-16. The sequence goes on along the minus strand of DATNMQ010000140.1, from coordinate 3,744 downwards.
GGTCCTCGATGAAGCGCGTGCTCAGGTTGCCCGCTCGAAAGTCCGGGTTTTCGAGAATCGCGCGGTGATAGGGAATCGTGGTGGCCGGCCCGACGACGACGAACTCGCGCAGCGCGCGGCTGGCACGCGCGATCGCCTCCGCACGGTCGCTGCCGTGGACGATGAGCTTGGCGACCAGCGAGTCGTAGTTCGGTGGGACGTCTGATCCAGGGCCGAAGCCCGAATCGACGCGTACGCCCGGCCCCGCGGGCGCGACCCAGCGGCTGATCCGCTTGGGGTTCGGGATGAACTTGCGCAGCGGGTCTTCCGCGTTGATGCGCATCTCGATGGCATGCCCCGTCCACGTGATGTCTCGCTGCCGGAAGCTCAGCTCGAGCCCGGCGGCGACGCGGATCTGCTCCTTCACCAGGTCGATCCCCGTCACCGCCTCGGTGATCGGATGCTCGACCTGCAGGCGGGCGTTCACCTCGAGGAAGTAAAAGTCGCCATCGCTGAACATGAACTCGACCGTGCCCGCGTTGACGTAGCCGGCGGCTTTGGCAGCCCGAATCGCGGCGTCGCCCATCGCCGCGCGGATCTTCGCCGTGACGGCGGGTGACGGAGTCTCCTCCATGATCTTCTGGTGACGACGCTGGATTGAGCATTCGCGCTCGCCCAGGTGCACGGCGTTGCCGTGGCTGTCGCAGACGACCTGGATCTCGATGTGCCGCGGCTTGCGCACGTAGCGCTCGATGTAGACGGTCCCATCGCCGAACGCCGAGCGCGCGGCCTGGGCGCTGGACTCGATCGCGGCCTTCAGCTGGTCCTCGGACTCGACGACCTTCATGCCGATGCCCCCGCCGCCTCCGGACGGTTTGATCATCACCGGAAAACCGATCCGCCGGGCCGCGTCGGCAGCCGTCGCCGGGTCGACCGCTCCGCTGCCGGGTGTCACGGGCACGCCCTTGTCCATCGCGAGCTTTCGCGCCGCGAGCTTCGAGCCAAGCGCCCTCATCGCCGACCCTGGGGGTCCGATGAACTTGATTCCCGCCGCTTCGCATGCATCCGGGAATGCCGCCTTCTCGGAGAGGAAGCCGTAGCCGGGGTGAATCGCCTCGGCGCCGCAGTCGTGCGCGACCTTGACGATCCGGTCGAGCTGCAGGTACGACTCGGCCGGAGCCGCCCCGCCGATGTGAAACGCCTCGTCTGCGTACCGGACGTGGATGGCGTTGCGGTCGGCGTCCGAATAGACGGCTGCGGTCGCGATGCCGAGCTCGCGGCACGCCCGCATCACCCGGATCGCGATCTCGCCTCGATTCGCGACGAGAACTTTGTTGAAGAGCTTCCTTTTCACGCGATCGCGAGCAGGGGCTGGTTAGGGCTCACCACCTCGCCTTCTTTGACGTAGACGGCTGTCACCTTGCCCGCGACGGTGGTGACGATGTCGTTCTGCATCTTCATCGCCTCCAGCACGGCTACCACCTCGCCGAGCTTGACCGCGTCCCCTTGCTTGACCGGGACCTTGACGATGAGGCCTTGCATTGGGGCGATCACCGTGCCCTCCCCGGCCTTGGGCGGCGCCGGTTTCGCATTTGTGCTCGCTGCCTGCGCGGTCGCGCTGACCACATGCATACCCGTCCCCACCACGCGCACCTTGAAAACCTCGCCGTCGACTTCGACGTCGAACTCGGCCGCGTGGGGCGCTGAGCTCGCCGCCGGCGGATCCTCGACCGTGTGGACTTCGGGTGGTGGTGCAGCCGCGGCGGGTGAAGCCGGCGCCGGCTTGTGACCGTCCTTCTCCGGCTGGGGGCCGCGCATGTAGTCAGCCACGAGGCTCGGGAACATCAGGTGGATCAGCACCGCGTCATCGGTCGGCTCGTGGCCGAGCTTCTTGACCTGCTGGCGCGCGACCTCCACCTGCGGCTCGAGGAGGTCCGCGGGACGGATCGTGATGGGCTCTTCGCGTCCCAGCACGAGCCTGCGCAGCTCATGGTCCGCGGGCACCGGAGGCCTGCCATAGAGGCCCTGCAGGTAATCCTTCAGCTCCTGCGTCACCTTCGCGTAGCGGTCCTCACCGATCACGTTGTAGACGGCCTGCGTCGCGATCATCTGACGGATGGGCGCCACGAGAGGTGGATACCCTAGCTCGCGGCGGACGACGTTGGCCTCTTCGAGGGCATCCTCCAGGCGGTCGCTCGCGCCTTCTGCGTCGAGCTGGTTGTGAATGTCCTCCAGCATGAAACCGGGCATCTGGTACCGGAGGATGCTGGCGTCGACGCGGTCGGCGAGAGGGCTCAGATGCTCGATGTGGCGGCGCTTCAATTCCTCGACTTCGCGCTGGACGTCCCACATCTTGTCCAGCTCGAGGCCCGTGTCGTACTCCCCGCCGTGCAGCGCCGCCACGACGCTCTCCGCGGCGGGCTGGGATGCGCCCCAGGCGAGCGGAGAGATCGCGACGTCGAGGATCTCGGCCCCCGCCTCCACGCCCGCCATGTAGGCCATCGGCGCCATGCCACTCGAGCAGTGCGAATGGATGTCGATCGGCACCTTGACCATGTCCTTGAGCGTTGTCACCAGCTCCCACGTCGCCTGCGGGCTGAGCAGTCCTGACGTGTCCTTGATCACGATCTCGTGGCAGCCCATGTTGACCAGACCCTTGGCAAGGGATCCCCACAGCTCGAGGCTGTGGGCGGGCGAGATCGCGTAGCTGAGCGTGCCCTGGACCTTCTTCTTCGCTTTCAGCGCGGCAGCGATCGACGCCTCCATGTTGCGCAGGTCGTTGAGCGGGTCGAAGATGCGGAACACGTCGACCCCGGACTTCGCCGCGTGCTTGATGAAGAGCTCGACGACGTCGTCCGGGAAGTTGCGCTTGGCGACCAGGTTCTGACCCCGGATGAGGGCCTGGATCGGCGTGTTGGGTGTCGCCTTGTTGAGCTTGCGCAGAAAGTCCCATGGATCCTCGTGGATCAAGAGCTGCGTCTCGAAGGTGGCGCCTCCGAATGCTTCCATCGCGGTGAAGCCGATCGAATCCATCTTGGCCGCGATGGGCACGATCTCGTCCGTCCGCAGGTAGCCACCGAGCAGAGACTGCTGCGCGTCTCGGAACGTCGTGTCGACGAGACGGACGCGAGACCTTTTCTTGGCCATCAACCCGTCGCTAGGGCGGCGCGCCTCTCGGCGTGGCGCTCTTCGACACCCGGGTCGTGAAGTCCGATGATCCGAGCGGCGAGCCACGCGGCGTTTTTGGCGCCGGCCTCACCGATCGCCACGGTGGCCACAGGTACGCCGGCCGGCATCTGCACGATCGAGTACAGCGAGTCGACCCCACCGAGATGCTGGGTCGGCATCGGGACGCCGATCACCGGAAGGTCCGTCCACGCCGCGACAACACCAGGAAGGTGCGCAGCGCCGCCCGCCGCGGCAATCACGACCTTCAGCCCGCGGGAGCGCGCGGTGGTCGCCCACTCCATGACACCGCGGGGGTTGCGGTGCGCAGAGCAGATCTTCAGCTCGTGCGTCAAACCGAGGTCATCGAGAACTTTGACGCAGGACTCCATCAAAGGAAGATCGGATTTGGAGCCGAGGATTACGCCGACCACTGGCTGCACTAAACCGCCTCCTGAGGAGGCCGCCGAGGGATTGCCGTTGGAGCTTTGGCCCCCAGACAGCACATCTGCGTCGTCGGCTCCTGCGCTACTCGCTCAGGCATCTACGATGCGATCGCTGCGTTGCTCGTCGCCTCCTAGCATCTGTGCCGTCTGGATG
>DATNMQ010000162.1:0-1713 GCA_035602465.1 Candidatus Sulfotelmatobacter sp. | reverse complement strand
GATCTACAACGTCGATCCAACGCTGAGCCTGGCGGATTACCAGTCCATGTACACGGGTGACCCAAGCCAGCTGACGGCGGCGGCCCACCAGGCCGTGGCCGGCTATGTCGGCAAGCACATCGTGCTGCTCCAGGTGAGGAGTAGCTACGACCCGAGCTCTGACGGCGCACGCAACATCCTGAAAGCCATCCGCGGCGACCAGAGCGTGAGCGGCGGGCAAGTGCTCGTCGGCGGAGAGACTGCGATCGACGTCGACGTCATCAAGTTCATCTACAACCAGACGCCGCTTGCGGTTGGCGTCGTGGTGGTGATCACCTACGTGCTGCTGTTCCTGCTGACCGGGTCGGTGGTGCTGCCGCTGAAGGCGATCATCCTGAACTTCCTGTCGATCGGCGCGTCGTTCGGCGCGCTGGTCTTCATCTTCCAGCAGGGTCATTTCTCGAACCTGCTCGGGTTCACGCCGCAGTCGCTCGACCCGAGCATCCCGGTGATCCTGTTCGCGATCGTGTTCGGGCTGTCGATGGACTACGAGGTGCTGCTCGTCAGCCGCATGCACGAGGAGTACGTGCGCCTGGGCGACAACACGGCGGCGGTGGCGAGCGGGCTCGAGCGCACCGGACGGTTGATCACGGGCGCCGCGGCCATCATGTTCGCGGTCTTCGGGGCCTTCGGCCTTGCGGAGGTGGTGATCATCAAGGCCATCGGTGTCGGTCTGGCGATCGCGGTCGCGATCGACGCGACGATCGTGCGCTCGCTGGTCGTTCCCGCGGTGATGCGGCTGCTGGGCGACGCGAACTGGTGGGCGCCTCGGCCGCTGCGCTGGATGTACGCCCGGATCGGGATCGGAGACCTGGGGGTCGAGCCGGAGCAGCCCGCGGCGGTGGCGCAGCCCGCGCCGCCGGTTCAGCCTCGGGGCGAGTTCGCCTTGCGCGAGCGCTGAACAGCGGGGACGATAGCCACCACCAGGAAGAAGTAAGCGATCACGACCGCGTCCCACGAGGCGCCGTTTCTCCAGACGATCCAGGAAACCCCGCCTCCCACCGCCAGGTAAAGGAGTCCGTACAGGCGTAGCGACCGCCCCTCGGCAAGGCCGGGAGGGATGCCCGGCGGCACGCGGCGGCCCGTGGCCAGGACGATGGCGCCCAGGACCGCCAACGGAATCAGCAGGATCAGCTCCAGGACCGTGGGGACGGTCGCCACTGCGCGTTGAAGAATACTTCTTCGCTCGCCCCTCACCCTGACCCTCTCCCCTCAATGGGAGAGGGAATAAAAGGGGCAGAATATTCACGTGCCCACCCTTGCGTCCGATGACGCCTTTGCGGAGGTCAAGGCCAAGGTCGACCTGGTCAAGGTCGTGTCGGAGCGCGTCCGCCTGACCAAGCGCAACCGCGACCTTTGGGGCCTGTGCCCCTTCCACCAGGAGGACAGCCCGAGCTTCAAGGTCAACCCCCAGATGCAGTCCTGGTACTGCTTCGGATGCGAGCGGTCGGGCGACGTCTTCACGTTCATCGAGCTCATCGAGAAGACCGATAAGCGTGGCGCGCTGCAGATGCTGGCGGAGCGAGCGGGAGTGGAGCTGAAGAAGCTCAGCCCCGAGCAGCGGGAGCGGGCCGACACCCGGCACCGGGTCCTCGACATGCTCAAGCTCGCTGCCCAGTACTACGAGTACGTGCTGTGGAAGAGCCCTGCCGGCGAACAGGGCCGGAAGCTGCT
>DATNMQ010000120.1:0-1338 GCA_035602465.1 Candidatus Sulfotelmatobacter sp. | reverse complement strand
TAGCGTCAACGGGTTCTGGGCTTCGGTCGGGATGGGCGTATCGCACACGGCCTACAGCGCCGCCAAATTCGCCGTGAAGGGATTTACCGAGGCGCTGATCAACGACCTCCGGCTCAACGCGCCGCATATCAAATGCTCGGTCGTGATGCCCGGCCATATCGGTACTTCCATCGTATCCAACTCCCGCATGGTGCAGAACGGAACCAACCGTCTGAACGAAAACGAGATTGCACAGACCCGCGTGCGGCTTACCGCTGCAGGCATCGACGCTTCAACGATGTCGGATGACGACGTGCAGGCGCTGGCGGCGGAACGCGCGCGCAGCTTTCTCGAGGATGCTCCGACCACGGCCGCCCAAGCTGCAAAGATCATTCTCGATGGCGTCAAGGCCGAGCGCTGGCGCATCCTGGTCGGCGACGATGCTCACCGTCTCGACGAGCTGGTGCGGCAGGCGCCGGAGCGCGCCTATGACGCCGAGTTTTACCAGAGCCTGGTCGAAGAGGTCGGCTGGCGGCTGGGTTAGCTTTGATCTAGTCGCCCGATTCATTCAGATTGCAGGGTAGAGGTGCTTGAGTTTGATACGGGCATTGGGGGTTGAGAATTGCCAATTGGCCTTGGTGTGGTTGGCATTGCGGTCGTGCTCCCATGCGGCGATTTCCTCGACGAGGGTCTGTTTATCGGCAATCCGACGGTCGAGGCACTGGGACGTGAGGACGCCGAGTTCGGACTCTGCCAGATCAAGCCAACTACCGTGCTTTGGAGTGTAGTGCCATTCGAAGCGCTCGACCAGTCGCCTGGCCTCGGCGGCTGGAAACGCTTCGTAGAGTGACCCCTTGCCGTGAATGTTGAGATTGTCCTGGACCAGTACGACGGTCTTGGCGTTGGCGAAGTAGCGATCGGCCAATTCTTTCAAGACGTGAGCGTAGTCCACGGCGGTATGGCGATCGGTGACCTTGACGTGGCGCCAGCCTTCGAGCGGTGCAAACATCATGAAGATGTTGGCGGTGCCGTTGCGCTCGTACTCGTAATCGCAGCGGGCCGGGCGTCCCCGCTTCATCGGGATCGGCAGGCGCGTCTCGGCAAGGAACTGCTTGGAGGTCTCGTCCAGGCACACCAGCGGGTAATCGGGATCGCGTGGCCGCGTATAGACCGCCAGCACGTCTTCCATGGCGGCTACGAACGCGCCATTGGCTTTCGGCGGGATGACCCAGCACTGCTGGCGATGGGGCTGGAGAATGTTTTTTTTAGTGCCCGCCCAATCGTCGAGTCGCTGGCGCGATCGACAATTTGCAGTTCCACGACCTTTTTCTCCAACAGCCGCAAGGTCCAGCGCGCGCG
>DATNMQ010000103.1:0-1266 GCA_035602465.1 Candidatus Sulfotelmatobacter sp. | reverse complement strand
TGAACCTCCTCCGAATTGATGGACACCTGTAGTAGGCTCGAAGAGCCAGGAGGTGTCGGATGGAAAGACGTCAACGACGATCGTTTACGGACGACTATAAGCGGCAGGCGGTCGATCTTGTAGCTTCGAGCGGTCGCTCGGTCGGGTCGGTGGCCAAAGAACTCGGGCTGCGCGATTCTGTGTTGCGCCGTTGGGTGGAACGACGTGGGGCTGGGCGCGAGCCGACGGCGGCGTCGCGGCGCCCCACAACGCAGGCGGCGCTGCCGTCGGCGGATCAAGCCGCGGAGATTGCCCGTTTGCAACGGGAGAACGAGCGGTTGCGCATGGAGCGCGACATTTTAAAAAAGTCGATCGCGATCTTTGCTGGAGTTCGGACATGAGATTCCGCTTCATCGAAGATCGCCGCGCTGACTACCCGGTGACGATCATGTGCGGCGTGCTCGGTGTCTCGCCGGCCGGCTATTATGCCTGGCGCTCGCGCCCGGAGAGCCGGCGATCCGCCGCCAATCGTGACCTCGTTGACGACATCAAGCGGGTCCATCGCGACACCCACGGACGCTATGGCAGCCCGCGTATCCATATCGAGCTGAAGGCTCAGGGCCGCGGGGTGAGCCGCGGTCGCATCGAGCGATTGATGCGCCATCACGGTATTCGCGCCATCATGGCGCGGCCCCGGCGGGTGCGGACGACCGATAGCCGCCACGACCTTCCGATCGCCCTGAATCTGCTCGATCGGAACTTCATCGCCGCTGCGCCGAACCGGATCTGGCTCGCCGACATCACCTACATCGAGACCGATCAGGGATGGCTCTATTTGGCCGCCGTCATGGACCTGTACAGCCGCAGGATCGTCGGGTGGGCGATGCGCGATCATTTACGCACCGAACTGCCGTTGGCGGCATTGAGGATGGCCATCTCAGCGCAGCGGCCTGGCGCCAGCCTGATCCACCATTCCGATCGAGGCGTTCAATATGCCTCGGCGGACTACCGCAAGGTGACGCAATCCGCCAGCTTTCAGGTCTCGATGAGCCGCAAGGCCGACTGCTACGACAATGCCCCGATGGAGAGCTTCTTCCACACGCTCAAAACCGAACTCGTCCATCACCGCCAATATGCCACACGAGAGCAAGCCAAACGGGACATCTTTGCCTACATCGAAGGCTTCTACAACCGAACTCGTCGCCACTCAGCCATCGGTTATATCAGCCCGATCGAGATGGAGCTAAAAGCAGTTTAACCCTGTCCATTTTTTCGGAGGAAGATCAC
>DATNMQ010000096.1:0-1059 GCA_035602465.1 Candidatus Sulfotelmatobacter sp. | reverse complement strand
TGAGGCAGAGACACGAGATGTGCGCATCGGGGAAGAGTTGAGATCAGACGCGCTTCGCCGGAGATCGCGATAGGCTTTTTGCTGCATCGGACGGTTGTTGTCGCGCAGTGTGACAGCACGGATTCGACATCGTCCGCGATGATCGAGACGCTGGGAGCGAAATGACGAATGATGATCGTCGTGCACGGCATGACTTGGCTCACGATGTGTCGCATCGGAACGGTGATGTTCGAGGGCTGGCGCGTCTGAAGCTGTGTCGAAAGCGCTCAATGATGCGCATGACGCCACCACAATCGGGACAGGCAGGAACCTCGGCCCAGGTTTGAGCTTCCGAATCCACAGGCGGCGGTTGGCCGTCGTTTGGGGCTGTCCGCTCATGATCGAGAAGTTCGCGGCAAAGGGCGAGCTTGGCGGCGCGGTGGCGGTTGGCCATGAAGCCGAAGTGGCGGATGCGGTGGAAACCGTCGGGCAGCGTATGAAGCAGGAAGCGGCGAATGAACTCGTCGGGCTTGAGCTTCATGATCTTTGTCGCGCTGTTTTGGCGATAGTCCTTCCATGAGAAGGCGACATGATCGTCGTCGAGTGCGACGAGCCGGCTGTTGGCGATCGCGACGCGATGGGTGTAGCGGCCGAGATAGGCCAGGACCTGTGCGGGTCCGCCGAAGGGCCGCTTGGCGTAAACAACCCAGTTGACGCGTTGCATGGCTTTGATGCGACCAGCGAAAGCGTCGGGTTCGGCAAGAGAAGCAAGATCGCCGAAGAAGCGCAAGGCGCCGGCGTTGAAGGCCGCGATCAGGCGTTTGAGAAAAAGCCAGCGAAAGAGCCGGGACAGCGGTTTGACGGCCAGGAAGAAATTCGGTCGGCTGGCGATCCAGCGTGTTCCATCAGGTGACAGGCCGCCGCCCGGCACGACACAGTGAATGTGGGGATGATGCGTTAGCGCTTGTCCCCAGGTGTGCAGGACCGCGACGCCGCCGATCTCCGCGCCGAGCCGGCGCGGATTGGCAGCAAGCGTCGTCATCGCCTCAGCGGCGGCCTTAAACAGGATGGCATAGACGA
>DATNMQ010000090.1:0-1395 GCA_035602465.1 Candidatus Sulfotelmatobacter sp. | reverse complement strand
CGTCGGTGCCGCCGCGGACGGCAGCCCGCGTGGGCACTCGGGGCCTGCTGGGCTCGATGCCTGGATACCTGGCCGATGTTGCTCTCGAGGCGAAGCTCGTCAGCGTCTTCCCGGCCAACCATGAGGCCGGCCTGGACTCGCACCAAGGGCTCATCACGCTGTTCGATGAACAGACGGGCACTCCCCTTGCCGTGATGGATGCGACCTACATCACGGCGATTCGAACGGGCGGGGCCGCGGCCGTCGCCACCAAGGCGCTGGCCAACCCCGACTCGGACGTGCTCGCCATCCTGGGAGCCGGTACCCAGGGTTGGTCGCACCTGCAGACGTTTCCCCATGTGCGGGACTTCCGGGAAATCCGTGTCGCATCGCGAAATCTCGAGCACGCGAAGAAGCTCGCGGCGACGCATCCCGCAGCGCACGTGGCCGCATCCATAGAGGAAGCCGTTCGCGGGGCCCACGTCGTCGCATGTTGCACTGACGCTCGTGAGCCGATCATCAGGCGCGACTGGTTGTCGCCCGGGACCCACGTCAGCTCGGTCGGCGGAACATTCGGTCCGGAGGTGGATCCGGAAACGGTCTCAGCGAGTCGAGTCTTCGTCGAGTGGCGCGGCGCCGTGACCAATGCACCACCTGCCGGCGCCGTCGAGCTGCAAGGCATCGATCCTGAGACCGTCACAGAAATTGGCGAGGTGCTGCAAGGCAGCAGACCTGGGCGCAAGTCTCATGACGAAATCACGCTCTACAAGTCGACCGGTCACGCGGTCGAAGATGCCGCTGCGGCGCGCCTTGTCTACGACCGCGCGCTAAAGGAGCGGGTCGGCATCCGGCTCACTCTCTAAACAGCCCCCAGCCTCGAGCCGAAAGCTTTCAAAATAGCGTCCGTGGAGGCGTACAGGCCTGACAGCTGGGCAGCTGCTTTCACCGCGGTCGCGAGCTCCTCCGCTGCGCTGACCGGTTTGCTATTCGTGGCGTTGTCGATCAATCTCGATAAGGTCATCAAAGGGCCTGGACTGGTCGCGCGGGCGGTGGAGGTGCTGCTTCTGCTCGTCGCGGTTTTGGTCCTTGCAACCCTCCTGCTGATGCCGGGCCAGATGGTCGCCGCAGCATCGATCGAAATTCTCGTCATAGCGATTGTGATGTCGAGCCTGCTCGGCTACATCCACATTCGCGCCCCTAGGCGCGCCCTGGGCGTCACGAGAACCAACTTCGTCATGAGAGTCGTGGGCGACCACATGGGACCATTGTTCCTGGTCATTGGCGCGGTCTCTCTCCTGATTGGCAACGGGGGCGGACTGTACTGGGTGCTGCCGGCCCTGATTGCCGCGATGGTCGCCGCCATCATCGGCGCATGGGTGTTGCTCGTGGAGATCGTCAGATAATCGAGGTCTGACC
>DATNMQ010000089.1:0-77554 GCA_035602465.1 Candidatus Sulfotelmatobacter sp. | reverse complement strand
CAAGCACATCTCCCCCTCGACCTCGCGCATCGATCCGACCGGTGAGAAGGCACTCGAGGAGCTGGACCGCGCGCTGAAAGAGGCGGGGCCGGACACGGTGTCCGCGTTCTTCTGCGAGCCCATCACCGCGGCGGCGATGCCCGCCTACTCTCCGCCTGACCGCTTCTGGCACGGGCTCGCCGAGCGCCGCGAGAAGTACGGCTTCGTAGTCTGCTTCGACGAGATCGTGACCGGCGTCGGTCGCACCGGCAGCTGGCTTGCCGCTCACCAGCTGCCCATCGAGCCCGACATCGTCACCATCGGCAAGGGCCTGGGCGCCGGCTACTGGCCCATCTCCGCGGTGCTGTGCCGCGAGCACGTTTACGACGCGGTGGCGGAGGGCTCGGCGGAGTTCGATCTCGGCCACACCTGGGATGGCGCACCCCTTCCGTCGGCAGTGGGCCTGGCGGTGCTCGACTACATCGTGCACAACAAGCTCGTCGACCGCGTGAAGCGCCTGGGACCTGGGCTGCGTGATCAGCTGGCGGCGGCGTTGAAGGGCTCGGAGATCGTGGGCGAGGTGCGGGGCCGCGGCTTCCTGCTCGGCGTGTCGCTGGTCGACCCGCGGGACCGCAAGTCCTTCCTGCCGCACGAGCTCGACGTGGCGACGCTGGTCGACGACGTCGCATTCGAGCACGGCCTGCTCGTCAGCTCGACGCATTCCACGCCGGACGGATTCACCGGCGACGAGGTGCTGCTCGCGCCCGCGTTCACGAGCACCGAGGCCGAGCTGCAGGAGATGGTCGAGCGGTTCGCAGAGTCGATCGAGGCGGTCGAGAAGGTGGTGAGGGAGAAGCTTTGAGCGCGATTGACTCCCGTACGGCCCCACCCGGCGGCTTTGCCGCCGACCTCCCCCGCGAGCGGGGAGGTGAAGCGAAAACGGACGATGGCGGGTTCATCCTCCTCGGCATCCCGGACGTCAACGGATCGATCCGGGGCAAGGCGCTGAGGCCGGCCGCATTCGAGTCGGCCCTCAGGCACGGAACCGTGATGACCGATCTGCTGCTCGGGCTCGACCCGACCGACACGCCGATCAGCGACTACACGAAGTTCGGCATCCGGACCGGCGCGGGCGACCTGGTCGTGCATCCCGACCCGGCGACCCTGCACGACCTGACGTGGCGGCCGGGCTGGAAGGTGTGCCTCGCCACGCCGAGCTGGCCCGACGGCACCACCTGCGAGCTAGCCTCGCGCGAGGTTTTGCGCCGGGTGCTGGACGGTCTCGCTCAGCTCGGGTACGAAGCGGTGTCCGCGGTGGAGTACGAAGTGAGGTTCTGGGACGCCGCCGACAAGCCGATGTCGAGCGGGCTCAGCTACAGCCTGACCGAGGTCGGCGGCTTCGAGGCTTTCGTGCGCGCTCTCGCGCCGGCGCTGGAGGGGCTGGGGGTGGAGCTCGATGCGGTGCACACCGAGGCAGGCCCCGGGCTTTTGGAGCTGAACCTCGGAGCACGGCCGGCCCTGCGCGCGGCCGACGACGCGGCGCTGACCAAGATGGCGGTCAAGGACCTCGCGGCCACGATGGGCCTCCGCGCCAGCTTCCTGGCCAAGACGAACCCAGGCGAGGAAGGCTCGAGCGGCCACGTCCACTTCTCGTGCTGGAGCGACGGCGCCAACGCTTTTCGGTCGACCGGCCAGAAACAGCTGCCGCAGGTCTTGCGCTCGGCGATCGCCGGGGTGCTGGAGCACCTGCCCGCCGCATCGCTGCTCCTCAACCCGACGATCAACTCCTACAAGCGCCTGGTGCCGGGTTGGTTCGCCCCGGTGAATGCGACGTGGGGCGTCGAGAACCGCTCGTGCGCGGTGCGAGCCATCGTCCGCGCCGATCACCCGGAGCTGTGCCGTCTCGAGTGCCGCCGCCCCGGCGCCGACGCGAATCCGTACCTGGCGATCGCGGCCATCGCAGCCTCGGCCGCCGACGGGATCAAGCGCCAGCTCAATCCGCCCGATCCGGTCGTCGGCGACGCGTACGCGCGCACCGACATGGCCGGGCTTCCGGGCACGCTCGAGAGCGCCCTGCTCGCCTTCGCCGCGGACGACGTCTTGCGCCGCGCCCTCGACGAGCGGTTCAGCGACTACTTCGTGACGTCGCGCGAGTGGGAGATCAAGGCTTTCCGCGGCGCCGTGACCGACTGGGAGCGGGCCCGCTACATGAGGAGCGTTTGAAGGTGCGGGCCACCGCCGTCGCGACTTCGAGCCGGCAGCAGAAGGACAACCTTTGCGGCCCGTTCTGGGCAGCCCGCGTCCTGAACCACGCGGGCTTTGACGAGTGGGACGGCGAGCCGCTCGACCAGGACGTCGTGGCGCTGCGCGCCGGGACGGCGCTCCCCGAGCCGGACGGCGAACCAAGCGTTCCGCCCGGCGCGGTGAGCAAGGCTCAATACCGCGTCAAGCTGCCGCACATTCGAGCGGAGGAGTCCGGCACATCGCCGGCCGGCCTGGTCGGGGTCATCGAGCAGGCGAGTGGGGGCGAGCTGCGCGCGGTGCCCATCCGCGGCCCCTGGAACGCCGAGCGGGTGGAGCGGCTCGTCGGCGATGCGCCCGGACTCGGCGCGCGGCTGATTGCCAACGTCCGCACGGGCAAGCTGTGGGGCAGCCATCCGGCGCCAGAGCAAATCTTGGCGGAGCTGAACGGGGAGGCGACGACCGGGCCTGCCGCCGATTGGGACGTCGGCCATTACATCGAGCTCGCGATGCTGATCCGCGGCCCGCGCGGCTCGTTCGTAGTCGTGCGCGACTCCTACCCGACGCTCGGATGGGAGGGCAACCATCTCCAGCCGCCGCGAGTGATCGCCGACGCGCTGCTGCGGGGTGACGGGCGAGAGGGTGGCGTGCTCGCGGTGCTGCATCAGCGCGGCGCCGGCGACGTGGCGGCCCTCGTGCGGCAGCTCGGGCTCGAGATAGGCGTGTGGAACAACGGCAGCAGGGAGTTGACCCATGGCGATAGCTGAGAAAAAGTCCGTTTCCGTCGAGCGTGTCCTCTCCGAGTGGAAGGAGAAGGGCATCCGCAACGTCCGCTTCGAGCTGCCGGACATGCATGGCACGAGCCGGTCCAAGATCGTTCCGATCGAGCACGCCGCCCGCTTCGCGCAGGAAGGCTTGAACATGTACGGCGGAGCCGCCGTGCTCGACTCGCGGTCCGACGTCGTCCCCGGCACGCTCTACAACGAAGAGGTCGCGTACGCGGACCAGCTGCTGCACCCGGATCCGTCGACCGCGGCCATCGTGCCGTGGGCCGAGGCGACCGGGCGCTTCATCTGCGACGCAACCTGGGCCGACCGCAAGCCGCTCGCGGCGTCTCCTCGCCACGTGTTTGCGCGAGTCCTCGAGCGAAGCCGCGCGCTCGGCTACGAGCCCGTGATGGGCACGGAGTCCGAGTTCTACCTCCTGGACGCCGACACGCACAAGCCGCTCTTCAGCGGCTACCAGATCTTCAACACGGTGAGAAACACGTGGGTCCCGGCGATCGAGCGGATCGTCAACGAGATGCGGGAGTACGGCGTCGACATCATCACGGCGAACTGTGAGTACGCCGGTTCGCAGTGGGAGATCAATTACGCGCCCGCCCGCGGCATCGGCGGTCCCGACCGCGCCTTCAGCTTCAAGAACGGGGTCAAGGAGATCGCGCGCAAGGAAGGTCTTCTCGCGTCCTTTATGTCCAAGCCCTTCGCCGACGGCGCGGGCTGCGGCGCTCACACGCACATCAGCCTGCTCAACACTGAGTCGGGCAAGAACGCGATGGCCGAGGACGGAGCCGAGGCCGGCCTCTCCAAGGTGGGGAGGCAGTTCATAGCTGGGCAGCTCCGCCACGCCGGCTCCACTTACGCGCTGCTCGCGCCGACGATCAACTGCCTCAAGCGCCGGCGCCGCCACACCTTCAGCCCGACCAACATCTCGTGGGGACCGGAGGACCGCAGCGCGCTGATCCGGGTCAAGGGAGGGTCGGCCGAGAGCCGGCACATCGAGAACCGCGCACCATCGGGTCTCGCCAACCCCTACCTCGTCGGCGCTGCGCTCTTGGCGAGCGGCCTACTGGGGGTCATGGACAAGCTCGAGCTGGAGCCGGCCGCGCACCCGCCCGCCGAAGAGGACGAGTCCAAAAAGAAGCTGCCACTCACCCTCGAGGAATCGCTGCACAACCTCGAGACCGACCAGATGATCGTGGACATGCTGGGGAGTGAGTTCGTCGAGGCGTACACCGTCATGCGCCGGTACGAGCTGCAGCGTTTCGCCGACCACGTGACGGACTGGGAGCTCCAGGAATACCTGGAGATTTACTGACGGCCAACGTAATGCGGAAGCACTAAGGAGGGGACGCGACATGGCTGATCCAACGGTGGGTACCGTCGAGCCGCTTGCGCAGGCGGGGGCGGACGTTTTCGACGTCTCGACTCGAGCGGACGTCCCGATGCTGCGCAAGCATGCGGTCGGCATCGCCGGAGTGCTCTTTCTGACCGTGACCGGCTCCGCGCCGATCTCCGCGATGCTGTTCAACACCCCGCTCGTCGTCGGTTATGGAAACGGACTTGGGGCTCCGGCCTCGTTCCTGTTTGCGACCATCGTGCTGACGATCTTCTCGGTCGGCTACGTGGCGATGGCCCGCAAGGTGACGACGGCCGGCGGCTTCTACTCGTATATCAGTCACGGCCTCGGCCGTGAGCTCGGCCTGGGTACCGGATTTGCCGCTGTCGTCGCGTACTCAGTTTTCGAGGCTTCGCTCTGTGGGGGCTTCGCGTACTTCCTGCAGCTCGGTTTGACCAACTTCGGCGCGCTCACGGGCCTTCACTTCCTGGGTTACATCCAGTGGCCCTGGCTAGCCCTGTTCATGGTGGTGGTCATCTCGCTGATCACCTACTTCGACATCAGGATTACGGCGCGAATCCTGGGCGTGTTCCTTGTCGGCGAGGTCGTGTTTCTCTTGATCTTCGACCTGTTCATGCTCGCTCGAGGCTTCACGACATCCACTGCATTCACGCTGGAAGCGATCAACCCCGTCAAGGCATTTCAGGGCTTTCCGGCGACGGGCGCTTTAGCCGCCGGCATACCCGCGATCGGGCTCTTTTTCGCGTTCTGGTCGTGGGTCGGCTTTGAGATGGCGCCGAACTACGGCGAGGAGTCCAGAGACCCCAAGCGAATCGTCCCCATGGCGATGTACATCTCGGTCGTCGGCCTCGGGATCTTCTACATCATCACCAGCTGGGCGCCTCTCGCCGGCTACTCCAACCTCGGAGCTGCAATCGCCCAGGCGCAAGGGGACCCAGCGCACTACTACCTCGGGCCTGCCAGCCAATACGCTGTGGTTGGCGTTTCGCAGCTGCTGAGCATCCTGATCATCACCGGATCGTTTGCCTGCGGCATGGCCTTCCACAACACGGCCGCGCGTTACTTCTACTCACTCGGCAGGGAAAGAGTGCTGCCGGCCGCGCTGGGCCGGACTCACCCGCGCTGGAAGAGCCCACACGTCGCCTCCATCACCCAGTCGGTGATCGCAGCGGCCATAGTCGTGCTCTTCGCAATCTTCGGCGGCCGCGACAACCCGACTCAGCAGGCGTACCTCGAGCTGTACGGGCTGATGGCCGTCATGGGCGTGATCGTGATCCTTGCCGTCCAGGCACTGGTCTCGGTGGCGATCCTCCGCTACTTCTGGCAGCACCACGGCACCGAGGTCCACTGGTGGAGCACGGTGCTTGCTCCGATCATCTCGTTCTTCGGACAGGCGGTGGTCCTGTACCTGCTGATCCAGAACTTCGGCTTCATCGCCGGCACCTTCCGCCTCGCCAACTTCCTCGTGCCGATCGACCTGGCCATCTTCGCTGTCGGTATCGGCCTCGCCTTCTACCTCAAGAGCAGCCAGCCCGACAAGTACAAGACCCTCGGCCGGCTGATTCACGAGAACCTCTAGGGCTTACCGGCTGCCGGCGGCCTCGTGCCGCCGGCAGTCACATTCACACCGGAATCCAAGCTCGTTTTGAGGTTCGCCCCAGATCATGCGAGCTATGGATAGAACTCGAGTCATTCTTTTCGGATCCGTCGTCACCGCCGCAATGATCTTCGGGGCGGTCCTCGGCGCCACTGTGCTGGCCAAATCGACCCTCACCCCGGCCATCGCCGCGGTCTCCGCCACCTCGCCGAGCACCAAGTCCAACGAAACCGCGACCCACGAGACGGGCGAGAGCGCGGCCCAGGAGACCGCCGAGAACAACGGCACCTTCCACCCGGGCGGTCCGGGGGCTGGGCCATCGAACGAAACCTCCGCTCACGAAGCCACTGAGCCGGCGGCGCGGGAGGCGGCGGAAAAGACCTGATCGTCAGGCGCTAATCTCGCCGTGTGAGTCGTACACGGGTCTACCTGGAAGTCGGCGGCAAGCGGGTCTTCGCCAGTGCCGCCGACTGGCCAGGTTGGTCCCGCATGGGGAAGGACGAGGCGGGCGCGCTCGCCAGCCTCGCGGCCTACGCGCCCCGCTATGTGCCAGTCGCGAAGCTCGCGCGGATTGAGTTTCCCAAGGGCAAGCTCGACTTTGACGTGGTCGAGCGATCGACCGGAAACGCCACGACCGATTACGGCGCGCCCGGGGTTTCGACGAAGGATGAGACGAAGCCACTGACCAAAGCCCAAACCGAGCGCGTGGTTTCGCTCGTCGAAGCCTGCTGGAAGTATCTCGACCAGGTCCGCGCCAAATCACCTCTGTCGCTTCGCAAGGGCCCGCGCGGTGGAGGGCGCGACCGCGACGCGATGTTCGACCACGTGCTCGGCGCCGAGATGGAGTACGCCAAGCGCATCGGCACGCGGCTCAAGCAGCCGGACGGCAAGGACGCCGCGGCGGTGAAGGCTTTCCGCAAGGCCATCCTGGACAGCTTCGGCAACCCGAACCGCGAGGAAAAATGGCCTGTCGCATACGCGGCCCGGCGGACGGCGTGGCACGCGCTCGACCACGCGTGGGAGATGGAAGACCGCATACCCTAATCCCCTCGAAATGGATGAAGCCAAAGGCGGCGTGCTGCTCGTGCTCGCCCACCCCGACGACGAGTCGATGGGCACCGGCGGCCTGATCCTCCGCCATACCCGCGCCGGCATCGCCACCCACCTCGTCTGCGCGACGTATGGGGAGGCGGGCTGGCAGGGCAAGCCACCCGGCGCGAAGAAGGAAGACCTCGCGGAGATCCGCGTCAAAGAGCTTGAGGCGGCGGCGGCCGCACTGGCTTTGAGCGGCGTCGAGCTGTGGGACTACCCTGACGGAGGAGTGGCGGGATCCGACCAGCGCGAGATCACCCAGCGGGTCTGGGAGCAGATCTCGAAGCTTCGCCCGCGGGCGGTCGTGGGCTGGGGACCGGATGGCGCGTACGGGCATGCCGACCACATCGCGATGGGAGCATGCACCGACGCCGCGGTTGCGGCAATGACCGAGGGCGAGCGGCCGGCCCTGTACCACGTGGCGATCGACCAGCAGCTGGACGAGTTCTACCGGGACGCTCTTCGGCTCACCGGCGACGGTCAGCTCCCGCTTCAACCCACGGAGAAGGTCGATGTCGTGATCGAGCTCGACGCCGATGAGGTGATGATGAAGCTGCGCGCGATCGACTGCCACCGCAGCCAGCTCGAGGACTGGCGGATCGCGATCCGCGATCACCCGCACCTCATGCAGAAGGGCTACGGGCACGAGCCGTACGTCGCGGTTTCTTCTCGCGCCGGCGGCCTGACCGAGGGCGGACTGCTCGGGGAGTTCGCGTGAGCGCGTACTCCAGGGCGGTGCGTAGCATGATCGAGTACCTCGAGCCGGTGCTCAGCTACGTCGGCGACGCGACCTACGAGGGAGGCGTCATGCGGCCCGAAGCCTGCGACTTCCGCTTCGGGAACCCGCAGGAGATGCCGCTCCCGGAGATCCAGCAGGCTCTCACGAAGTGGGCGAAGCCGAAGGACAAGGACTGGTTCGCCTACAAGTTCAGCGACGACTACGCGATCAAGGTCGCCGTGGAGTCGCTGCGCGGCCGCGTCGGGATCGATTTCGATCCAAAGGACGTGTCCATGACGACGGGCGCGTTCGGAGGACTGGCCTCGACGCTGCGGGCAGTCCTGGACCCCGGCGACGAGGTCATCTACCTGTCGCCCCCGTGGTTCTTCTACGTGCCGATGATCCTTGCGTGCGGCGCCAAGCCGGTCCGCGTCGATTTCACGCCGCCGCAATTCGAGCTGCCCGTCGACGCTATCGAATGGCACATCACGCCGCAGACGCGCGCGATCATCGTCAACTCGCCGCACAACCCGAGCGGGCGCGTCTTCACGCCGGACGAGCTCGAGCGCCTCGCCTCGGTCCTCGAGGCTGCGCACCGCACGATCTATCTCATCTCGGACGAGTCGTACAGCCGCATCCTCTTCGACGGCCGCGAGTTCCACTCGCCGCTGGAGTTCTACGACCGATCGTTCCTCATCTACACATACGGCAAGACTCTTATCGCGCCAGGCCAGCGCCTCGGCTACATCGCGATGCCGCCGTCGATGCCCGACCGTGAGGAGCTGCGCGATGCGCTGTGGGTCGCTCAGACGGTCACCGGCTACGCATTTCCCAATGCGCTCATGCAGTACGCGATGGAGGACCTCGAGCAGGCGAGCGTCGACATCGAAGCGCTGCAGAGACGCCGCGATCGAATCGTGGGTGCGCTCACCGACATGGGTTACGAGACCGTGACGCCGGAAGCAACCTTCTACGTGATGGTGCGGTCGCCGCTCGCGGACGATTCGGCGTTCACGCGACAACTTGCCGACGAGAACGTCTACGTCCTGCCAGGCCGCATGTTCGAGCTGCCCGGTTGGTTACGCATCTCGCTGACCGCCACCGATGCGATGGTCGACAGGTCGCTGCCAGGTTTCGAGAGGGCGCTTGGAAATTCTCGTGCGACGATTCGCTCGACCAGCGACAAATCAACCGAACAAAAATTGCCTGCCGAGTTCTAGGCACCATATCCTCGAATCTTCGCCGCAGTCGGCTAACCTTTAGCGCCTGATTCCAAGTCGGGGGTGACGCATGGACGTTCAGGAGGCGGTAGCCGAAGGCACGGCTTCTGCGGAAAACGGTGAGATAAAGCGCGACGGGCGCAAGCAGTTCACGATGGGCCCGAGCGACATACTCGAAGGCAAGCTCATCTACGACGGGTCGGTTCACGCGGACGGACGCGTGGAAGGCGAGGTCCGAGTGAGCGGCAACATCGACGTTGCTTCGGGCGCGCAGGTCAAGGCGCTGCTCGAGGGCGCCAACGTTTCGTTGAAGGGCGCGGTCGAGGGCGCGGTCACCGCACGCGACAAGCTGACCCTCGGCAAGAACGCGCGGCTCAGCGGCGATGTCGTGGTGCGCAGGCTTCAGATCGACGATGGCGCGACGTTGAACGGCCACGTCCGAATGGGTGATTTTGAGCATCAGGCGTCCGGGCAGTAGGCTGCCGACCCCGACCCCGGCGGAAAACGGCTCGAACGGACGCAACTCGGTAGTGCTCGGGCCTGCGGACAGGCTCGTCGGGCAGCTCTACATCGAGGGCGACCTGCGCGTGTCGGGCACCGTCGATGGCGCCCTCGAGGCGACGGGCGACATCGTGATCAGCGACCGGGGAAAGGTGAACGGGGCGGTCACGGCCTACAACCGGCTGGTGGTCGGGAGCGCTGCCTCGCTCGTCGGGAGCGACGTGCGGGTGGCCCGGCTCACGGTCGAGGACGGCGCAACCTTCAGCGGCCATGTGTCGATGGGCAAGGAGGCGGTGGAACACCGCCCGGCGCCTGTCGAGGTCGTGCCGGAACCTGTGGCCGAGGCGACGCCGGTGGAACAGCCCGTCGACGTGGTCGCCCCCGAACCACCAAAGCCGATCCAGAAGGGAAAGCGCCGCTAGCGGGTTCTGACCGCCGCCTTCGGCTTAGCACTCTTGGCCGTTTTGGCCGTTTTGGCCGTTTTGGCCGGCATCTTGCGGGTCTCCTCGAGGGCCCGCTTGATCACCGCTGTCGGCGGTTTTGCGCGCCAGTTCCCGGGGACCACGACGTAACCGCCCATCTTGTGCCCGGCCATCGGCTCGAAGTCGCGCCCGCCCTGCTTCTTGACCTTCTCGATTTCGTCCGCGGGCAGGCGCACCATCAGTTCGTCACCGAAGATCCCGCAGAACATGTTCCCGTTCACGAAGGCGGACAGCTGCCCGAACATCGGCTTCAGGGTGACCGCCGGCTCATCCGGCACCAGCCTGGCGAAAGCCGCCTTCGCGTCCTCGCTGGGTTTGGGCATCTTCATCGGACCGCGGGGCGCAGGGCTCACGCGGACGATCGTAGTACGCTTCGCGAGTTCTCTCCAACTATCACTCGGAGGTAGTTCCATGAGCTGGACGGTCGAGGGTACCTACTTCGAGAACTGCAACTGCGACTTCGCGTGTCCATGCTCGGTGACGAGCTTTGCGTCGCCGGGGACGGAGGACCGCTGCCAGGTCGTGCTTGCGTACCACGTCCAGCGCGGGCAGATCGACGGCGTGGATGTCAGCGGCCACAGCGTCGCCGTCGTCGCCGACGCACCGCCGAAGATGCTGGACGGGAACTGGCGCGTCGGCCTGATCATCGACGCCAAGGCTTCGAAAGAGCAGGCGGACAAGCTCGCCGGCGTCTTCTCCGGCCAGATGGGCGGGCCCATGGCGGCCCTGGCGCCGCTGATCGGCGAGGTGCTCGGCATCGAGCAGCAGCCGATCGAATTCACCGAAAGCGGCCATAAGCACCACCTGAAGATCGGGAGCGACATCGCGATCGATGTGGAGGACTACATTCCCGAAGGGTTCACCGAACCGACCAAGCTGGTAGGCGTCTTCCACCCTTCGAACACGACGCTGACGATTGCGAGGCCGACCGCATCAAGGATCAAGGCCTTCGGCATGGAGTTCCACAACAGCGGCAAGAGCGCGTTCTCGGCGCCTTACCGCTGGTCCGCCTAGACCCGGCGAATGCAGCCGCAGGCCGCGCCTCTTCCGCGGCCGATCGCGACCGGAATCGTGGCCGCGCTGCTCGTCTGCGCAACCGTCGCCTGGCTGGTGACGATCTCGCAAGCGAGCTCGATGGGCTTGGGCGGCATGGTGATGATGAGCGCCGCACTGTTCCTGATCACGTGGCTCGTGATGATGGTCGCGATGATGTTCCCGTCGGTCGCGCCGATGGTGCTCGCCTACGCGTCGGTCACACGCGCGCGTTCCGAGGGCTACGTGCCGACCGCCGCATTCGTGCTGGGGTACCTCATCGTCTGGACCGCGGCCGGCCTCGTGCCGCTGGCGGTCCTGCAGGCCGTGAACGAGATCTGGATGATGCCGCCGTCGTGGCTGCCCCGCGTGGGCGGCGCCGCAATCGTCGTTGCGGGCATCTATCAGTTCACGCCTCTCAAGTTCGCGTGCCTGCGGGCGTGCCGGTCACCGCTGGGGTTCATCCTCAGCCACGACTTCGGCCGGGGCGCACCGTCCGCAGTCCGCGCCGGCGCCTCACACGGCCTCTACTGCCTGGGGTGCTGCTGGGCGCTCATGGTCGTGCTGGCGGTGATCGGCCTGATGAACATCGCCTGGATGGCCGTGATCGCCGCGGTCTTCTTCATCGAGAAGAACGTGCGCTTCGGGGACATGCTGCCGCGCGCGGTGGGCGTCGCGTGCGTGGCCGGAGGCCTGGCGGTGATCGCCTGGCCCTGGCTTCTGGCCGGCCCTAGACCGATGTGAACCAGGCCTGGCGCGTCAGCGGCACGTATTTCGAGTCGTGCAACTGCGACGCGATCTGCCCATGCCGCCGCACTGGCGGCGCCGAAGGGTCCAGCTCGACGCACGGCCTGTGCGACTTCGCGCTCTCGTGGTGGGTCAAGAATGGCCACTACGGCGACGTCGAGCTCGACGGCCTGGCCACGGTGATGGTCGGGACCTACGTCGACGACCCAAAGTGGATTCCGTGGCAGGTCGCGCTGCTCGTCGACGAGCGGGCGTCGCCTGAAGCGCAGGCCGCCCTGGCTGACATATTCCTGGGCAAGGCCGGTGGCACCCCGATGGCGAACTTCACCACCTCGATCGGCGACGTGCGCGCGATCCGTCCGGCGGCGATCCGACTCGATCACCGGCGTGGCCACGAACGTATCGAGGTGGGGGCGTCGGTGAACGTGGAGGCGGCTGAGGCTGCGTCCGAGGACGGCGAGGTGTCGTGTGGGATCCCGGGGCATGACCGGCCGGGAACCGAGGTCCACGCAAAGGTTCTTGCGGTGGATGAGGCGGGTTTCGCGTTTCGCTATGCGGGCGTCTGCGGGTTCACCACGGACTATGACTACCGCTCGTAGAGTCGAGTCGTGAGCACTCAGCCTTCACCGAGTCCGCCGCAGTTTTCCGCGGACAGAAGGTTCTGGTGGGACGGCTCGCAATGGCAGCCGGCCGTGTCGCCCGATGGCCGGTTGCGGTGGAACGGAACCCAATGGATTCCAGCCGCGAAGGGCGGCCGCAAGGTCGGAGTCGGCGGCGCCTTCATCATCGCCATCGCCCTGGTCCTGATCGTGTGGTTCTGGCTGCCCGCGCTCATCAACTTCGTCCGGGTGGCAGTCCAGCAGCCCTAGGACCCTGGCACGCTGCCGGGATTAGCCGATTGGCGGCTCCACCTCTGGCGGGAACTTGCCCAGCAGCTCAGCGCGTTCCTCCACAAGGTTTGTCATCCAGGGCGGTACAAAGCGGAGAGGCATTGGTGGCATCGTCGGGGGCCCTTTGGTCTTCGGATCGATCCTGTGCGAGGGCGAAACGAGCGGTGGCGGCAGCTTGGGCTCGCCGGCGATCACCACAACGTATGTGCCTCCCCCAACCACCTGGTCTCCCACCATTTGCTGCACCTGGAACCGGTAGCGGCTGCCCGTTGGCAGCTTGCCAGTATTCTCGACAGCCATCAGCGCGGCGCCCACCCCGTGAGGCGAGAGTCGCACGCCCCGGACGGATACCCGCGTCGCAGGCTTCGCTCGATAAATCGCTTGCGTGAAGCGAACCATGGGATGCCGCTTGTGTCTTGGCCTGCCGTCGCCGTCGTCATCGTCATCCTCTCGGGCTTCACTCTTGCCTTCCGTCGAGTCCAACCATCGATCGAGCCAGGCAGTCACCTTGTTACGTTGCTTTACTCCCACCCCCGCGAAGAGCTCTTTCAGCGTCTCTCCCGGACGATGAACCACGGCGATGCCATCCAGAGCTTGCTCGAGGGGCACTTCAGTGTGAAGCTCGCTCAAGCGGAGCCACATGTGCAACTGGGGCGGGAGGGGCCGGAGATCGATCACGAAGTCGGCAATGCGCTGAGTCTCGAGCGGGTTGTGGAACTCGATGTACTCCCTCATTCCGCCGCCCCCGCCGCCAGGTATTGGACCAGGACCGCCTGACACCGGGCCCAGGGGCGAACCGATGTGCAAGTTCTTCTGACCAATTTGCGGGTTGGTTGGTGTGACCGAGTCGACGCTGTAGTTGGTTGTTTCGCCAATCGGGTGGGCCGCGCTGTGCAGGAAGACCACCATGCAGTAGTGGCCAGGGTCGCCACCCGCGAGCAACGGAACAGTCCAACTCCATGACGCTACTTGCGGGTGTGAAGCGTCGATGCCGCCGAGAACGATTGGAGGACCTACCGCTGTCCACGGGCTGTCGGCCGGAAGATTCGGAGCAATCGTTCCGACCGCTTGGAACTGATTCCAGAATTTGAAGGCGTTGGCCATCGAGACGCTCGCGTTGAGACCCGGGACGCCGGCCGCGGCACTCGCATACACAGTCCACACGCTCACACCGTTCAAGGCGGTGTAGCTCCGGTTGTGCACCTCGACGTGCACCATCGCGGAATCTGATCCGGGCAGATTGGAACTGTTGTCGTTCAGTTGATCGAACAGGACATGCGATAGCGGAAGCGTGCCTTCCGGATCGGTCTGGAAGAAGGCCGGCGCGCCCGCCTGCCTGGCGTCGATCTTGATGTCCTCACACTCGTAATGAAAGACGCTGACGCCGTCCGTAGGCCGGAAGGGGTTGACCAGCCCATCCGGCGACGGCACCAGCCACCCTTGGTCCAGAAAGTTGTCGCGTACATATGGACGCGCAAGCGGATCGATTGCCCCAGCGGTCACATCGGTTTCCCACACGCCTCGGCTTGCGACCGCCGCCCGAAGCAGTACCTTGGGCGACCCCGCAGTTCCTATGTTTCCGATCCACAGGTCCTGGATGTGTGGACCAGGGAGACCTGGGCCGATTTCAGTCCACGCCCAGGTGCCCGCCGCGAGCGCCAGCCGATAAACACGACCCTGAGAGGCGGCATACATCGTGTTGGCGGACAGGGGATCAGCAACCAAGGGACCGAATGGACCAGCGGGTAGACCGCTGCTCGCCTGGGACGACCAGACGCCACCGGAGATCTTGTAAAGGGGTGTCGTGCTGCCTCCAGGTACTGACGTCAGCAGGACGTAGATACCACCGGCGGAGTCGATGGCCACCCAGCTGGTCGTTGCGCCGGCCGGCTTGCCGGTGGTCGCTTCGGCCCACACCGTTGTAGGACCAGGAATGACTCCACTGGTCGTAAAGACTTTGCTGTCCTGTGTGGCGAGGCAATACAGGGTTGGGTCAGTTGGACTGGCTGCGATGACCCTTGGCGGAGCCTGGCCGAAAACCTGACTGATTTGGGTAGCCGCCCCGGCCTGGTCTATGCGCACAGCGAAGGACTGGAAGGTCTCAATCCAGGCGTGTGGGCCATGGGGTTTGGCGAAGGTTGCGGTGAACGTTGTCGCCGTAACCGAGCTGACGGTTACCAGATCCGTGGAGGGGCCGAGGTCAACAAAGAGCAGAGAGCCGGCGGTGATGTAAGCCATTGAAGCCGGCGTGATTGTTTGGACCCCGACAGCGATTGCGGCATTGCCGGTGTCGGTGAGTGAGTTCACTCCCGTGGCACATTGGCGGTCCGACGTCAGCACATGGTTGCTCGTGCTGTTGATGGGATTGCCGGTGGGCAGGGCTATTTGCGAAGCCACAGGGGAAAAGTCGCCATGGTCGGTGGTGAGGAAGGTGCTGAACGGATACCCGATCTGACACCACAGCTTGACTCCGTCGACGCCCGGGGTGGTAGCCACAGCGACGCCGTCCGCATCGAACAGGCCGCGCCAGCCCAGGGCGCTCGTGTGCCCGGCGATACCGGTGTCTTGGCATCCGATATAGCCGATGGCGCTCGCAGTGGGGTCGGCATGGTAATGCCGGAGCGCCGACGTCAGCTTTCCATGGTTCCAGTTCTCACCCACCCCAGACGCCGGGTTGTAGGTTGCTCCGTCGTCGAAATCGGTCGGGGCGGTGGCGAAGGCATAGGCGGGGTCGGCAAAGCTGGTCGAGGCGGCAATTCCCCCATCGCAACCGATGAGCGTGGTCGGAATGGTGCCGGCAGGTGGATTTACCGGAGCAAACGCGAACGCGTGCTGGTCGGCATGGAACCACTCACCGCAGAGTTGCCAGGCCAGGCCGGCGTTTGTCGACCTGAAAAGAACAACGGAGGCGAAGAACAAGATGTCGTTGAGTCCGTCGCCAGGTGAGTTCGGCGCCACCGCCAATGCGAACGAATATGTGCCTTGTCCGGGCGAAGGCGGTGACGCCGCAGCGACCTGGCTCCACCCAGTCGCTCCGCTGCCGGTCGTGTAGAGGCCGACATTGGCACCGGTCACAGTCGCAAACCACGCATAGACTCGGCTCGGATTGGCCCGCGCGTAGTCGATGCGAACTTCGTAGAAGCTGCCTCCGGCCGGCAGGGTTCCGGAGACGGTGTTCCAGGGACCGGCCGGATTGGTTGCGTGGTAGATGCCTACGGAGATGATCGCGACATAGAAATGAGCTGTGCCGGCTGCCGGCATCGAAAAGGCCATCGACGAGACCGAGCCGGGGAGGAGTGCGGCGCCCCACGACGCGCCGCCGTTCGTGGATTGGAACAGCCCCCCTGACCAGGTGCCCGCATAGATCGTGGTGGTCGCTGGGGCGACTGCCCCGCGAGGATCCACGATGATCTGGACGATCTTGTTGGGAGCCACGTTCTGCGGTGGACCCCAAGATTGCCCACTGTTGCTGGACACGTAGACGTTGCCATCCCCAGTCCCGAGGTAAATGTAGTTGCCCACTGTCGGGTGAACCGCAATGCACGTCGGCGTCAGCGTCGGGTTTGCCTGCTGGAGCGTGTCGATGATCGGGGTCCAGGAGTGGCCCCCGTCAGCGCTGCGGAAGGCTCCGCTGCCACCCGCGACGGGGACGTCGACCGTGTACAGGATGCTCGCATTGCTTGGATCGACAGCGATGCCGTACACCATTGACTGCCGCCCGTACTCGTTTCGGCGGGACAACCGATGAAGCCCCGGCACGTCGCGCGGTGCGTACACCATGTCCGGCCCAATCGGGAACCAAGTCATAAGAGGAAGATGCCCCCCCTTGCAGTCGTCGCTCGCGATTCGGCGACGACCAGAGTCACGAAGGGGACTTATGCGGGCCCCATCGTCCGCTGCTTCCAGGCGATGGCTTAACACAGGATGGACAGCGCGTCAAGTGGATTTCCGTGCGCTGTGGATGTCTGCGCGCTTTGGTTCCAGGGACAGCGGCGTCCAGGTGTTCCGGGGTGAGCGAGAGGCCCGCATCGATCAACCGCACGGTTGCCCAGACATGGTGCGCGAAGGCGTCGTCGACAAGTGAACGACTCATGACGACGAGCCTCTCCGCGCCCGCCTCACCGCTATCTCGTACGCCTCTTTCAGCAGCGGTGTGATCGACTCAAACGTCGAATCGCTTGGATTGAGCACGCAAACAAAGTGCTTGCGCCCATACACCGGATGTGGCATGAGCCGGTCGAGCGCCTCGAAGTCGTGCTGGCTCTCGTCGCGGAACAGCGACGCGTAAGTCTTCTTGCTCACGCCGATGTTCAAACGGAAGACTCCCGGACGGTCGAGCTTGGATTGATTGTCGAATTCGCCATAGTCCTTGGTCACGATGGGGGCGAACGGAAACCGCCGCTTGTCGGGGAGGTTGCGATCCGGGTCGTAGATGAAGAAGCTGTCGCCCCAGGCAATCTCCGGCGCCCCGTTCTTCTGCGAGGCCACGACGACGTCAACGCCCTCGAACGTGGTCTCGATGTACCGAGTGATTGCGGCTTCGACCAATGGCTATGTCCGCCTTGCGGAAAGGGTGAAAGAGATCGATCTTGCGGCTAACGACGCGGCGCCCCTCCCAACCTGGCGTGGTTGGCATGGAAAACACCACGATCGTCCGCCGGTGTGCAAGTCTCCTACACGCAGCCTGGCAATTCGACCAGCGCCAACTTGACTACCGGCCTAGCAATCTGGACCCGAACGAAAGAAGTTGTCGGCCGCGCAAACCTATCACGACGTATAAGACCGCAGCACCAGCGACGAAGAGCCAGGCGCTCCAATCTGGCATGCGGAGCCAGTTGTTGAGCCCCCACCAAACGCCCAGCCCTGCGAGCATGGATGGCCAGAAGAACCAGAGGAGCGTGTATTTCCACAGCTGCTCCGGAACATCTAGATACCTGACCGGCTCCTCGCCTCTCCCTTTGAATGGCGCGCCCTTTTCATCGCCGGCGGCCCAACCGGAGTTCCGTTCAACGCCGCCTCGCTGGTTGTCGTTCGTACCGGTCCCATCATGCGCTCGTACGGCGAGGTCGTCCGCAAGGATGAGGCCAAAAATCGATCTTCCGGCTGACGACGCAGCGCTCTCACAAACCTAGCGTGGTGGGCATGCAAAACACCACGATCGTCGAGACCCACGGCCTCACAAAGCGATATGGCAGCGGAGTCCTCGCCGTCGACTCCGTTGACATGAGCGTGCGGCGTGGCGAGGTCTACGGCTTCCTCGGCCCGAACGGGGCCGGGAAGACCACGACCCTGCGCATGCTCGTCGGCCTGATCAGGCCGACCTCGGGCACGGCAACCGTCGCCGGGCACACGCCCGGCAGCCCGGCCGGCCTGGCGAAGATCGGTTCTCTGATCGAGTCGCCTGGCTTCTATCCATATCTCTCAGGTCGGGAGAACCTGAAGGTCATCGCGGACCTGGCGAGCGTCGACCAGAAGCGTGTCGAGGAGGTCCTCGACATCGTCGAGCTCCGCTCGCGGGCCGGACGCAAGTTCGGCACGTACTCGACCGGCATGAAGCAGCGTCTCGGCGTCGCGGCCGCGCTGCTCAAGGACCCGGAGCTGCTCATCCTCGATGAGCCGAGCAACGGGCTCGACCCGCAGGGCATGGCCGAGATGCGCAAGCTCATCAAGGACATCGGCCAGGGCGACCGCACCGTGCTCCTCTCGAGCCACCTGCTGGGCGAGATCGAGCAGATCTGCGACCGGGTCGGCGTGATCAGCAACGGCCATCTCGTCCAGCAGTCGACGGTCCAGGAGCTGGTGGGCGAGGAAGGCGTGCTCGTGCGCGCCCAGCCGATCGACCAGGCCCAGGAGCTGCTGACCCGGATGTTCGGGCCGGCCGCGATCAGCCGCCAGGACGGCACCGTCCACATCAAGACCAGCCCGGAGAACACCGCCGACATCAACCGCCAGCTCGTCGGGGCGGGCGTCGGCGTCAGCGAGCTCCGGCCATACGAGAAGTCACTGGAAGAGGTGTTCTTCCAGCTCACAGGAGAAAAGCAAGGATCATGATCGCAACCATCAAAGCTGAATGGCGTAAGAACCACTTCCGCCCCGTGTTCCTGGTGTCGTCAGGCCTCATCGGCGCCATCACCGTGCTCGTTTACGCCCTGACCTGGTATCAGGCGCTCCACCCGGTGGCGGGTGACAGGCGAGCGGTCAGCATCCTGACCCTCTATCCCGATCAATTCGTCAACAACGTGATGGGCGCCGCGTTTCCGCTGGGCGCGGCCATGGCGATCGTCGTCGGGGCCATCTACGCAGGGTCCGAGTTTCCATGGGGAACGGTCAAGACCATGTTCACCCAGGGTCCGGGCAGGCTCACCGTGTGGGCGGGCCGCCTGGTGGTCTTCACTCTGTGGATGGGCATCATGACCCTGGTGTTGTTCGTGATCGGTGCCGCAAGCAGCGTGGTCATTGTGTCCTTCCAGAGCGCCGCGATCAGCTGGCCTGCTGCTGTCGACGTCGCAAAGGGAATCGGCGCGATCTGGCTCATCTTTGCGGTCAACGGCACGATCGGTCTGGCGCTTGGCGTCCTGATCAGGCAATCCGCGGCCGCGCTCGGAATCGGATTGATCTATGTCCTGGCGGTGGAGGTCATCGCCGTGCGGTTCATCGACAGCATCAACAGCGGCGCGTACAAGTGGGTCACAGACCTCTTCGTGAACCAGAACGCCACGGCGCTGACCCAGGCATTCACCTCGCCGGTGTTCGGACCCTCGAGCCAAGCCGTGGTGGGCGCTGAGCACGCCGTACTTGTGCTCATGGCCTACGGCGTGGGCCTCGCTGTAGTGGCCGCCGGGCTGCTCCGCTTGAGGGACGTCACATAGGCGCGAACTTCCCCCGACAAACGTTTCGCGGCCGGCCGTGGTCATGGATCGCAGGCCAGCCGCGGCTTGCCGACCTGTTGGTGGTCGGATTCAACGCGTTGATCGGTGTCGGGGGTCTCATCGGAACCTACGTCCGCGGCTCCTTCGCCCCCGCGGACGTGGTGTTCGTGGTCGTGGAGTCAGCGCCTCTGTGGTGGCGCCGCCGCTATCCCGTGCTGGTCCTGGTCGTCATCGCCTGCGCTGAGATCGCCCGATGGGCGCTCGGTCTATCCGCCGAGCCGTCGGGCCCGGCTCTGGTCTTCGCCGTCTACGCGGTTTCGGTGTACGGACCGGCAACGGTGCGCTTGATGGTGGCCGGCGTGGCCATCGCACTCATCGTGTTTGCCGTGGCGCTGCTGCTGCTGGGGGAGTTCCCCGCGTCGAGGAGTGTGATCCCCGCAGGAGCGCTGTCCCTGGTCGCCTGGGTGATCGGCGATTACATCCGGTCGCGCCGCCGTTTCTTCGCCGAGCTCGTCACGCGCCACGAGAAGGAGCGCGAGGAGGCGGCGGAGGCGGAGCGCCTTCGCATCGCGCGCGAGCTGCACGACGTCGTCGCGCACAACGTGAGCGTGATGGCGATCCAGGCGGGCGCCGCCCGCGTGTCTGGCACGTCGACCCAGGAGACTCTGCAATCGATCGAGCAGGGCGCACGCGACACGCTTGCGGAGCTCAACAAGCTATTGGGAGTGCTGCGCAAGAGCCCCGGCGCGCCGGAGCGCGCGCCCCAGCCGACGCTCGACGATGTCGATGCCCTCCTCAAGCCCGCACGCGACGCCGGCCTCGAGGCGACTCTGAAAGTCACGGGCGCGACGCGCCCGCTGCCGGCTGCGCTCGAGCTCTCCGCCTACCGGATCGTCCAGGAGGCGATCACCAACGTGCTCAAGCACGCGGGAGCGAATCGTGTCGAGGTTCATGTCGACTACCAGCCCGACGGGCTGCTCCTGACGATCAGCGACAACGGAACGGGTCCGGGCGAGGTGTCATCGACAGGTCACGGCTTGATCGGGATGCGCGAGCGCGTCGAGCTTTTCAGTGGCGACTTGAGCACCGGCTCCTCCTCGCTCGGCGGCTTCACCGTCCGCGCCAAGCTTCCCCTCAAGAGTTGATACGCGTCGCGATCGTCGACGACCAGGCGATGGTCCGGGCCGGCTTCCGCATGATCGTTGCGGCGCAGCCCGACATGCAGGTCGCGGGCGAGGCGGCCGATGGTCAGGCCGCGATCGAGCTCGTCCGCCGGGAACGCCCCGACGTGGTCTTGATGGACATCCGGATGCCTCGCGTCGATGGGATCGAGGCAACGCGGCAGATCTCCGGGATCGCGCGGGTCGTCATCCTCACGACCTTCGAGCTCGACGAGTACGTGTTCGATGCACTGGCTGCCGGTGCGTCCGCGTTCCTGCTGAAGGCCTCCCCGCCTGAAGACCTCCTGCGGGCCATCCGCGTCGTAGCCGAGGGCGATGCGCTGCTGGCGCCGTCGGTGACGCGGAAGCTGATCGAGGAGTTCGCCAAGCGCCCGCAGCCGGCGCCCGGAAAGCCCAAACAGCTGGGCTCCCTGACAGAGCGCGAGCTGGAAGTTCTGCGCGAGGTGGCGCGCGGGCTCACCAATGCAGAAATCGCGCAGCGCCTCCACGTCAGCGAGACGACGGTCAAGACTCACGTCGCCCACATGCTGGACAAGCTCGATCTCAGAGATCGGGTCCAGGCTGTGATCCTGGCCTACGAAGCGGGGTTGGTAGGCTAGCTGCCCGTGGCCGTCTCGACCGAAGAACGACGCATCGTGACCGTGCTTTTTGCCGACATGGCGGGCTCGACGGCACTCGGCGAACAGCTCGACCCCGAGGAGATGCGCCGCATCCTCGCGCGCTATTACGCGATCGCGCGCGAGTCTGTCGAGCAGCACGGCGGCACGGTCGAGAAGTTCATCGGCGATGCGGTGATGGCCGTTTTCGGGCTCCCGACCGCGCACGGCGACGATCCGGACCGAGCCGTCGCAGCCGCGATTGCGATGCGCGACCGCATCCGGGCCGACCCCCAGCTCGGCGGGCGGATCGCGATCCGCTTCGGCCTCAGCACCGGCGAGGTGGTGGCGAGCCGCGACCAGTCCGCTGGCGACTTTCTGATCACGGGCGATGCGACGAACGTCGCCGCGCGTCTGCAGCAGGCAGCCGAGCCGTGGGCGATCCTTGTCAGCGACCGCACGGTCCGCGCCGCGGTGAACTTCGAGTTCGGCGACGAGCTGGAGATCGAGGCGCGCGGCAAATCGGCGCCTGTCGGCGCGCGCCTGGTGATCGGTCCGCGCAGCCCGAAGGCCCACTGGCACCACAACGTCGCTCCGTTGATCGGTCGCGAGACCGACTTTGCGCAGCTCCAGCTCGTCGCCCGGCGAGCGGTCACCGAGCGGCGGCCGTCGATGGTCAGCGTGATCGCGCCCGCCGGCACGGGTAAGACACGCCTGGTCGAGGAGTTCCTCGACTGGCTGCCCAGCCTCGCGCCGAACGCGACCGTCGCCACAGCTCAATGTCTGCCATACGGTCAGCAGCTCACGTACTGGCCCATGCGGCAGGTGGTCTTCACGCTGACGGGCACCACCGAGGACACGCCGCCCGCGATGCTGCGCGAGGCGATCGACAGATGGCTGCGCGACGTGGGCGTCGAGAACCCGGAGCGCGACGCGCGGATGCTGGCGGCGACGATCGGCGCTGCGAGCCCCGAGGGCGTCGACAAGGACCTGCTCTTCGCGGCCTGGCGCTCAGCTCTGGAGGCCGCCGCGCGGAGCAATCCGCTGGTCATCGTCTTCGAGGACCTGCACTGGTCGAGCGACAGCCTCCTCGACCTGGCGGAATTCGTCATGCAGCCCCGCGGCGAGGCGGCGGTGCTGATGATCGTGCTGGCGCGTCCCGAGCTTCTCGACCGGCGGCCCAACTGGGGCGGCGGGCGGCTGAACCACCTGGCGCTGGCGCTCGAGCCACTCGCGCCAACGGCCATCGCCAATCTCGTCCGCCACCTGCTCGACACCGACCAGCCGGACCTCATCAAGCTCGTGTCCGAACGCTCCGAGGGTAATCCCTTCTATGCGGGCGAGCTCGTCCGCTCGTACCTCGAGCACGGCTCGCTGGAGAAGCTGCCGGACACGGTGCAGGCGACGGTCCTGGCGCGCCTCGACCTGCTGCCGGCGCGCGAACGTCGAGTCCTGCAGCTGGGCAGCGTCTTCGGTCGCGCCTTCAGGGTCGGTGGGGTGGAGGCGCTGGAACCTGGCCTCGACCAGCACGTCCAGGAGCTGTGCGAGAACCTCGCCGACCGCGACCTCATCCGGCGCGTGGACGGCGACCGCTACAACTTCAGGCACATCCTGATCCAGGAGGTCGCCTACGGCACGCTCCCGCGCTCTGAGCGGGCGCGCCTGCACGCGCAGGCGGCGAGGTGGGGCGAATCGACCGCCGGCGGGCGGGAGGTGGCGCTGGCCGAGATCCTGGCCTTCCACTACCGCGAGGCGGCGATCCTCTACACGGCCCTCGAGCCGGACTCCGAAGAGACACGCAAGACGCGCGAGCAGGCCGCGAAGTGGTTGCTGAGGGCGGCGGAAGTTGCGGTCGCCGCGGCCGCGACGCCTGAGGCCGTGAGACACATCCGCGCCTCCTTTGATTTCGTCGAGCCGAAGCTGCTGCCGCGGCTGCACGAGCGCATCGGCGACCTGACCGCCGGCGATTCGGGCCTTGAGGAATACCGGCTCGCGCTCGAGCAGTACGAGGCCTCGGGCGCGCCGGTCGACGACCAGGTGCGCGCGCTCGCGGGGATGCTGATGGTGTCGACGCGATGGGCGGGATCGATCGGCGACCGCCCGACAGAGCAATGGATGGCCGATCTTCGGGAGCGCGGCGAGCGACTGCTGCACCAGGCAAACGACAAGCACTCGATCGGGCGCTTTCTCGCCGCGGACGCATTCTTCCCCTTCTGGATCCAGGGCATCCACGAGCCCACCGCCGAGGAGCTGGAGCGTGCCGAGCGGAGCGCGGAGCGGGCGATGGAGATCGCCACCGAGCTCGACGAACCCGAGCTGATGAGCGTGGTCCTCGACGCGATCGGCGGGCTTTCGACGGCGACCAATGATTGGGCACGCGCGCGGGCGACGGCGGACAAGCGAATCGCGTTCGAGGACAAGCTCGGGTTGTACGAGCGCCTCGACGCGCATTCGATGCTCGCCTGGATGTCATACCTCATGGGTGACCTCGAGACCGCGGACAAGGATTCGGCGCAGATGGTGACGCGGCTGCTGCCGGGCCAGGCGCCGTATCCGGCGCTTCATCTGTACGCATGGCGCACGGTCACGCTGAACGCGCTTGGGCGCTGGGACGAAGCGATCGGGGTCTTCTGGCGCGCGATCGAGGCGTGGCACGACGCCGGCTCGCATTCCGCCGGCTATGCCGTGCGGGGATTTCTCGCCGGCTACGACATTGGCAAGGCACGCGGCGACGCGCGTCTGATGGGGGCGGCGACGGAGCCGCTCGAGTCGATCGCGGACATCAAGGCGTGAACGAGCTGCACGCGTTCCGGCACCTGTACGTGCACCTTCCTTTCTGCAAGCACAAGTGCGGCTACTGCGACTTCAACGCCTACGCGGGGATGGACCGCCTGATGCCCGACTACGTGGATGCGCTCGAGCGCGAGCTCGTCTTCGCCCGCGAACGCTTTGCGTTCCAGCAGCTCGAGACGGTGTATCTCGGCGGAGGAACGCCGAGCCTGCTGCCGGCGCCCCTCGCGGCGCGGCTGCTGCATTTCATCCGCACCAACTTCAACGTCGCTCCGGATGCCGAGGTGACCCTCGAAGCGAACCCCGCGAGCACCGACCTGGCCAGGCTGGAAGCGTGGATCGAGGGCGGCGTGAATCGCCTCAGCCTTGGCGTGCAGGGATTCGATCCGCGGGCTCTCGCGGTCCTGGAGCGCAAGACCGACGCGGCGCAGGCCATCCACGCCTTCGAGCTGGCCCGGTCGGTGGGGATGTCGAACATCAGCATCGACCTCATCTACGCCGTGCCCTACCAGAGTCTTGAAACGTGGCTCGACACGCTGCGCCGCGCGATCGCGCTCCGCCCCGACCATGTTTCGACGTACTGCCTTTCCTTCGAAGAGGGCACGCTCCTGTACCGCCGCCGCGAATCGGGACGCCTGCCCGAGGTGGAGACAGATCTCCAGTGGGACCAGCTCGACGCGGCGTGCGCCGAGCTCGAGGCGGTGGGCTACCACCGCTATGAGGTCTCCAACTGGGCTCGCGGTGGTGGGTTCGAATCACGCCACAACCAGGCTTACTGGCGGTGCCGGCCTGTGTACGGCGCGGGCGCCGGGGCGCACAGCTACGCAACCGACGGGACGATGGCCTGGCGGTGGTGGAACGTGGCGCGCCCGCGCGAGTACATCGCCGCGGCGCCGTCGCCAAGGGCGGATGGGGAGGAGCTGCCGCCGCGCAAGGCCCTGGCCGAGTCGCTGATGCTCGGGCTGCGCACCGCCGCGGGCATGATCGTCCCGGCAGGCTTCGACGACGAGCTGGCGCGGCTCCAGCGCGCAGGCCTCGTGGAACGGGTCGAAGGCCGCGTGGCCCCCACGAGGCGAGGTCTCGACCTGCACAACCAGATCGCCCTCGCGGTACTCTGATTGGCACTCTCCCCTGGAGAGTGCTGAAAAGAGAATGGAAAACAGAAAACAGTCGATCCTGCGGGCGGTCGTCAACGAGTTCACGACCAGCGCCCTGCCGGTCGGCTCGCAGGCGCTCCAGAGCCGCCATTTCGTCAACCTGTCGTCAGCCACCATTCGCAGCGAGCTGGCCGAGCTCTCCGACCTCGGGTACCTGACACAGCCGCACACGTCGGCCGGCCGCGTCCCGACCGACTCGGGCTATCGGTACTTCGTCGACTTCCTGATGGATCTCGAGCCAATACCCGACCGCGTCAAGTCGTTCATCGCCGACGAGATGCGCGCGGCGCCCGCGGACGTCGAGGGCATGGTCGAGCGGGTGGCGATGACCGTCGCCGCCGTGACGCAGAACGCGTCCGTCGCCAGCGCGCCGCAGGGTTCGCTGGCGCGGGTCAAGCACGTCGACCTTGTCTCTCTGGAGCCGAAAGAGGTGCTGCTCATCCTCCTGCTCGAGGGAAACCTGCTGCGGCAGCAGGTCGTGAACGTCACGCAGGGCGCGACGCAGGCTCAGCTGACCAAGGTCGCGGCTCGGCTCAACGCATCGCTGGTCGGCCGGGCGAGCGACGAGGCGCGGCGCGACTACGAGGACGCTCCGCTTGGTCTGGAGAAGGAGCTCCTGGGCCGCGTCATCGCGGTGCTCGACATCTACGAGAAGGGCTCGGAAAGCCTCGTCGTCCACGACGGCGTGCGGAACCTGCTGCGGCAGCCCGAGTTCGCGGAGTCGTCGCGGCTGCAGCAGGTGCTCGAGGTGCTCGAGGAGACGCGGTACCTGACGGTGCTCCTGCGCCAGCTCATCGGAGACTCGGACCTGCAGATCGTCATCGGCTCGGAGAACACGTCGAGCGGGCTGCAGAGCTGCGCGGTCGTGCTCACGTCATATGGGCCAACCGACCGACTTAAAGGTGTGCTGGGCGTGATCGGCCCGACCCGCATGGCATACAGCCAGACCGTCGCGCGGCTGCAGGCGGTGGCGCGCGGCGCGAGCGACCGCATGGCGGAACTTGGGGTTTGATCGTGCTGGCCCGCGCGGTATCTAACGTTCGATGACCACTCGCAAGTACCCGCACGAGCCGCACGAAGGCGAGCGGCACGAACCAGCTACGTCCTCGCTCGAGGCGAAGGTCGCCGAGCTGGAGTCGGCGCTTGCCGAGGCGAAGGATCGCCACCTCAGGCTCGCGGCGGACTTCGACAATTACAAGAAGAGGGCACGCCAGGAGCAGCTGGAGACGATCCAGCATGCATCGGCGGATCTGATCGGCAGGGTGCTCCCCGTCCTGGATGACCTGCAGACGGCTCTCGACCACAAGCCCGCCCGCATCGACGAGTCATGGGCGAAAGGCCTCGAGCTCGGGGTCCGCAAGCTCGAAGAGGTTTTGGGCACGCATGGACTGCAGCCGATCGACTCGGTCGGTGCGCGCTTCGACCCGAAGCTGCACGAGGCGGTCGGCCACGAGGAGTCGACGGAGCATCCCGAGGACACCGTCGTGTCGGAGCTCCGCCGCGGCTACCGCATCCGTGACCGCGTCGTGAGGCCCGCCCTGGTCAAGGTGGCGCGGCCGCCGGCGCTGCCGTCAGTGACCGAAGAAACCAACTAGCAACCAGTGGCGGTCAAGCGCGACTACTACGAGATCCTCGGCGTGGACCGGCAGTGCTCCGCGGACGAGCTGAAGCGCGCTTTTCGCAAGATCGCGATGGACTCGCACCCCGACCGCTACCCCAATGACGCCGCGGCGGCCACCCGTTTCAAGGAGGCGAGCGAGGCCTATACCGTCCTTTCCGACCCCGATCGGCGGCGCAGCTACGACATGTTCGGCCACGCGGCCGCCGGCACCGGTGGGCCCGCGGTCGACTTCTCCGACATGCCGTTCGCGGACATCTTCGACACGTTCTTCGGCGGAGGGTTCGGCGGGCGGGCCCGGCGCGAGCGCTCCAACCGGGGCGACGACCTGCGCTACGACCTGACGATCACATTCGACGAGGCATTCACCGGCCTGGAGAAGCAGCTCGACGTGCCCAGGCTTGCCACGTGCGAGCGCTGCGCCGGGAGCGGCGCCGAGCCGGGCAGCGGGCAGGACACCTGTCCCGGGTGCCGCGGCTCCGGCCAGATCCGGCGCCAGGCCCAGTCGATCTTCGGCCAGGTGGTCACGACCTCGACCTGCCCGACTTGCGGTGGGGCCGGCCGGATTCTCAAGAACCCGTGCACGCAGTGCCGGGGCCAGGGCCGGACGCAGACGACGAAGCGGCTGGCGGTGAAGATACCGGCCGGCGTGGACACCGGTTCGCAGATCCGGCTGAGCGGGGAGGGGGAGGCGGGGGTGCGAGGCGGCCCGCCAGGCGACCTCTACGTCGTGCTGAACGTCAAGGTGCATCAGCATCTTTCCCGGCATGAACACGACGTCGTCTACGAGCTGCGCGTGAACATGGTCCAGGCCGCGCTCGGCGACCGGATCGAGATCCCCACGCTCGAAGGGTCGGTGGAGATCGCGATCCCCGCGGGCACGCAGAACGGCCAGTCCTTCCGGCTCCAGGGCAAGGGGATGCCCGACGTCCGCGGCGGGCGCCGCGGGGACCAGTACGTCGTCGTCCAGGTGGTCGTCCCGAAGGACCTCAACGCCGAGCAGAAGACGCTGCTCCGCAAGGTGGGGGGTCTGACCGGGAAGCCCGAGAAGGTGACGAAGGGCTTCTTCGACAAGCTCCGCGACGCAATAAGCCTCGACTGACTGAAAGTTGTCAATCGCGATTTAGAATTCGCGTCGCGTTCGGTGCGTTGCGAAGCCGTGAGAGGAAGGTGGGCGGTGCTGGCTGCCGTTTTGGTGGTCGGTTTCGCCTGCGCGGCTCCCCCCAAGACGATCGCCAGCCTCCAGTCCCCGACCCCCTCGCCGTCGCCCACTCCGACGGCGCCGCTCCAGGCTTCCGGCCCTGGTTTTCACGTTGGTGAGGTGGGCGTCGGCTACGCGCCGGTCGCGCTCTCCGCGACGGGCGGCGTCGCGCCCTACAGATGGACCGTCAGCGCGGGTTCGCTGCCGGCTGGACTCACCGTCGGACCTGACGGCTCCGTGTCGGGCAACCCCACAGGCGCGGGAAGCTACGCATTCACGATCCAGGTGGCCGACGCGGGGGACAGCACGGCGACGATCAACGGCACGATCGGGATCGCCGCGCCCGTCACGGCGACCCTGCTGCCTGCCTGCGCGCAGTACTGCAATGTCGAGCTTGGTTGCGTGACCGTTTGCGGGAACTTCGGCACCCTGAGCGGACGGGTCGCGCCTTACTCCTACGCGCTGACCCAGGGTCCGCTGCCGGCAGGGACCTCGCTGTCGGCGCTGAGCTTGACGGGCACGTTCGTCGGCCTGTCCGGCTACCTGAAATTCAGTGTCCAGGTCACCGACGGCCTCGGAGCGACGAGCAGCATCTCGCCGACGTTCTGGATGTATCAACACATCTCGCTCAGCAACGCGGTCTGCTACGGCAACTTCGGTACCGGTTGCACCGTTCAAATCCCGATCTCCGGAGGGGTTCCGGGCGGCACGCCGTCGGTGTCGCTACTGGCCAATGCCACATATAACCCGCCCAACGCGTCTAAATGCTGGCCCGCGACACCAGCGGCCCCACAAGCTGGATGGCTGACCGTCAGCGGCAGCAACGTGGTCGTCTCGATCCCCAAGAGCTACATGTCGGGCTATGGCGCCGTTTGGACGGTCCAGCTCACGGACCACACCTACTGCGCCCAATCCACGTACTGCACGTCGAACCAGGCGGCAGTGACCATCGGCGTGCAATGCGGTTAGGCATAACTTGGCGACTTGCGGGGTAGTTATGAGGTTCAGTAGCTTTGATTCGTAGTTAAGAGGAAGAACGTGTCAAAAACCATCGATCTCGAACTGACAAGAGCTGAAGTTGAGGTCCTCGAGCTGGAGGCCCGGCTCCGGGTCGTCCCCATGAACGACACCCAGCTGTCGGACGCCCTCAAGACCGCCCTGGCGGCCAAGAAGGAGCGCCTGGCCAAGCTGCGGATCCTCCACGCCACCGCCGGGCGTCCGCCTGGCAACGGGGACGGGGAGAAGGTCAACCCGCTTCACGCCGGCCGGCGGCCGCCGCTGAAGCGGACCGTGCCCCAGAGACCGCAGACCAAGGGCAGCAAGGGGTAGGCCCCGCAGGGCCCATCTAGGGGCTCGGCCTCGAGCGAGAGGCTTCTCCCTCTGCCCTCACCCTGGCCCTCTCCCCACGGGGGAGAGGGAAGAAGGCGGAGCTCCCCTGCGGGGAGAGGGAAGAAGTCGACCGGACACATGGGTGACAGCTAAATTCGGGG
The DNA here is from genome assembly GCA_035602465.1 of Candidatus Sulfotelmatobacter sp. Lineage (GTDB taxonomy): Bacteria > Chloroflexota > Dormibacteria > Dormibacterales > Dormibacteraceae > 40CM-4-65-16. The sequence goes on along the minus strand of DATNMQ010000089.1, from coordinate 48,014 downwards.
CCGAACGTTAACCTACTTCGAATTGGCTAAGGACCTCACCGCCTCCCCGGCGCCTTCGGCCGATCCGTTGTTCGGGGCGGCGTGGGCCGCGGTCGGGTTTCCGCGGCCGTCCAGGCCCTGGACGACGCCCCTCATCAACGGCGTCGCGGTGGCCGCCATCATCGGCGGCCTCGCCTACCGTCTCTGGGAGGCCCACCTCCCGGCAGACGTCCTCCGCCAGGAGGCCATCCTCCTCGCGATCGGGGCTGTCTTCGGCGCGATCGCGCTTGGGGTGAGGTTCTCGCGGTTCGCCTCCAGCCTGGCGATCCAGCTCCCGATCATGGTGTGCGCGGCCGTCCTCACCGACCTCGTGCTCGGCGTCGCCGGCCGCTGGCTGGGCAACGACCTCCCGCCGCTTGCCGCGGTGAGCTTCGCCGCCGTCTTCCTCCATTTCGAGGCGGGCCTCCGTGCGCGTCGTTTCGGCTACGTCTTCACGGTCGCGATCGTCGGCATCGGAGTGCTGTGGATCTACGCCGTGTCGCAGCTGATGCTCTCGATCGGCGCGGTCGTGATCTGGACGCTCGTGCTCGTCGGCCTTGGTGTGCTCGCGCTGCTCACCACCCGGGCCGTGGAGCGCGACCTCGGCGTGCAGGTCGAGCGCCAGAGCACGCTGCTCGCGACGCTGAGCGACCTCGGCGAGGGATTGGTCATCACCGAGAACGGCCGCTTCGTCGCCGGCAACGACGCCTACGTGAACCTCACCGGCTACTCGCGCGAGGAGCTCGCCGCGTTCCCGACGCTGGTCGAGCTGGCGCCGCCCGCCGACCGCGAGCACCTTGCGGAGTCGCTCCAGCGACGGCTTTCGGGTGGCGAGGCGCCTGCGCGATACACGTCCGCGATCATCGCCAAGGGCGGGCGCCTCGTCGAGGTCGAGGTCGCGATCCATCTCGTCACGACCAGGCGAAACCAGCTCCTGACGCTGGTGAGCGACATCAGCAACCGGCGGCGCGCCGAAGCCGCGGAGCGCGAGAGCGAGACCCGGTTTCGGACCCTCTTCGAGCAGGCGCAGGCGGGCATGGCGTTCACGAGCCTCGACGGACACATCACGACGGTCAACCCCGCGTTCTGCGACCTCGTCGCCTACAGCGACGCCGAGCTGGGCACCCTCTCGCTGCTCGACATCACTCATCCGGACGACGTCGCCGCACTCCAGGACGCGATGCACGGAATGCTGGCTGGCGAGGAGGAGGGTCGCCGCATCGAGAAGCGGTACGTCCGGAAGGATGGCGAGCACGTATGGGTCGACCTGACGATGCGCATGGTCCGTGCCGCCGATCAGAAGCCGGGCTACTTCCAGACGGTCGCGGTCGACATCCGCGACCGGAAGCGTTCCGAGGTCCTGCAGGCCGCGAGGTTCTCGGTCACGCAGGCACTGGTCACGTCGCCCGGGTGGGAGAAGGCCGCGCCGGGCGTGCTCGAGGGACTGTGCCGCACGCTCGACTGGGAGCTCGCCGAGTACTGGGAGGTCGACGCCGAGCGCGAAACGATGCATTTCGTCACCTCCTGGAAACGGCCGGGCCGAGACACGACGGCCTATGAAGCGACGGCCGCGTCTGTCACTTACCGGCGCGGCGAGGGACTGGCCGGCCGCGTCTGGGAATCCGGCGCTCCCGTCTCGATGCCCGACCTTGCCGGCGACACGTCGGCGCGCTCGGTCGCGGCTGTCGCGGCCGGGCTGCACGGGATCGTCGGGTTTCCCGTCCGCAGCGGCCGGCGCGTGGTGGGCATGATCTCGCTCCACACGTGGGCCGCCCGCGACCTCGACGACGGGCTGGTGGCCGTGATGAACGACGTCGGTTCACAGATCGGCGAGTTCGTCGAGCGCAAGCGCGCCGAGGTGGCGCTGCAGGAAAGCGAGAAGCGAATGCGGTCGGTGCTCGACAACGTCTCCGACGGCCTTGCGACGATCGACCAGAACGGCGTCATCGAGTCGGCCAATCCGGCGGTGGTGAAGCTGTTCGGCTACAGCGAGCAGGAGCTGGTCGGGCAGCAGTCCGACCTCCTGATCGCCACCACGCATCGCAGCGCCTTCGACAACTACCTCCAGCGCCGCCTCAAGCTCGACATCCCGGTCAGCGGCGCGCACGAGACGATGGGCAAGCGCAAGAACGGCAGCCTGTTTCCCCTCGAGTTCGTCGTCAGCTCGATGCAGGTCGGCTCACGTCATCTGTTCATCGCCACGCTGCGTGACATCTCCGAGCGCAAGGCGCAGACCGACGCGCTCGAGTACCAGGCGCTGCACGATGCGCTGACCGGGCTGCCGAACCGCAGCCTCTTCGGCGACCGCCTGCGGCAGGCGTTGCTTACGGCGCGCCGCAACCAGAAGATGTTCGGCGTCCTGCTGCTCGACCTCGACCGTTTCAAGGACATCAACGACGCGCTCGGCCACGACCGCGGCGACAGCCTGCTGCAGGAGGTCACCGCGCGATTGCGCGGCGTGCTGCGGGCCACCGACACCATCGCGCGGCTGGGAGGCGACGAGTTTGCAGTCCTGACGCCCGACGCGAAGCATCCCGAGGACGTGGTCGCGACGGCCCGCAAGATCCTCGCTTCGCTGGAAGGTCCGTTCGCGATCGCCGATCAGATGGTCGAGACCGGAGCATCCATCGGCATCGCGATGTACCCGGTGCACGGCGACGACCCGAGCACGCTGTTGCGGCGAGCCGACGTCGCGATGTACGTCGCCAAGCGTTCGGGTGGCGGGCACGCCGTCTACCAGCCCGAGCAGGAGGCGCAGACGCTACGCCGCTCAGGCCTCGCCGGCGAGCTCCGCAGGTCGATCCCACAAGGCGAGCTCGTCCTTCACTACCAGCCGCAGGTCACGCTGGCGACGGGCGCGATCAACTCGGTCGAGGCGCTCGTGCGGTGGAACCATCCTCGCGAAGGCTTGATGCCGCCCGACCGCTTCATCCCGATGGCCGAGGAGACCGGCATCATCCATCCGTTGACCGCGTGGGTCATCGACTCCGCGCTGGCCCAGCTGTGCAAATGGATCGGCCAGGGGCTCGACCTGTCCGTCTCGCTCAACGTCTCCCCGCGCAACATCGAGGACCACTCGCTCGAGGAGATGGTCGCCCGCGCGCTCGGCAACTTCAAGGTCGAGCCGAACCGGCTGACGCTTGAGATCACGGAGGGCGTCGCGATGGCCGCCGCCGCGGCGAAGGCGCTGCACCGGCTGCACGAGATCGGCGTGCGTCTCTCGCTCGACGACTTCGGCACCGGCTACTCCTCGCTCCTCTATCTGATGCGCCTGCCGGTCAACGAGATCAAGATCGATCGCTCGTTCGTCTCCGCGCTGGCCACAGACGCCGACTCCGGCGCGATCGTTCGCTCGGCGGTGGGGCTGGGTCACAACCTCGGGCTGCGCGTCGTCGCGGAGGGTTTGCAGGACCGGATGGCGGAAGCGGTCCTCGTCGAGGCCGGCTGTGACGCGGCGCAGGGTTTCCTGGTCGGCCGGCCGGCGCCTGAGGAAGAGATCACAGCGATGCTGGTGCAGCACGCGGGCCTCGCCGAGCCGCAGGCCGACAAAGCGCTCTGAAAGCGCTCGTTTTCGGCGCCGGGGGGCAGCTGGGGACGGAGCTCGTCCGCCGGCTCGGACCTGAGTCTGCGGTAATGCACGAGGAGGCGTCGATCACGGACAAGACCGCGGTCGCGGCACTGGTCCGCCGACGCAAGCCCGACGTGGTTTTCAACTGCGCGGCTTACAACGAGGTCGACCGGGCTGAGGGCGATCGCGATGAGGCGTTCGCGATCAATTCGGACGGCCCCTTCAACGTGGCGATCGCCTGTGCGCGCTACGGCGGGAGGCTCGTCCATTTCTCGACGAACTTCGTCTTCGACGGCGTGCTGGACCGCCCGTATGTCGAAGCCGACGAGCCCCGGCCGCTAAGCGTGTACGCGCAGTCGAAGCTCGATGGCGAAGAGCGCGTGCTGGAGGCCTCGAGCGGCGCCCTGGTGATCCGGACGGCCGCGGTTTTCGGTGGCGCGAGGGGTTTCCCGGCGCGCATCCTGGCGCGGGCGCGCTCGGGTGCGGAGCTCCAGGTCGTCTCCGACCAGCGGGTCAACCCGACGTACGCGCGGGACCTCGCCGGCGCGGCAGTCGAGCTGGCGGAGCAAGGCGCGAGCGGAATCGTCCACGCGGTCGCCGAAGGGTGCTGCGGCTGGGACGAGCTAGCCCGCGCCGCGCTAGAGGAGTTCGACCTGCACGTGCCAGTCAAGCCCATACGGGCCGGGGATTACGCTGCGGCCGCCCCGCGCCCGGCGAACGGCTGCCTAGCGTCGAACCGCGTCAAACCACTCCGCCCCTGGCGCGAAGGGCTGCACGAGTGGGCCGCCGAATCGAAATGAACCTAGACGGGGTGGAGCCCGAGGCCCGATTCACTCGGGCCGTCACCAAAACGTCGCCCACCAGACGCCGCCAGGCGCCGCTGGTGGAAGGAGGGGTTTCGTAGGGGAGGCCTGCCTCCCCTGCGCCGTCAGGCCCGCCTCCCCTGCGCCGTAAAAATGGCTCGGGCCGGGCGATTTCTCGACACCGGCTCCGAGCTTGGCTGCGGGGGGTGAGGTTCTAAAGAAATATGAGGTCTTTCGTTCCTTTCTGAAGGCCCGCGCGCACATGTGCGCAGTGAAAATTTTGGCACGGATTCGCCGAACAGTCTGGACGATCTCTGCACATTTTCAACGACGAAATGCCTACGCCACTCGTGGAATTCCAAGCACCTAAGTCGCCGGGGGGGACTCCCTTCCGGATATAGTGCGTTGCTCCTGCACACGTCTTGCACAGATTGATCAGTTCGAAGGATGTAGCAACTCGCCTCGGTGTCAGCCAGGCGACTGTCCTGCGTGCTGTGGCCAAGGGCCTTCTGAGCCCGGTCATGGTCACGCCGGGCGGCCATCGCCGGTTCAGCGAGCAGGACGTCGAGGCTCTGGCGGCTGTTCTGAACAAGGAATCTGATCACGCTCGCCTGCTCACGACGGGGGAGGCCGCGCGGCTGCTTGGGGTCAGCCAGCCGACACTGAACCGCGCCGTCCGCGGCGGCCGGCTGCGGCCAGCTCTCACGACGCCGGGCGGCCACCGGCGGTTCGACAACGACGAGCTCGTTGCTTCGCTGTACCGGGACCGGAGGGTCTGATGGCGGACGAACAGCCCGGCCATACGCCCAGGGCCGCCGCTCGGGGCGGCCAGCTGTTGTGGAGCGTGCTTCTGAACGCCGTCGTCGTGGCGGCCTTCGTCGTCGGCGCGATCCCGATCGTCGCGATCGTCCATGGCTTTGCCGACCTCGTCGCGCAGTCGAAGATTCGCAGCGGCGCGGACTGGCTCGGCTACGGCCTCGCGTTTGCCGGACTCTTTCTCGGGGCCGTCTTCTTCGCTTACGCGATCAAGTACTACCTGAGCACCGCGATGGTGCTCCTGACCACCCTCGTGGGCGCGCCGGGGCGCAGCAACGGCAATGGCAATGGCAACGGAAACGGGTCTCACACCGCTAACGGCATCAACCGCATCAACGGCAACGGCAACGGAAACGGCTACCACATCGACCTCGGGTATCACCCATTCGTCTCGGTCCACGTGGCCGCCTACAACGAGAAGCGCGTGATCGAGCGGCTGCTCACCGCGCTCGCCGCGCTCGAGTATCCGGAGTACGAGGTCGTCCTCGTCGACGACTCGACCGACGAGTCGGTGGAGATCCTGAAGCGATGGCGCGACCGGCCTCGTTTCAAGATCCTGCACCGCACGAGCCGCGCCGGATACAAGGGTGGGGCGCTGCGCGAGGCGCTGAAGATCATGGACCCGCGAACCGAATACGTCGTCGTGTTCGACGCCGACTCCGTGCCCTTCCCCGACTCGATCGAGCGCCTGCTGCCACTCTTCTATCGGGTCAGCGACGGGACGGCGAACCGTCGCTTCGAGGCTGCCTTCGGGCGCGTCGAGCCGCCGTCCGAACCGGGGCAGATCAAGCGCCGCGCGGAGGTCGCGGCCGTGCAGAGCTACCAGTGGCACGTCCTGAACAAATCGGAGAGCTGGCTGACCGAGGCGGTGCGCGCTGAGTACGCGGGCAGCTACATGATCGAGCGGCCGTTCCAGGACGCGATCGGCTCGCTGAAGATGATCGCGGGGACGGCCTACATGATCCGGGCGGACGTGCTGCGCGAGGTCGGGTGGGGCACGAGCATCACCGAGGACTGGGAGCTGACGCTCAAGCTCTACACCCGCGGTTATAAGGTCATCTACACGCCGTGGGCGGAGACGCCCGCGGAGTGTGTGAGCACCTTTGCGCGGCTGGCGCGCCAGCGGATGCGCTGGGCCGAGGGCCACACCCACAACGTGCGCAAGTGGTTCCTACCGATCATGGGGTCGTCGTTCGTCACCCCGATCGAGAAGCTCGAGTTTCTCTACGACTCGACCTATTACCTGCAGGCCGCGCTGTTCGTAGTCGGGTCGCTGAGCTGGCTGATCTCAGAGCTCGTGTTCCGGACCCACGTGCCGGGATGGACCGCGCTGCTGGGATGGTCGCTGCTGTTCTCCAACATCTTCGCCCTGCCGCTGATGAACCTCGGCGGGCTCATCCTCGAAGAAGCGCCGGCCCGGGACATCCAGGGCGTGTTCGGCGCCGTCGTCCTGTCCTTCGCGCTGGTGCCGTTCCAGGGCTGGGCCGCCTTCAAGGGATTGGTCAGCAAGGACGAGGGGCCGTGGTTCCGCACGCCGAAGACAGGCAACGTCACCGACGAGGTCCATCACCTGCGCCGCCTTTACATGCTCCGGCGCTGGCTGAGAAGAAAGCGACCCCGACCTGTGGCCGCGGCCACGGCGGGCGCCTCGCTGCCCGCTGTTCCCGTCGCCGCGAAACACCGCCGTGTGCTGGGCTGGCTCGTGGTCGGCGTGTTGGTCGCCCTGTTCGGCAGCCTTGCCATTGCGTCGACGCAGGCTCCTGTTGTGAGCGCCGCGGGAAACCCTCTGTATCTCCATGGCACCGGGGCCGCACCCAACTGCACTCCGGGGTCCCTCGATCCGACGCCCGGCGCAAGGGCCAGGGCATGCCGTCTCAGCGGCGCCGTCGGCGTCTGGTCGGAAAGCAACCTTCCCGCGCAGACCGTCGCGGCGGGCATCTGGTCGTTCACGATGTACTGGGCGCCGAACGGCAACGCAACCAGCACCGTCGTGATCAGCGCGGGCGTCGCCGTGGGCGCATCGTGTGCGGGATTCGTCGCCATCATTCCGAACGCGCTGACCACTTGGACGGCCACTTACGGGCCCGGGAGCGCCAACCCGACGAGCCCCTTCACAGTGACGACGAGCGCGGCTCAAGCCGCCCTGGTGATTCCGCCGGGCGGCTCGCTGTGCCTCCGCGTCGACGACACTCAAGGCAGCGGCAACGACGTCGACATGCTCTACGACAGGAGGGTGGGCCTGGCCGACACGCGCGTCGTGCCGCCGAGCATCGTTGTGCGTGAATCGCTCCTGCCTCTCGCAGCATTGATTCCGCTCATCCCACTACTCGCCACGCGCTTCGTGAGGAGGCGAGGATGAGGGCGCGCGAGAACGTGAACCTCACGATCATCGCCCTCGCATGCGCGCTGCTCATGCTGCTGCCGCTCGTCACGACATTCGACGACCTCCTGACAGCATGGGCGATGCAGCTGGGCGCCGACAACCCGCTGCAGGCGATCGTCCCCGCCGAGGCGCGGATGGTCGTCACGCTGCTCGGCCTGGTCGGCATCCACGCCGCGGCATCGGGCAGTCACCTCGTCGTCTGGGACGGATCCGGGGTCATGCACACGCTGTTCATCTCGTGGAACTGCATCGGCTGGCAGAGCCTGATCCTGTTCGGCATCAGCCTGGTGACAGGGCTGCGGGGTGGCCAGCGGGCCGAGGCGCGTGTCCAGGTCGTGTGCATCGGCGTCGCCGCGACGATGCTCCTCAATCTCATGCGGGTCGCCGCGGTGGCCGCGATCGCGGCCACGGTCGGGGTCGGACCGGCCGTGCTGTTCCACGACTACGGCGGCACGATCCTGTTCGTTGGATTCCTCTTCGCCTTCTGGATGTTCGCCCAGCGCTGGATTCTCGACTCTCGGCCGTCACTGCAAGTCGAGGTGAGCGCGTGAACCGCTGGCTGAGACTCGCTCTGCAGACGGCGTTCGGGCTCCTGCTGCTGTGGCTTTGGATCCGGACCGTCTCACTGCCCGAGGTACTGTCGCACGCGCGCGTCCACAACTGGTGGGCGGTCGCCCTGATGGTCGTGCTGTTCGCGGTGACCAGCGTGATCAGGGCGCGGCGGTGGCTGCTCCTGCTGCGCCCGCTCGCGCCTGTGGGCATGGTCAGGGCGTTCGCCATGAACGCCGCAGGCGGGCTGCTCAACTACGTGCTGCCCATCCGCACCGGTGACGCGGCCCGGACATGGTGGCTGTGGCGAAGGCACCGCATCCCGGCCGGGTCGGCGCTCGCCACGATCGTCATCGACAAGGCCTGCGACCTGGCGGCGGTCGCGGTGGTGCTCGCCGCGCTGGAGGTCGTCGCCCTGAGCGGTGTCGTGCGCGCGCCCCGAGGCCTCCTCGGCGCCGCGGCTTTCGCGATCGCGCTGCTCGGTGCGGTCCTGGGCACGGCGCTGCTCGGCCCGCGCGTCGCACGATCGGGCCTCGCGCGGCGTTTGCTCCCGGCCCGCATCGCCTCGGGCGTCGCGGGCCAGGCCTTCGCCTTTCGGGCCGGCGCGCGAGGGCTATGGACCCCAGCCCTTGCGACGCGGCTTGCCGGCCTCACCGCGCTGGCGCTGGTGATCGACGCGTTCAACTTCACGCTGCTGTTCGCCGCGGTTGGGATCGACGTTCCGCCGCTCAAGGCGATGGCCGCCTACCCCGCGCTGCTGCTGAGCTTTGCCGTCCCTGCGGGACCGGGCTACCTCGGCAACCTGGAGGTAGCCGGTTCGCTGATCCTCGGTGGAGGGCTCGGCCTGGGTTCGGCGGTCGCGGCAGGGGCGATCGTCCTCTATCACGCCCTCACCGCCACCTACGCGCTTGCCCTGGGCCTGGCCAGCTTCGTCCTGTTGGGAGGCCGGCGCCGCGCTCGCGCCGGTGGCCCGCGGCGCGTCGCCGTCTTCCACTGTGGCTTCACCTACTCGGGCGGCGGTGAGCGGCTGGTGATCGAGGAGGTGCTGGGCCTGAGGCGGCGCGGCTACGAGGTCGAGTGCTACGCGCCGACAGTCGATGCTTCGCGCTGCTATCCCGACCTGCTCGGCGAGGTCAGGATCAAGACCTTCCTGCCCCAGCTGCCTCGTTGGTTCCCGTTCCGCGAGGCCGTGCAGATGGCGGCGACCTCGCTGCTCATGCCCCTGTACGCGTGGCGGTTCCGCGGCGTCGACGCGATCGTCGGCTGCAACCAGCCCAGCGCGTGGATCGCGTGGTGGGCGGCGCGCCTGATGGACGTGCCCTACGTCGTCTACCTGAACCAGCCCAACCGGCTCGTCTATCCGCGCAACATCGACCGCCAGACGGGCTGGGTCTCGAACGCCGACTACCGGCTGCTCGCGGCGATCGTGCTGCGCGCGACGCGGTTTGTCGCATGGGCCGACCGGCGATCGATCCAGGAGGCCGACCAGCTGCTCGTGAACGGGAACTACATCGGGGACATCATTCGCAAGACGTACCGGCGGGATGCGGTGGATTGCCCGGCCGGCTGCCACGTGGCCGGGTCAGGATTTCCGCTGCCGGTCGAGTCGCGTTTCAGCGGCGGCCTCACGATCAACGGGTATCCGATTCGCCGTCCCTACGTGCTGCTGACGAACCGCCACTACCCCCAGAAGCGCTTCGACCTGGCGATTCGCGCAATGATCGAGGTTCGCAAGCGCAACCCACGCGCGCAGCTCGTCGTGCCCGGACCCGCCACCTCGCACACCGCGTCGTTGAAGGCGCTGGTGACCGAGCTTGGGCTCGAGGAGGCGGTGCTGTTCCTGGGCCCCATCACAGAGGACGAGCTCCAGTCGCTGTACGAAGGGGCGGCGGTCTACGTCTATCCCGCGCCGGAGGAGGACTTCGGCATGGGCGTCATCGAGTCGATGGCGAAGGGTGTGCCCGTGGTGGCGTGGAACCAGGCCGGGCCGACGGTCACCGTCGCGCCGGGGACGGGACATCTCGCCGAACCGCTGGACGTCAACGACTACGCCGCGGGGATCATCGAGCTGCTGGACAGCAAGACCGAGAACCAGGCGACTGGGGAGCGCGCCTTCGAGTGGGCGCGGCGCTTCGACTGGGAGCGGCACATCGACGTCATGGAGCGCGCGGTCCTGGAGGTCGCCCGAGCCCACGAGCAAGTCGCCCTGGAAGCCGCCACCGCGTGAGACTCCTCCCGCGACTGGCGGACGAGGACGAGCTCGATCACCAGCAGGAGTCCCCGCAGCCGGTGGAGGCCGAGGCCCGCGCGCTGCCGATGGGCGGGCTGGCCGCGGTCGTGGGTGCGGCGCTCTTCGCGCGTCTTGCTTATCTGTTCGTCTTCACCAACCCGGAGAACGCCGGCGACGGATTCACCGACGCGTATCACCACTGGCAGATCGCCTACCTGACCAAGGAGGTCGGCCTGACGCACGGACCGCGCCTGTGGGACATGCGCGGCTGGGAGTACTTCTGGGGTCCGCTGCACCCGGCCTTGATGAACGTCCTTTTCTTCGCGACCGGGTCGACCGACATCGTGCTGGCGCGATTGCTCAGCCTGGCCTTTGGCACGGCTGCGGTGGCGCTGATCTTCATGCTGTGCCATCGCTACTGGGGCACCGCCGTCGCGGCGGTGGCCGGTACATTCGCCGCCCTTTCGCCGGTTGCGATCTTCAACGACACGGCCGGCATGGCCGAACCGATCGGGATCGCACTCGTCCTGTTCGGGATCTGGCTCACGCCGAAGCACGGCTTTTGGGCCGGCGTCGCGTGGGCGATCGCGGCGATGGCGAGGGTCGAGGCCTGGCTCTTCGGATTCGGTCTCGTCGTCGCATGGCTCATCGGCAGCCGGCGGTCGCGCACGCCGCTCGTGATCGGCTGGCTGATCGGCATGGTCGCCTACGCGAAGTTCCTGATCGACCAGACCGGGAACCCGATCTATCCGCTGTACATCAACTTTCAGTTCGTCGGGCTCGCTGCAGGCGGCACAGCAGGGCAGGCGTCGGGCCAGGGGCCATTGTGGTTCGTCTTCGTCCTGGGGTCGGCCGCCTGCCTCGCGGCGGCGGCGTTCGTCCTCTGGAAGCGACCGCCGTCGTACCTGCTGCTCATCTTCGGGCTCGGTTACTCGGCGCTCAGCCTTGCCACATACCTTCGCTACGCCACGGAGTGGAAGGAGCGGCGGTTCGAGTTTCCGCTCGACTTCGCCGCGATCCTCCTCGCCATTGCGTTGGTCCGATGGCTCCCAGGCGCGCGTCCGGCATTGCGCACGGTTTCCTTGGCCGCCGCTGCGGCGGTGGTGCTCGCCGTGCAGGTGTTGTGGATGCCGGTGCAGAGCACGTATGTCTCGACCGAGCCGCTCTTCATCTACGAGACGAGCCTCGGGCGCGACATCATGGCCGTCTACAACCGGCCCGAGTATCGCGGTGGCGTGATCAACATGCCCGGCGACGAGCCGACGCTGCTCTATGTGATGGTTCGCGACGGGGGTCTGCGCGGGGACCGCGTGACCAGCCAGTTCTACGATCCTTTCTATTACCTGCCGGCGGGGTATCACTACGTCGACCATCCGCAGGTCGCCGGTCCGCTGCTGCAGTGCTGGCTCTCCGGCACCAGGACGCGCCTTCTGCTGCTCCCGCCGCCAGGCCCGATCAGCTTCTCGGTGCCCGACTACAAGGCCTACATCGCCGAGCATCCGCAGTGGTTCGCCGACACGGGGGCGAACCTTCCGAACGGGTGGAGCCTCATCGCGGTCAGCGTCCCGACGCCGACCGCGGCGGATTGTGCAGTGCGGCCTAGTTGATCGACTGGGCCCACGAGATTAGCTCTCGGAGGCCACGGTCGAAATCGATCTCGGGCTTCCAGCCGAGGTTGCGCTCCGCCTTCGTCACGTCGCTGACGTAATACTTCTGGTCGCCCTCGCGCCAATCCGAGTAGCTGAACCGCGGCTTCTTGCCGGTCAGCTCGCCGACCTGGTCGATGACCTCGAGCAGGTTGCGCTGGTTCTCTGGCCCACCTCCGACGTTGTAGACCTCGCCGCGCGTGATGCCGATCATCTCGATCGTCCTCGAGTAGAGCGCGCACAGGTCACGAGCGTCGAGCAGGTCGCGCACCTGCGTGCCGTCGCCGTAGATGGTCAGCGGGCGCTCGTTGAGGATCGAGTGCACGAAGTACGCGACCCAACCCTGGTCCTCGGTCCCGTACTGGTGCGCCCCGTAGATGCAGCTCTGCCGCAGCACGACGGTGTTCATGTCGAAGCACCGCGCGTAGTCGCGGACGTACTGGTCGGCCGCGCCCTTGCTGCACCCGTACGGGCTGTGGAAGTCGAGCGGTTGGGTCTCTTTACAGGGTCCGTTGTTTTCCTCGAGCTTTCCGTAGACCTTATTCGTCGATGCAAATATCAGCGGCGCGTCGTGGTTGTGCAGGCGGACGGCCTCGAGCATGTTGAGCGTGCCGCGCGCGTTCACGTCGAAGTCCGTGTTGGGGTCGACCAGCGACGTGGTCACCGCGACCTGCGCCGCAAGGTGGAGGATGGCGTCCTGGCCCTTGACGTGCTCGGCGAGGGCGTCCGCGTTCCTCACGTCCTCTTTGACGAAGGCCGTCCGGTTCGGATACCGCGTGAGGATCCATTTGAGGTTGCGCTCGGTGCCGGGGCGGCTCAGGTTGTCGAGCAAGGTGACCTCCCAGCCCTCCTTGATCAGGTGGGTCGCCGCGTTGACGCCGAGGAAACCGGCGCCGCCGGTGATCAGGGCGCGCCGCTCGGGTCGCTTCAGCGCGGGCTCAGAGCGGTCCTCGGTATCTCGGGCGATGGGGTCCATGGGAGGGACTACGTTAGCCGGTGGAAATGCCTCTGAAGTACGCGATGGCCACGATCCACGCCGCACCCGCCAGGACGAGGGCCTCGCGCCTGTCGGTGCCGCCCCGCGAGTAGAGGTAGGTACCGGGCAGGAACAGGACGGCGAACGCGCCGTAGACCATGTGCAGCAGCCCCGCCCGCGGGCTGCCGCCGGCGATCAGCGCGGCCAGGCCGAAGAGGCCCTGCAGGACGGTGACACCGGCCATCAGGAGGTAGCTCGAGCGAAAGCCGCCGCTGACCTTGTGGTTGCTGAAGTAGAAGTAGGCGCCCCACAGGCCGAGCACCAGGGCAAAGATCAAAAGGACGCGTGCCCCGTAGCCGTGGGCGAACGTGAGCAGCCCGGTCAACTAGACGTGCGGCTTGGCGATCCGGGTGCGGAAGTAGTCGACGGTCAGGCGCAGCCCCTCCTCGAGGGTGATCCGCGGCTCCCACCCGAGCTGTTCCTTCGCCCGTGCGTTGTCGAGTGCGATCCGGTAGACGTCGCCCTTGCGCGCCGGTCCGTAGAGCGGAGGTTGCTTGTACTCGGTGAGCAGCGCGAGCTTGCGGAAGAGGTCGTTCACAGTGACCGGGATCCCCGTGCTCACGTGGTAGGTGCCGCCATCGCCGCGCTCCAGCGCCGCGAGGTTCGCCGTGGCCACGTCGCCGACGTGCAGCATGTCGCGCGACTGGCTGCCATCGCCGTCGATCGTGACCGGCTTGTCCTCGATCATCCGGCTCGCGAAGATCGCGATGACGCGCCCCTCCTCCGCGTGGAAGTCCTGGCGTGCGCCGTAGATGTTGGCGTAGCGCAATGTCGTGAACTTCAGGTGGAACGTGCGCTCGAACGTGCCGAGGTACTGCTCGAACGCGAGCTTGCTCGTCCCGTAAGGGGAGAGAGGCCGGACCGGATGGTCCTCGTCGGCAGGGACGACGTCAGGCTCGCCGTAGAGCGCGCCTCCCGTCGAGCTGAATATCACCTTGCGCACGGAGTTGTCCGCCGCGGCCTTCAGGACGTTCAGGCCGCCGACGACGTTGACGTGCGCGTCGTAGCCGGGGTCGGCGACGGATTTCGGAACCTCGGACTGAGCCGCGTGGTGGTTGACCACGTCAGGCTTGAACGAGGCGATGGCCTGTTGCACCTGCGGCTGGTCCCTGACGTCGGCGCGAAAGACCTTCGCCGCCGGGTTGACGTTTTCGTCGCGCCCGGTGCTGAAATTGTCGAGCACCGCGACCTCATGTCCGGCGAGCACGTAGGCGTCGACGACGTGCGAACCGATGAATCCCGCTCCGCCGGTGACGAGAATCTTCACCGAGGCGTGACTCTACTTCAAGCCGAGGTCGTCAAGGCGGTGCGCGTCCCGGTCCCGGTCTCCTTCGTCCGGGACGTGCTGACGCGTGCGGCCGCCGTGCCGGAGGTGGCGGCGCGGCTTCCTTCCTGGCCTGTGACCGTGGCGGTGAGGTTGACGGGCGACGGTGAGCTTCAACGCCTGAACCGCTCCTACGCCGGGGAAGACCACGCGACCGACGTGCTGTCGTTCGCGGGTTCGGGCGATCACCTCGGAGACATCGCGATCTCCTGGCCGGCGACCGAGCGGCAGGCGGCGCAGTTCGACCACCCGGCCGCGACCGAGCTCGCGCTGCTTTCGGTCCATGGATTGCTCCACCTGCTGGGCTGGGACCACCTGACCGCGAGCGAGCGGAAGGAGATGTCGCGTTTGACCCGGGCGGCTCTGCGCGGCTCGGGCCTGACCCTGGCTAGAGGGCGCTTGTGACTGGGTAGACTGAATTCACGCGATGGTCTGCGGCGCTCGCCGCGGGCATAGCTGTGTCTGCATGCAGGAAAACCACAGTCCAGAAAAGAAGGAACGCGAGGAGCTTTTGATCGTCGGGCTCGGCAACCCGGAGGCCGAGTTCGCCGACACGCGCCACAACCTCGGTTTCGCGTGCGTGCGGGAGCTTGCGCGCCGCATGGGCGTGTCCGTCGACAAGAAGCGGTGGCAGTCTCTGGTCGGGCGGTCCGAGGCGCAGGGCGTTTGGCTCGTCATGCCGCAGACGTACATGAACCTGTCCGGGCAGGCGGTGGCGAAGGCGTTGAAGGACATGCACCTGACGCCGCAGCAGACGTGGGTCGTCTATGACGAGCTCGACCTGCCGCTTTGCCGGATGCGGATCCGCCGCGGCGGGTCTGGCGCGGGACACAACGGAGTGCTCTCGCTGATCACATCGCTGGGCACCGACGACTTCGTCCGCTTCCGGGTCGGCATCGGCAAGCCCGCGCGCAAGGGCTCCGAGGGCGGGCGCCATTACGTGCTCGGGCGATTCACCAAGGCGGAGGCCGAGCGGCTGCCGAACGTTGTCAACGGCGTCGCCGACGCTCTCGAGCTCGCGCTCGAAGCAGGTCTCGAGCGGGCGATGGATCGGTACAACCGCCCGAACGCGCTCGGCTGCGAGGAGTTGCCATGACCAGGTTGTGGGAGGCAACGATCGGCGCCGAGCCGCAGCTCCAGCGGTGGGTCGAGCGCGGCGGATCGGAGCTGCGCGTCGCCAGGCTGCCGCGCGCGGCGTGGCCGGTGGTCGCGGGGTCGGTCGCTCGCGCCGTCGCCGCGCGTGGAAAGTCGGTGCTCATCCTCGTGCCCGCGCCGGAGCGCTTCGCCGACGAGCTGAGGCTGTGGCTCGCAGGCCTGCCGGCGACGAACGTCTTCTCCGAGGTCGCGGTGTCGTTCCTCGACCGGCCACCTGCGTTCGACGAGTCGGTCACCCGAAGGCTAGAGGCGCTCGTCGCGCTTTCCCGGGCAGCCGAGGAGCCGGCCGTTGTCGTCTCGTCCCGTCGCGCGATCACGCGCCAGACCATCTCCCGGCGCGACCTGGTCGAGACGACCGTCCACCTGGTCCCCGGCCATGGACCGGACCCGGTGGAGGTCGCCGGCCGGCTGGTCGAGCTTGGCTACACGCGCGAGCCGCTGGTCGAGCAGCACGGCCAGTTCTCGCTGCGCGGCGGGATCCTCGACGTGTTCCCCGCCGCGGCCGACGTGCCGGTGCGCGCCGAGTGGTCGGGAGATGTTGTCGACACGCTGCGCCTGTTCGACCCGGACAACCAGCGCTCGGTGATGCCGGTGCCTGAGGCGATCATCAGGACCGGCCGCGAGCTGCTGATCGGGCCCGAGCGCGGCGCGGCAGCGGTGGAGCGGCTGCGCCAATCGGTGACGTTCGAGGGCCTACGCGGGGACGTCCGCTCGGAGTGGGAGGACGAGCTGACGCGGCTTGGCGAGGGCGCCGCATTTGCGGGCGTCGAGTTTTACGCCGCGTACCTCGACCCCTCCCGCCCGTCTCTGCTCGACCACCTTCCTTCCGACGCCGTGATCGTCGATTTCGAGCCGGAGCGGCAGCGTGCCGACGCGACCACCGTGCTCGAGGAGACCCAGATGCTGGCCGCGGCCGAGGCGGGCGGGGGAGAGCTGCCGCGCGAGTTCACGCTGCCGACGGTCGACATGCTCGACGACTTCGGCGCCCGGCCCCGGCTGACGCTGACAGTCGCCGAGGCCACGGGCTCCAGCCCGTTAGACCTCGGCTGGTTGGCGGGCGAGCCTCTCGTCGGCCAGCCGCGCGCTCTCGCCGGACTGGCGGCGAAGCGCGACGCCGCCGCGGTCGTATTCGCCACGGAGCAGGACGAGCGGCTGCGCGCGCTGCTCGACGAAGCCGGCGTCAAGGCCGCCCTACGCGAGGTCGACCTCGACCTCGACCTGGAGCTGAAGCCCGTGCTGGCCCATGCGGCGGTCGACCTCGCGGCGGGCACCTCGCAGCCCGCGATCGGACTGCACCTCGCGACCGACGCGGAGCTTTTCGGCCGCGTCCGGCGGCCCTCACGCGGCGGGCGCGCCAGGACCCAGGCCGCGGACCTGACGCGCGAGTTCACCCTCGACTTCGCGACCGACGAGCTGGTCGTCCACGTCGATCACGGCATCGCGCGCTTCAAAGGGATGCGCCTGATCGACACGGAGGGCGCGCACCGCGAGTACCTCGAGCTCGAGTACGCGGAGGGCGACCGGCTCTTCGTCCCGGTGGAGAACCTCGACCGCGTCCAGAAATTTCTCGGCGGCGAGGCGGTGCCCACGCTGCATCGCCTTGGCACCTCGGACTGGACACGCGCACGAGGCCGCGCGCGCAAGGTCGTGCAGGACGTGGCGGAAGACCTGCTGAAGATCTATTCGATGCGCGAGGCGCGGCCGGGCATCGCCTTTGCGCCCGACACCGCTTGGCAGCAGGAGCTCGAGGCCTCCTTTCCTTATGAAGAGACGCCTGACCAGGTGGCCGCGCTCGCGGAGATCAAGGCCGACATGGAGTCCGATCGCCCGATGGACCGCCTGCTATGCGGTGACGTCGGCTTCGGCAAAACCGAGCTGGCCCTGCGCGCCGCGTTCAAAGCGGCAATGAGCGGCAAGCAGGTCGCCGTGCTTGCGCCCACCACCGTGCTGGCGCAGCAGCACTTTCATGTCTTCAGCGAGCGGTTGAAGAACTTCCCGGTCGTCGTCGAGATGCTTTCGCGGTTTGTGGACGACGAGGCGGCGGAGCGCACCGTCGAAGGGTTGAAGAGCGGCCACGTCGACATCGTTGTTGGGACCCACCGCCTGCTTCAGCGCGACGTGCGGTTCAAGCGGCTGGGCCTGCTGGTGATCGACGAGGAGCATCGCTTCGGTGTCATGCAGAAGGAGCGCCTGAAGAAGCTGCGCACGCAGCTCGACGTGTTGTCGCTGTCGGCAACGCCGATCCCGCGCACCCTGCACATGGCGGTGGGCGGGATTCGCGACATGAGCGTCATCCAGACCCCACCCGAGGAGCGCCAGCCGATCAAGACCTACGTCACGGCGGAAGACGACGAGCTCATCGCGGAGGCCGTCGGACGCGAGCTGCAGCGCGGCGGGCAGGTCTACTTCGTGCACAACCGGGTGCGCACGATCCAGAAGGCGGCCGACCACGTGCGGGACCTGATCCCCAAAGCGCGCGTCGCGGTCGGCCATGGCCAGATGTCCGAGGACGAGCTCGCGAAGGTGATGGTCGACTTCGAGTCGGGCAAGTTCGACGTGCTTGTCTGCACGACGATCATCGAGTCGGGGCTCGACATCCCGAACGTGAACACGATCCTGGTCGAGCGGTCCGACCGCTTCGGGCTGGCGCAGCTGTACCAGCTGCGCGGCCGGGTCGGCCGCTCGGGCAGGCGCGCGTACGCGTACTTTCTCTACGACCCGCGCCGGTCGCTGACCGAGCAGGCGGACAAGCGGCTCGACGTCATCTCCGGCCTCCATGAGCTGGGGCAGGGCTTCAAGATCGCGCTGCGCGACCTCGAGATTCGGGGCGCCGGCAACCTTCTCGGCACCGAGCAGCACGGCGCGATCGCCGCGGTGGGATTCGAGATGTACCTGCAGATGCTGCAGAGCGCGGTCAACAAGCTGCGCTCGGGTTCGGAAGACACGGTGATCGGCGACGTGCTCTCGACCGCGGAGATGAACCTCGACCTGCCGCTCGACCACTTCATCCCGCGGTCGTACATCCGCGACGAGAAGCTCCGGCTCGGCGCCTACCGCCAGCTTGCAAACGCCGAGGACGAGGAGGAGCTGGACTCCGTGCTGCGGTCGCTGCGGGACCGGTACGGCACTGGGCCTGCTCAGCTCGACAACCTCGCCTATTCGCTGCGGGTCAAGCTACGTGGGCAGCGCATGGGTCTGCGTGGGGTGGTGGCCGAGGGCCACGACATCGTCATCCGCGTCGACCCCGAGCGGTTCCTCGACGTCGAGGAGCTGTCGCATCGGATGGCCGGCTACATCTCTGTGCACCCGAATCGGATCAAGATGCGGCGCAAGGGCGAGGGCTGGCAGGCGGACCTGCTGATGCTCCTGGACGAGATGGGTCGCCTCTATTCGTCGGCGCGGGGCGCGGCGGTTGGCGCGCCTTCATAGAATCAGGCGCACATGACAGACGACAGGCCGTACTCGGACGGGATCGCGGCGATCTTCGAAGTCGTGCACCGTCTGCGCGCGCCGGGGGGTTGTCCGTGGGACCGCGAGCAGACGCATGAATCGCTGCGGCCGTACTTGCTCGAGGAGACGTACGAGCTGCTGGAGGCGATCGACTCCGGCGACGACGCGAAGATGATGGAAGAGCTTGGAGACCTGCTGCTCCAGGTCGCGATGCACGCGGAGATCGCGTCCGAGGAGGGGCGGTTCGACGCCGCGACGGTTTCCGAGGCGGTCGCGGCCAAGATGGTGAAGCGACACCCTCACGTGTTCGGCGACGTCTCTGTGGCGAATGCGGACGAGGTCCTGCGCAACTGGGAGCACCAGAAGATGCACGAGTCGCGCAAGGCGGGCAACAACGAATCGGTCGTCGACCGTGTGCCCTCTTCGCTGCCCGCGCTGGCGTGGACGCTCGGGCTGCAGAAGCGCGCGGCGCGGGTGGGGTTTGACTTCGCATCGCCCCTGGCCGCCGCCGAATCTGTGGCGGAGGAGGCGCGCGAGCTTGCCGAAGCACCCGATCCCGACCAGGCGTTCGACGAGATGGGCGACCTGCTGTTCGCCATGGTGTCGCTGGCGCGGTCGATGAAGATCAACCCGGAGGACGCGCTGCGGGTGGCGGGGCAGAGGTTCCGCAAGCGCTTTGCCGCGACGGAGGCCGCGGTGCGCGGGGAGGGAAAGAGCCTCAGCGATCTGGGCGAAGAAGAGAAGCTGCGGCGTTGGGAAGAATCTCGCTGACCATTTGATATAGTCGGCTCCCTTCGTCCGCCGGTTCCAGCAAACGACGCAGCATGAGATACAGCAAAGCCACGGTTGCAGCGGGCACGCTCCGCGCCAGGTCCTTCGGCCTGCGGGGTGTCTTGATCCTGATCGGCATCACGGTGGTGCTCGTCTGGGCCGGCATCGCGTTTGCACAGGAGGCCTATCTGAGCCACAAGCTGAGCCAGCAGGCCGCCGACGTTCGCCGGCAGAACGCCGAGATCGCGGCGCAGAACGCCGGCTACACCAAGGATGTGCAGGCGCTGCAGTCGGGCACGGCGGACGAGGAGGTGGCGCGGCTGAGCGGGTACGCCAAGCCCAACGAGAAGCTGTACCTGGTGACGACTCCGCCGAGCCCTTCGCCTTCGCCGTCACCCTCGCCCTCGGCCAAGCCGACGGGTTCGCCGTCACCCAAGGCGCACTGACTTCTCCCCTTGCCCCTCACCCTGGCCCTCTCCCCTGAAGGGGAGAGGGAAGAGCTGCGTGCGTATACTTTCATCGCGGAGTGGAGCAGCGGCAGCTCGTCGGGCTCATAACCCGAAGGTCGTTGGTTCGAATCCAACCTCCGCAACTTCTGATCCCCAGCCCCCCGGCCACACGTGTCTTCGGAAGGTCATGAACAAGAGAAAGCGGGTCGCGATCGACAAGCACCGGAAGAAGAAGCGCAAGCTGAAGGCACGAGCACAAGCCGCTCGCTAGCATTCGTAATCCCCACGAAATCAGAGCCTTCGGCGTGATTTCGCGGGGACCCCTAAATTAAGGCCGGCGGTGCCGTAGCTCAGGTGGTAGAGCGCGCGACTCATAATCGCGTTGTCGGTGGTTCGAGTCCACCCGGCACCACCATGGCCCCGCCACCACTCAAGCAAATCTCTTCGACCGACCACGTGCTGGTCGCGTTCTCCGGTGGTCCCGACTCGACCGCTCTTCTCCTCGCGCTGCCCGAGTCCGGGTACCGCGTCACCGCGGCGCATTTCGACCACGCGCTGCGCGACGGCTCCGAGCTGGTTGCGCAGCAGGTGGCATCGCTTTGCTCGCGGATCGGCGTGCCGCTGATCAGCGAGCGGCGCGCGGTCGCGGTGCCAAACGGGTCGCTCCAGGCCGCGGCTCGCAAGCTCCGCTATGACTTTCTCGACCGCGCCCGCTTCATGGCGGGGGCGGATGTCGTCGCGGTCGCGCACACGGCCGATGACCTCGTCGAGGGTGTCGTCCTCCACCTGCTGCGGGGATGCGGCCTCGCGGGCTTCCGCGGCATGCCCGCGCGAAGGGGCCATTACGTCCGGCCGTGGCTTGGCGTTTGGAGGTCCGAGGTGCACTCGTTTCTCGCGAGCTGCGGCGTCGCGGCTCATCAAGATCCCGCCAACCAGGACACGAGGTTCGCGCGCGTGCGCGTGCGACAGCACATCCTTCCCGCGCTCGAGCGCGACCGGCCGGGCATCACCGCACGCTTCCACGCCGCGGCGACGCAGGCGGCACGCCTGCACGAGGCGGTGACCGAGTTGGCGGCGGCGGCGCTCGCCCGTGAAACGTTCGGCCGTAAAGAGATGTGGAGCATGCAGGCTGCGACCGCGGTGGAAACCCTGAGGCTGATGTACGCGAGGGCGGGCGGGCCCGAGCCGGGCCTCAGCCGCAACCATCTCGACTCGATGCTCAATCTGACCGGGCCGGGGCGCGGCGGACGCGGCGTCGATCTTCCTGGCGGCCTGCGTTTCCGTATTGTGGGGGACCTCGTGCAGATCACCCCGGCTCAGAGTTTGGGCGGGCCGAGCCCGCGGCTCGAGGTGCGGCCGTGCGCCGGCTGCGACGACCGGCAGGCCGCGCATCTGCGCGGAGGAATCACGCTCCGCGTCGGCTACAGGCGGCCCGGCCTTCGCATGCGGCCGGCCGGAGGCCGCGGCACGCGCAAGCTGCAGGACATCTTCGTCGACGCACGCGTGCCGCGCGAGGACCGCGACTCGTGGCCGCTGGTCTTCGCGGGCGAAAGGCTCGCGTGGGTCCCCGGGCTCGCGGTAGAAGCCGACCTCGCCGCGGCGCAAGGCGAGACGTCGCAGCATGTCGCCGTGATCCCAATGCCGACTGCATCCGGCAGGAAAGTTGCTAGGCTAGAACCGCCGGAAAGTCCTCCAGGAGAGCTTATTTGAGCCGCTTCCCCCGCTCCGCCCTGTTCTATTTCGCCCTCGTCGTGATCCTGGTCGCCGTTTTCTACTTCACGTGGCAGTCGATCCAGAGCAACCAGAACGCGGGCGACTGGACCTACTCGCAGCTGATCAGCAGGGCTGACGAGAGCCAGGTCACGGACCTGGAGATCAACGGCACGGACGCGGTGGCCACCGAAGCCGGCGGACATAAGCACAACGTCCAGGTTCCGGACTGCAGCAGTGGTTGCACGCAGCTGCTGACCCAGATGCAGACCGACCACGTCAACGTCAAGTTCGACAAGAACAACAGCGGCAGCTACCTGCTCAGCGTGCTGCTGCCCAACATCATCCTGGTCATCTTGATCGGCGCCTTCATGTGGTGGGTCCTGCGGCAGACCCAGAGCGGCAACAACCAGGCGATCTCCTTTGGCCGCTCCCGTGCCCGCTTGATCGCCGGCGATAAGCCGGCCATCACCTTCGCCGACGTGGCAGGGGTGGACGAGGCTAAACAGGAGCTCAGCGAGATCGTCGAGTTCCTCAAATATCCTGAGAAGTTCGTCGCCCTGGGTGCGCGCATTCCCAAGGGCGTGCTACTCGTCGGTCCTCCCGGAACCGGCAAGACGCTGCTCAGCAAGGCCGTCGCCGGCGAGGCAGGCGTGCCCTTCTTCTCGATCTCCGGCTCAGAGTTCGTCGAGATGTTCGTCGGCGTCGGCGCCAGCCGCGTCCGCGACCTGTTCGACCAGGCGAAGAAGAACTCGCCGTGCATCGTGTTCGTCGATGAGATCGACGCCGTCGGACGCCAGCGTGGCGCCGGCCTGGGCGGCGGCCACGACGAGCGCGAGCAGACCCTCAACCAGCTGCTGGTCGAGATGGACGGCTTCGACACCAACACGCACGTAATCGTCATCGCGGCCACGAACCGCCCCGACGTGCTCGACCCCGCGCTGCTGCGGCCCGGCCGTTTCGACCGCCACGTCACGCTCGACCGGCCGGACATCAAGGGCCGCCGCTCGATCCTCGACGTCCACGCGCGCAACAAGCCGCTCGACTCGACGGTCGACCTGGACGTGCTCGCCCGCCAGACGCCTGGCTTCAGCGGTGCGGACCTCGCGAACCTGATCAACGAGGCCGCCATCCTCGCGGCGCGCGCGAACAAGAAGGTCATCGGAATGGACGAGCTCGAGGAGGCCATCGCGCGTGTGATCGCCGGGCCTGAGCGCAAGAGCCGGCGCATCTCCGACAAGGAGAAGGAGATCATCGCGTATCACGAGACAGGCCACGCGCTGGTCATGAAGGCGCTGCCACACGCCGACCCCGTGCACAAGATCTCGATCATCTCCCGCGGCATGGCGCTGGGCTGGACGCTGAGCCTGCCCGAGGAAGACAAGTACCTGGTCTCGCGCGATGAGCTCATGGACCAGATCGCGGGAATCATGGGCGGCCGCGTCGCCGAAGAGCTCGTCTTCCACGACATCACCTCGGGCGCCGAGAACGACATCCAGAAGGCGACGCAGATCGCACGGCGCATGGTGACGCAGTGGGGCATGTCGGACAAGCTGGGCGCCGTCCAGATGGGCCACCGCGAGGAGCTGGTGTTCCTGGGCCGCGACCTCGGCGAGCAGCGCACCTACTCCGAAGAGGTGGCGGCGATCATCGACGAGGAGGTCCGCAACATCGTCGACCACGGCTACCAGACCGCCAAGGGCATCCTTTCCACTTCGCGCTCGAAGATGGACGCAGTGGTGGAGAGGCTCAAGCTCGTGGAGACTATCGACGGCAAGGAGCTCGACGAGATCATCCGCGGCGAAGAGCCGCGTCAGCCCGCGGCCGCGAGCTCGTCCGCTTCGTAACTCAACGCCTGAGCATTTAGTAGTCGCCGGCCGGGGCAACCTCGGCCGAAGCCTGGTCCGGGCCTTCAACGCCGCCCGGCACGACGCCCAGATGGTGCCGTCGCGAGAGACACTGCCACAGGTCGAGGACGGCATCGTGTTCATCGCGGTGCCCGACAGCGCGGTCGCTGCGCTGGCGAAGGAGATGTCCCATACGGCGATGCCGTCCGACACGAGCTTCGTCCACGTCAGCGGCTCGCTCGGCCTCGATGTCCTGGCCGTGCTTGGCGGCCACGCGGTCGGGTCGTTCCATCCCCTGCAGTCGTTCCCGGCGCCGCGCCCACCCGAGGCCTTTCAAGGAATCACGGTGGCGGTCGACGCGAGCACGACCGGTCTCGAGCGGCGGCTTGCCCAGCTCGCCCGCGACATCGGGGCTCGGCCGCGTCACGTCGCTGATGAGGAACGCGTGCTCTATCACGCCGCGGCCGTGTTCGCTTCCAACTACGTAGTTGCCGTGATCGCGGAGGCGGTGAAGATTCTCGGGAAGGCGGGCTGGTCCCGCGACGAGGCCGAGCAGGCGCTCCTCCCGCTCGTCGAAGGCGTGGTGGCGAACGTGCGCGGCGCCGGCGTCACGAAGGCGTTGACGGGCCCGATCCGGCGGGGCGACCTGGAGACGGTGCGCCGGCACATGGAAGCCCTGGGTGAGCAGGGGGATTTATACCGTATGCTCGGTTTGGTCGCACTCGAGGTCGCCAAGGAGGCGGGCCTGGAGCCCGCGGCGGCCGAGCAGACCAGGAGGGCGCTGACCCGAAATGTGGCAGCGACCCGAAGGAGAGGTCGTTCATGACGACGGTTCTGGACGTCCAGCGGTTCAAAGACGAGCACCGGCGCTTCGCCGTGCTCACGGCCTACGACTTCCTCAGCGCGAAGATCCTCGACGAGGCGGGCATCCCGATCCTTCTCGTGGGCGACAGCCTCGGCATGGTGATGCTCGGCCACCCGACCACCCTGCCCGTGACGATGGACGACATGCTGCTCCATGCCAAGGCGGTGTCGCGGGGCGCGCGCCAGGCGCTCCTCGTCGGCGACATGCCGTTCATGTCCTACCAGGTGTCGACCGAGGAGGCGATCGCGAACGCGGGCCGCTTCATTCAGGAGGCCGGCATGCACGCGGTCAAGCTGGAAGGCGGCGGTCCGGTCATCGAGATCACGCGACGGCTGACCGAGATCGGCATTCCCGTGATGGGACACCTTGGGCTCACGCCGCAGTCCGTGCACACGATGGGCGGTTTCAAGGTTCAGGGCAAGACCGACGCTCAGGCGGCGCGCATCCTCGCCGACGCCAAGGCTCTGGAAGATTCGGGCGCGTTCAGCATCGTCCTCGAGGGCGTGCCTAGCGAGCTCGCGGCACGCGTCACGCGGGCCCTCCGCATCCCGACGATCGGAATCGGCGCAGGTCCCTCCACCGACGCCCAGGTGCTCGTGTTCCACGACATGCTCGGGCTCACCACCGGCAAGGCGCCGAAGTTCGTCAAGCGATACGCCAACCTGGCGGAGGAGATCTCGCGGGCCGCCGCGGCCTACTCCGAGGACGTCCGCACCGGCAAGTTCCCCGCCCCCGAGCACGAGTACTCGGCCAACGGATCGGCTCCCGCGACGAAGGAAAAGGACGAGGTCAGGTACGGGGCGTGAGGCGGGGCGGGGAAAGCCTCGGCGAGAGATTCGGTGATCCAGGTGGCCCAGATCCGCGTGAAGCGCCGAGCAGCGCAGCGAACGCATCAAGTCGATGCGTAAGCGAGCAGCGCAGGCGCTGAACCCGGAGATGGGCCGCATGGGCGCCGAAGATCCGCCGACGCCTTTCCCCGTCCCCGCCTCAGACGGGCTCGTCGTAATCGATAGCCCCGGCGCGATGCTCGACGCCTCGCGCCGGTGGCGTGCCGGGGGCAGCTCGATCGGGCTTGTGCCGACGATGGGCGCGCTCCATGCGGGCCACCTGAGCCTGGTCGAGCTTGCGCGTCGGGAGAACGACCTCGTGGTCGTGAGCATCTTCGTCAACCCGATTCAGTTCGGCCCGGGCGAGGATTTCACTCGCTACCCACGCGATCACGAGCGGGACGCCGCGATGCTCGCCGCCGCCGAGGTGGATGCCATCTACGAGCCGTCGACCGAGGCGATGTACCCGCCGGGTGCCACCACCCGGGTGCAGGTCGGCGGCGTCTCGGAGCCCCTCGAGGGCCGATCCAGGCCTGGGCACTTCGAGGGCGTCGCCACGGTCGTCACGAAGCTGTTCGCCGCCGTCGCGCCCGACCGTGCCTACTTCGGGCAGAAGGACGCCCAGCAGGTGGCCGTGGTCAAGCGCCTGGCCGGAGACCTGGACCTCGGTGTCGAGATCAGGGTCGCCCCGATCGTTCGGGAGGCGGACGGACTCGCCCTGAGCTCGCGCAACGTTTATCTCAAACCTGCCGAGCGGGCGGCCGCGACCAGCCTCAGCGCAGCCCTCCGCCTGGCCACAGAGGCGTACTCTGCCGGCGAGCGTGATCCCGAGAGGTTGAGCAAGGTGATGAGGGCCCGGATGGGTGAGGACCCCCTGCTGCGGGTCGACTATGCGGAGGTGGTCGACGCGGCTACTTTTGAGAAGCCGGGCACCCTGGCGGTCGTGGCGGCCTGGGTGGGCACCACAAGAAAGACCAGGCTCATCGACAACCACGATCTCCGGACTCCGTTTCCAGGCAATTTCTTAGGAGTGAGTTAAAATTGACGTTCGTTTTGGCGGAGGCCGGTTTGACGACCAACACCACACCAATAACTTTTAGGGGGTTCGTATCGTGGCAGCTGAATCCGGTGCCGTCCTGACCGAGCAGAAGGAGGGGACCGACCAGGAATCGGCGGCGATGACGATGGAGGACTACCTCCACTACGACCAGGAGGCCTTCAAGACCCCCAACCACGGGGACATCGTGGATGGGATCGTCGTTCGAGTCGACCCGGATGAGGTGCTGGTCGACATCGGCGCCAAGGCCGAAGGTGTCATCTCGAGCAAGGAGCTCGGCCTGCGCGGAGACTATGACTCCCCCGGCCTCGAGCCCGGCGACCAGATCAAGGTCTACGTCCTGCAGCCCGAGAATGAGGAGGGCAACGTCGTCCTCAGCCTTCGCCGGGCGCGCGCGGAGACGACCTGGCTCGTCGCCGCCGACAAGCAGAACGACGGCACCGTCATCGACGCCGACGTACGGGAGCAGAACAAGGGCGGCCTGATCGTCAACATCCTCGGTCTCCGCGGCTTCCTGCCGTCGAGCCAGGTCGCGCGGGCCTACGCCGGCAACCTGGAGTCGCTGGTCGGGAAGCGCATCCCGGTCAAGATCCTCGAGGTCAACCGCAAGCGGAACCGGCTCATCGTGAGCCAGAAGGCCGCCGAGGACGAGGACCGCGCGCGCAAACGTGAGGAGCTGTTCAGCCGCCTCGCGACCGGGACCACCGTCAAGGGGACCGTCTCGGGGATCACCAGCTACGGCGCATTCGTCGACATTGGCGGTGCGGACGGATTGATTCACATCTCCGAGCTGTCGTGGGACCGCGTCTCCAAGGTCACCGACGTGCTTCAGCTGGGCGAAGAGGTGACGGTCAAGGTGATCAAGCTCGATCCCGAGCAGACACGTATCTCGCTTTCGCTGCGGCAGCTGCAGCAGGACCCCTGGGAGCGCCTCGTCCAGTCGATGCCCGTGGGCTCGATCGTCGAGGGCCAGGTGACCAAGACCAAGAAGTACGGCGCCTTCCTGCAGATCATGCCGGGCATCGAGGGCCTGCTCCACATTTCGGAGCTTTCGTGGGACCACGTCGAGCGGACCGAGGACGTGCTGAAGGTGGGCGAGACCGTCCAGGTGAAGGTGATCGGCATCGACACCGCGCGGCGGAGGATCTCTCTCAGCCTGAAGCAGCTGTCGGCGCCGCCGGCGACCTTGGCCGGCGCACGGCCGGCCCGACACGACGAGTACCCCGAAGCCGAGGACGAGTAACTAGGGGCCCAGCGCCCTCAGGCGGTCGGCGGCTGGGCTGTAGTACGGGTCGATCTGGAGCGCCCTCCGGTAGTCGGCGCGCGCCTGGACCTTCTCGCCCAGCTGCTCTTCGTGGTCGCCCAGCTCGACGTACATGCCCGGCTCGGTCTCGCCCAGGTCGGCCGCTCGCCTGAGCTCGGCCAGGCCCAGGCCGGTATCGCCCCGGGCGAAGAAGCC
This sequence comes from Candidatus Sulfotelmatobacter sp., assembly GCA_035602465.1. GTDB lineage: Bacteria > Chloroflexota > Dormibacteria > Dormibacterales > Dormibacteraceae > 40CM-4-65-16. The sequence continues at coordinate 20,051 of DATNMQ010000089.1, read as the reverse complement.
TTCCCCGAGCGCCCAGTGGTACTGGGCCTGGAGGGGGTCGGCGGCGATGGCGAGGTCGGCGCGGCCGTGGAGGTACCAGCCGTCGGCGAGGAGGGGGAGGGCGGCCAGGGGGATGGCCGCCAAGACCAACACTAGGGCGCCTAGTGTTCGGACCGTTCCGACGCCCTCACCCTGGCCCTGCGGGCATAGCCCGTTCAGGACGCGCTGACCGCGCCTATTGATTGCTCCCCTGCGGGGAGAGGGAAAACCCCGGGGGGATGGAGTCGCGGAGGAAGTCGGGGCCATCGCGCTGCTCCATAGGGTTCCGGCCAGCAGCCAGAACATTCCGGTGGCGGGGGCCCAGTCGAAGTTGAAGGCCACCCAGACGGTGTAGCCGGCCAGCGCGCCCGCCAGGCCGGTTACGTTCCCCGCGAAGCAGTGGCGCCAGGCGCCGATCGCGAGCACCACCAGCACCCACCCCAGGGCTGCCAGCCCGACCACCCCCTGAGTCGCCGCGATGTCGAGGGGTCCCGAATGGATGCGGTCGAAGGTCACCAACGTCGCGTAGTCCTGGCTCAGGAAGTGGCCGAACGCAAGCCCCGTCGTGTCGGGGCCCCAGCCGGTGATCGGGCGCGCGGCGACCATGTGCAGCCCGTCGCGCCACAACCCCAGGCGGAGCTCGCCCGGGTCGCTGTTGAGCGTGTTCAGGTAGACGTGAACCGCCTCCAGCAGGCCGAGCATGACCGCCACCGCGCCGGCGGCGGCGGGCACCGCAAACCGTCGCGGGACTGCCAGCAACCCGAGCACGAGGCACCCGGCAAGGGCACCGAGGAGACCGCTTCGCGAGGTCGTGGTCCACAGCCCGACGCCCATCACGACCACCGCCATGGCCCAGGCGGCGCTGAACCATCCGCCGGCCCGGACCGCCCGGCTGACCGCGAGCGGGATGCCCATCGCGACCAGCGCCGCGAGCAGGTTGGCGTTGCCGAGGTCCCCATCGGGCCGGAAGGGCGCGTGGACGTACCACTGCGCCCACGCCTTCAGGCAAGCGACCGACGTGGCGAAGACGAACGCGCCGGCGACCCACTCGCGCTGGCGCTCCGTGCGCAGCAGCCAGACCGCCGATGCCAGCAGGCCGAGATAGCTGAGCCTCATCGGGAGCGACTCGTATCGTGTGTAGGACCCCGCCAGGCTGAGCGGCCAGGAGATGGAGAAAGCGAAGGCCAAGAGGGCGGCAAGCGCGGCGGTTAGCAGAGGCCAGCGCAGCGTTCCAAGGCCAAGGGAACCTGGGCCTAAAAGCGAGAGTCCGACGCCGAGGCAGGCACCGGCGATCACGATCGATGCGCGCGGGAGGATGTAGGAGTCGCTGATGAGGGGAATAAAGGTGATCGGCAGCGCCAGGGCGACGGCGGCAGGGAGCCAGCCTCCGACCCGCTCGAGAAGGTGCCGCACCGCCCCTTTCATAACCGAAATCGAGTGGCGGAGTTGGACGTTATATTAGGTGCGGAGGTACCGATGGGTACCATCGTGAAGTCGAGGAGGTGCTGGCCCCACCGTTACGTAGAGACCGGAGTCCAGGAGGAAAGGGACCTTGTATCCGTTTGAAAGATTTACTGAGCGGGCCAAGAAAGTTCTGACGCTTGCTCAGGAAGAAGCAGAACGATCGCACCACAGCTATATCGGGACAGAGCACCTGCTCCTGGGCCTGCTACGTGAAGGTGAAGGCCTCGCCGCCAAGGTCCTGAACAACCTTGGCGTGGAGATCGGCAAGGTCCGCCAGACGATCGAGTCGGTGCTCGGTCGCAACGAGCGGATCATCATCCAGCAGATCATCCCGACGTCGCGGGTCAAGAAGGTGATCGAGATCTCCTTCGAGGAAGCCCGCCGCATGGGCCACAACTACGTGGGCACAGAGCACCTCCTGCTCGGCCTGCTCATCGAGGGCGAAGGCATCGCGGCGCACGTGCTCGAAGACCTCGGCGCAAACCTGGAGAAGGTGCGCGGTGAAATCGAGCGCCTCCTCCACGACTCGAGCGCCGAGACCGAGGCCGAGCCGGCGCCGAAGAAGCCATCCAAGACACCGCTCCTCGACCAGTTCGGCCGCGACCTGACCGAGCTCGCGCGGCGCAACCAGCTCGACCCTGTCATCGGTCGCGAGACGGAGATCGAGCGTGTCATCCAGATCCTGAGCCGGCGCACGAAGAACAACCCGGCGCTGATCGGCGAGCCCGGCGTGGGCAAGACCGCGATCGCCGAGGGCCTCGCGCAGCAGATCAACCTGGGCAACGTGCCCGAGTCGCTTCAGCACAAGCGCGTGCTGACGCTCGACATGGGCGCGCTCGTCGCGGGCACCAAGTACCGCGGCGAGTTCGAGGAGCGCTTGAAGAAGATCCTCGACGAGATCCGCTCGAGTCGCGAGGTCGTGCTTTTCATCGACGAGCTGCACACGCTGGTCGGCGCGGGCGCCGCGGAGGGCGCCATCGACGCGGCCAACATCCTGAAGCCGGCCCTCGCGCGCGGCGAGATCCAGTGCATCGGCGCGACGACATTGAACGAGTACCGCAAGTACATCGAGAAGGACGCGGCCCTCGAGCGCCGTTTCCAGCCGGTGTTCGTCGACCAGCCCACGCTGGCCGAAACGATCGACATCCTCAACGGTGTCAAGTCGCTATACGAGAAGCACCACCGCGTCACGATCACCGACGAGGCCGTGCACGCGGCGGCGACGCTTAGTGACCGCTACGTCAGCGACCGCGCGCTTCCCGACAAGGCGATCGACCTGATCGACGAGGCGTCGGCGCGCGTGCGCATGAAACTGACCACGACCCCGGACGAGTTGAAGGACCTCCAGAAGGAGATTCGCAAGCAGCGGGCCGAGCAGGACGAGTCGGTCAACAAGCAGGACTTCGAGGCCGCGGCAGGCGTCCGCGACAAGGTCAAGAAGCTCCAGGACAAGCTCGCTCTGAAAGAGGCGGCGTGGCGCGACAAGCTGGGTGAGATCGTGCCCGAGGTCGGCGAGGAGGACATCGCGCAGATCGTCGCCGCGTGGACGGGCGTGCCCGTTTCCCGGCTGGTCGAGGAGGAGAGCGCTCGCCTCCTGCGCATGGAGGACGAGCTGCACCGGCGGATGGTCGGGCAGGACGAGGCGATCACCACCGTCTCGCAGGCGGTGCGGCGCGCACGGGCGGGCCTCAAGAACCCCAAGCGCCCGATCGGTTCCTTCATCTTCCTTGGACCGACCGGCATCGGCAAGACCGAGCTGGCGCGCGCCCTGGCCGAGTACCTCTTCGACTCGGAGGACGCGCTGATCAAGCTCGACATGTCCGAGTTCATGGAGCGTCACACGACCGCGCGATTGGTCGGTTCACCCCCTGGATACGTCGGCTACGACGAGGGCGGGCAGCTGACCGAAGCGGTGCGGCGCCGGCCTTACGCGGTGATCCTCTTCGACGAGATCGAGAAGGCGCACCCCGAGGTCTTCAACATGCTGCTGCAGATCCTCGAGGACGGCCGCTTGAGCGACGCGAAGGGCAAGATCGTCAACTTCGCGAACACCGTGATCATCATGACCTCGAACCTCGGCATTCGAGACGTCAACCAGGCGGGCACAGCGCTGGGCTTTCAGCCTGCTGTGGTGGACGAGAAGGACGAGGTCGAGCGGCGCCACCAGAACACCAAGCAGAAGATCGACGACGAGCTCAAGCGGATGTTCCGCCCCGAGTTCCTCAACCGCGTCGACGCGGTCGTCGTCTTCAAGAGCCTGACCACGGGTCAGATCCGCGAGATCGTCGACCTGCAGCTGGTCCGCTTGAGCAAGCACCTGGCCGAGCAGCAGATCACGATCGAGGTGACGGACGCCGCGAAGGACCTGCTTGCGAAAGAGGGCTACGACCGGACGTATGGCGCGCGGCCGCTGCGACGCGTGATCACGAGCCGGATCGAGGACCAGCTTTCGGAGCACCTGCTGCGGGGCAAGATCGCGCGCGGTGACACGGTGCAGATCGACGTCGAGGGCGAGGACGGGTTGAAGTTCACCCCGACCAAGCACAAGCACAAGGAACCTGCAGCGGCGGCGCCGGCGGGACCGGCGGGGCCGGCGAAGCCCTAGCTCTTCAGCCAGTCCTGGAGGCGGCGGCTCAGTTTGGTCGGGGTGGTTTGGCTTTTGACCAGGTGGTCCAGCGCCCCCAGCTGGATGCCGCGCTGGACCAGCTCCTTCTCGTTCCAGTTGGAGAGGATCACGACCGGGATTCCGGCGGTCAGCGGCTCGGCGCGCAGCTTCTCGAGCACGCTGATTCCGTCGAGCTTGGGCAGCCGGATGTCGAGAAAGATGATGTCGGGCAGGCTCCTTGCTTTTTCGAGTGCGGCCGGGCCGTCGGCGGCGATATCGACGGTGTAGCCGTCCAGCTCGAGCTTGAGCCTGTACATCTGAGCGACGGAGAGGTCGTCCTCGACGAAGAGGACCCTCACGTCATCCGGATCCGTGATGCCCCGCTCTCGCATTCCCCTTCCCCATGAACGTCTCTATTTGCAACGCACAGCACTGACTTTTCGACAGAAACCGGAGAATTGACGCCCGTGAGCGTAGCCGCCCCACTTCGCCTTCGTCCGCTCGAGATCGGCGACCTGCTGGACGAAACGTTCCGGATGTACCGCCGGCACTTTTGGTTGTTCGCGGGGATTTCAGCGCTGCTCGCGATACCGTCCGCGGCGTCGCAGGGGATCAGCTACTACGCGCTGTTCGGCTCGCTCTTCCAATCGACTACCGCGGATCCCGCGGCGCTGCTCGGCGCCAACCTGGCGACCCTTGTCGTCGCGATCATCAACATCGCCCTCCTGCCGTTTGGCTATGGGGCGGTCACGTACGCGGCTGCGGAGTCGGCGCTCGGCCGGCCTGTCACACCGGGAAAAGTCTTCAGGGCGGTGCTGCGACGTTACTTTCCGCTGCTGGGGTTCTTGCTGTTGATCCTCGTGATGGCGGTTGCGTTCTGCCTGCTCCCGCTGTGGATCTGGATCTGGGTCTGCTGGGTCGCGGTGATGCCGGCGATGTTCGTGGAGAACATCGGGCTCGGGGCGGCGATGAGGCGCAGCTGGAACCTGGTGCAGGGCCGCTGGTGGCGCACCTTTCTGATCCTGTTCTTGATGGTCGTCGTCTACATCGTGGTGGGATGGACGCTGTCTGGTTTCGCTGTCGCGGCGCTCGGGCTGTCGGCGCTGGTGCTGTCGTCCTTCATCGTGTTCGCGATCGTCGGCGCGGTGAGCATCATCGTGAACGCGCTCGTCAACCCGATCCTGCAGATCGCGCTGGTCCTGATCTACTTCGACCTCAGGGTGCGGCGCGAGGGCCTCGATCTTTTTCAGATGGCGTACCAGCTGAACGCGCCGGCGGCACAGTCCTGAGCTCCGCGCCCGCGGCCGCCCGAGCCGGCGCGCTCGCCGCGGTGATGTGCACCCTCTTCATCCTCGGTGCATCGCAGGCCGTCGCCGGCCCTCCCGTCCGCTCGAGCTACCTCGACGCGGTGCAGCTTGCATACGACCTGATCAAGGACGCCGCCCCGAACGATCTCGCGCCCGCGACTGCGGCCGCCAACGTCCTGATGAGCACCGACGAGAAACCGCATGAGATCATCGCCGACCTCGTGGCGCGTCCTCCCCTCTACGCCGACGCCAGGACGCGCCTGCTCGCGCTGATCACCGCGTTGAAGCAGCCCGCGACGACTGCCGACCCCGAGTTGGCGAAGCAGCGCTTGCACCAGGTTCTGTCCATGAGCCGCTACGACGCGCTGCGCCGGCCGCCGTCGCCGCTCGACCGCTTCGGGCAGTGGTTGGGGGACCGAATCAGTGCGCTCCTGCGATTCCTGCTCCGTTCCTCGCCCGTGGGGAGCGTGCCGTTGTGGGTCTTCTACACGATCGGCGGCGTCGTGATCGCGGCCGCGGCATTCCTCGTGTTCCGCGCCTCACGCGGGCGATTCAGCGAGGCGATGGCGGTTCTGCCGAGCGGCCCGCGGCCGGCCGCCGATTACTTTGCGGAAGCCGACCGTCTCGCCGCCCGCGGCGATCGCGTGGGTGCGATCCGCGCCCTGTGCGCGGCGGTGGCCGCGACGCTCGCGGGAGAGCGCTCGTGGGAGGGCAGCTCGCTGACGGTCCGCGAGATCTTTCAGCGCGCGCCGGACTTTGCCGGCCTGCGTCCGCTCCTGATGCCGTTCGAGGCGGCCATCTACGGCGGTCGCGACGTCGACCAGGCCACATACGATCGCGCGGCGCAGGTGGCCGCGAGGTTCCGCCAGCAGGTGCAGGCGGCGGCATGAGGATCTCGCGCGGCTGGGTGATCGCTGCGGCGGGCTCGCTGCTCGTCGCCGGGCTCATCTACCTGGTGCAGCCGCGCAGCGACTCCCCCGAGCACAGCACGAACAGCGACGCCGCGAACGGCGCGTCGGCTGCACTGCTGTTCGCGCAGGCGATGGGCCAGCCGGCCGACCAGATCACCGGGACATTCAGCACGCCAGACCGCCTCGGTGTGATGGTCGTCTTCACACCGACCAGCAACTTCACGCCCGATGAGGCGGACCGCACGTTCAACTGGGTGCGCGGCGGCGGGCTCCTCATCTACGCGGCGGAAAGCGGCGACCCCGAGCTGGACCGCGCGCTCGGCGTCGTGCGTTTCGGCGCCACCGTATCCGGCGCAGGTCAGACGGCCAACCCGACAGTCGACGGTGTGACCCAGCTCTCTGGAGCCGACGGCGTAGATCCGCTCGACCCGACAAGTGAGCAAGTGCCGTTCATGCGGACCTCCAGTGGTTTCGTGACCGGATACACGCAGCGCATCGGCAGCGGCATCGCTGTCGTGCTGTCCGACCCGCTGGTCCTCTGCAACGGATACCTGGAGAAGGCGGACAACGGCCGGCTGCTCGCCGACCTGCTCGGCCTTGCCGATCCGAGCGCGCACGTGTACTTCGACGAGTATCACCACGGCCTGACCACAAGCGACCTCGCTCCTCAGTCGTGGGTCCTTACGCCTTGGGGCGCCGCGCTCCTGTGGCTGCTCGTCGCCGTTTTCGTCGGACTGCTGCTGCGCGGCAGGCGTTTCGGGCCGCTGATCGAGCGCCCGGCGGAGATGGCCCGGTCGGACGTCGAGTGGTCGGTCGCGGTCGGCCAGCTCCTACGCCGCTCGGGCGCGAGGGCCGTCACCCTCGGCCTGCTCGCGAACGCGACCGAACGCGTCGTCGCCTCTCGCAATGGTCTATCTGTGCAGCCGCGGGAGCGATTCTGGAATGCTCTGTGGGTGCGCGACCCTCAAGTGGCCGGAGACCTGGCCCAGGTCGAGAACTCCCTCGTGGCCGCATCGACCACGGAAAGCGGCCTGCTGGACGCGGCTCAGCAGCTGCACCGCATCGCGCATCCGGTCGCGCCAACGAAAACCCTGGAGCGCCGGTGACGGGCCCGGCTTCGACGGTCGCCACCGACTTTTACGCGAAATTTCGTGAGCAGCTCGCCAAGGCGGTCGTCGGCCAGGATGAGGCGATCCGCATGTGCGCCATCGCGCTCGTCGCGCAGGGGCACGTCCTGCTGGAGGGCGTGCCGGGCACTGGCAAGACCCTGCTCGCCAAGTCCATCGCGCGCGCGCTGACCCTCGATTACGGACGCGTTCAGTTCACACCCGACCTCATGCCGGCCGACATCCTCGGCACCTCCGTCTATGACCTCGCGACGCGCCAGTTTGCGCTGCGCAAGGGACCGATCTTCACCAACGTTCTGCTCGCCGACGAGATCAACCGCGCGCCGGCCAAGGTGCAGGCCGCGCTGCTCGAGGCGATGGAGGAGCGCGGCGTCACGTTGGAGGGCCAGCAGCTGCCCCTGCCCGCGCCGTTCGTCGTCCTCGCCACGCAGAACCCCGTGGAGTACGAGGGCACTTACCCTCTGCCCGAAGCGCAGCAGGACCGCTTCCTGTTCAAGGTCCGCCTGGACTATCCGACCCCCAACGACGAGATGGAGGTCCTGCGGCGGTGGGAGTCTGGCATCGAGCTGCGCGACCCGGCGAAGGCCGGCGTCGAGCCGGTGCTCAGCGCCGCCGACATCGACGCGTGCCGGGAGCAGGTGTCGAAGGTGGTGCTGGACGAGAAGATCCGGAGATACATCGTCGACCTGGCGTCGGCGACTCGGTCGGCGCCCGAGATCGCTCTCGGTGCGAGCACCCGCGCCGAGGTCCTGCTGATGCTCGGCGCGCGCGCGCATGCCGCGTTCGACGGCCACGAGTTCGTGACGCCCGACGACGTCAAGGCGATCCTCGCCCCGGCATTCCGCCACCGCCTGATCCTGCGGCCCGAGGCCGAGGTCGCGGGCATGACGCCGGACAGCGTGCTCGACGCCGTGGCGGGACGGGTCGTGCCGCCGCGCTGAACTCCCTGTCGTCCTTTTGAGGGGCTTCCTCGGTTTCTTCAGTGGCCTTGCGCCGCAGCCGAAGCTCATCTGGGCTGTCGGGATCGGCGCCGGCCTGATCGCGCTGGCGGTGGCGTCGCCTTTGATCGGTTTCATCGCGGTCGTCTACAACGCCGGCCTTCTCATCATCGCGACGCGCGACCTTGGATTGCTGCCCGTCCGGCGCGGCTTTGCCGTGCGCCGCGCCTTGCCCGATCCGTTCTCGCTGGGCGAGCCGGAGGAGGTCACGGTGCACATCGAGAACCGCGCGGCTGCGGGCCTGATGGCCGTCGTCTCGGACCACGCTCCCGCGGGACTGCGGCCGGGCCCGCGCGAGGTCGGGGGCCGGTTCGACGCCAACGGCCGGCTGGTGATCAGCTACCGCACGGTGTCGCCCAGGCGCGGCGCGTATGCGTTCGGCCCGGTCGACCTGCAAGTGTGGCGCGACGAGGGATGGTGGCGAAGGCAGGTGCGGCTGCCGAACAGCCATGAGGTCGCGGTGTTCCCAAACGTCGTCGCAATCAAGCGCATCCAGCTGTCGCTGCGACGCGGGCTGCGCGCGATGGCGGGCATGCGGCGGGCCCGGCCGCCGGGCGCGTCGACCGCGTTCGCGGGCCTGCGCGACTACGTCCGCGGCGACGACTTCAGGCGCGTGAGCTGGACCGCGACCGCGCGGCGCGACCGACCGGTGGTGATCGAGGTCGAGGCGGAACGCGGGCAGCAGGTCATCATCGCGCTCGACTGCGGGCGCTTGATGACCGCGCCCGCGGGAGACCTGGACAAGCTCGACCACGCGGTCAACGCCGCGCTGATGCTCGCGTGGGTGGCGCAGGCTTACGGCGATCGCGTCGGGCTGATGACGTTCGACGATCGGGTCACCGGGTTCATCAAGCCCGAGCGCGGAAGCACGCAGCTGCGGCGCATCACGGAGGCGCTGTACGCGGTCAAGCCCGAGTACGTCGAGCCCGACTTCGGGCATGCGATGACACACCTGGCGCTGCGCGTGGGGCGCCGCTCGATGATCGTCATGCTCACCGACGTGCAGGACCCCGAGGCGTCGCGCGAGCTCGTCGCGCACACGCTGCGGTTGGCGTCGCGGCACCTCGTGCTGGTGGTCGCGATGTCCGATCCCGCGGTGCTCAGCGCCCTCGACCAGCCGATCGTCAGCACCAACCGGGCTTACGAATGGGCCGCGGCGGAGCAGTTCGCGGCGAGCCGGCGAGAGAGCTTCGAGCTGCTGCGGCGAGGAGGCGTGCTGGGGCTGGACGTGGTGGCGGGCAGGCTGTCTCCGGCGTTGGTGGAGAGATACCTCGAGCTGAAAGAGCGAGCGCTGCTCTAGCTCCTCTGGCGGGCCGTCGACCGCCCGGTGAAGAGCAGGTACGAATAGAGCAGGCCGCCGGTCACCAGGCCGATCGCCAGCTTGAGGGCGAATGGCGCGTCCGACGGCGAGATGTTGCCTTCGATGGTGCCCGCGACGATCAGCAGCGGCGCGAGCCCGAGCAGCAGGGTGAAGGCGCGCACCGTCGCAGTGACCAGCGCATCGCTGCGCTTGCGATTGCCCGGCGAGATGAGCGCCCAGCCCATCATCAATCCGCCCGCGCCCTGCGCGATCACGATCGAGAGCTCGATCACGCCGTGGGCGATCACGAATTCGAAGAGTCCGCCGGCCAGCCCGTAAGCCTGGGTCAGCCCGAACAGACCGCCGAGGCTGATGCCGTTCGAGATCATCACCCAGATCACGGGCAGCCCGAAGAGCACGCCGAATGCGAAGGCCAGCATCGATACGTAGATGTTGTTGGTCATGATCAGACCCGCCGCGGTGACGCGCTCTTCAGACGGGATGTGCGTCCAGAGCTGGTGGTGGTGGACCTGGTCGATGAGCTGCGGGCTGGCGATCGCGTACGCGGCGTTGGGGTTGGCCAGGACCACGAAGAAGGAGATCAACGCGGGCACGAACATGAGCGCGCCGGCCGCGACGACGAAGCGCCAGGACTCGCGAAACGTGCGCGGCAGCGTCTCGACGTAGAAGCGCTTGATCCGTTTCAGGACCTCGCCGCCGCGGCGGTAGACGATGCCGTGGCCGCGGGCCACGAGGCCGTTGAGATAGCGGTGCACGGGCTCGCCCGGCCAGTCGCGCTGGGCGCGGGCGAGGTCGGCGGTCGCGCGGCGGTAGAGCTCGGCCATGCCGAGCACCTGGGCGGGTGAGAGCGCGTTGAGATGCCCGGAGCCCGCGCGACTGAGCAGGTCCTCGAGGCGGTTCCAATCGGCGCGCCGCAACGTGACGAAGTCCTCGGCTCTCACAGGCTGATTTTGAAGCTCGGTGCCGGCCGGGACGGTAACTTACTGGGGTGGATCGCCCGCTCCCGGATACGGATCTCGTCGTCGCGACCCCAGAGCGGGTTTCGTTCGACTACCAGGTTGCAGGTCTCGGCACGCGCGCGATCGCGCAGATCCTCGACCTTCTCATCCTGTCCGGGCTGCTGATCGCCCTGCTCTTTCTCGGTTTCGCTGTTTCCGCGTTCGGCTTCGACAACGTGGGCACGCTGGTGCTGCTTCTCGGCTCGTTTGTCATCGTGTTCGGCTACTTCTGGGTCAGCGAGGCTTTCTGGTCGGGCCAGACGATCGGCAAGAAGGTCTTCCGGCTGCGGGCGGTGGGGGACCGGGGCGAACCGATGACCTTCGTCCAGGCTGGGATTCGCAACATCGTGCGGCTCGTCGATTTCCTGCCCTATGGATATGGGGTGGGGCTGGTCACGCTGTTCATCAACGGAAAGGGAAGGCGGTTGGGCGATCTCGCGGCGGGCACGATCGTGGTCAAGGATTCGGATTACGTATCGCTGTGGCAGCTGCCCGGGGCGCAGCCGGCGAACCCGCCTGGTGCGCTGCCTCCGCCTCCGCCGTCGATCGGGGCTCCGGCGACGCTGCCCTCGTTCGCGCCGGCCACGCCGGCGGAGTTATTGCTGCGGCGGCTGGATCCGGACGTGCGGCGGTTCGTGACCGCGTACGCGAGGCGGCGGCCGGCGCTGCCGGTTCAGCTGCGCGCGCAGTTGGCGGACCAGGTGCAGTCACAGCTGCAGAACGCGGCGCCGGACGTGTACGAGCGGCACGGTCCACTGGCGGCGCTCGACTACCTGGCCGACCTCGAGCGCGGCGGGCCGGTGGCCCCTCCGGCCCCTGCCTCTCCAACCTAATCCCAGCCCAGATGGGCGCGCCCGCGACGTCGGTTTCCACATGGGCCCCGCTGCGCATCGGGGTGTTCCGCGCCATGTGGATCGCGGTCCTGGTCAGCAATGTTGGCATCTGGATGCAGACAGTCGGGGCGCAGTGGCTGCTCGTGCACCTGCCGCATGCGGCGATCCTCGTCGCCCTCGTGCAGACTGCGGACTACCTCCCCGACGTGCTCTTCGGCCTGGTCGGCGGCGCGGTGGCGGACATCTTCGACCGCCGCCGCTTGTTGATCGTCGTGCAGCTGAGCATGGCTTGCATCGGTGCCGCGCTCACCGTGCTGACATTCGCCGGCCAGATGCCGCCCGCCCTGCTGCTCGCGTTCACTTTCGGGCTCGGCTGCTCTTCGGTGTTCACCAACCCTGCGTATCAGTCACTGGTGCCCCAGCTGGTGCCGCGCCAGCAGCTGAGGTCCGCGGCCGCCCTCGGATCGATCAGCATCAACCTCGCCCGAGTGATCGGCCCGGCCGTGGCCGGCATCGTCATCGCCCGGCTCGGGGTGACGGCGGTGTTTGGACTGAACGCGCTGACGTTCCTGTTCTTTGCCGTCGTGGTCGCCGCGTGGCGACCGCCCGCGGGCAGCGTGCCGGAGCTGCCCGAACGATTCATTTCCGCGATGCGGGCGGGCGGGCGCTACGTCCTCAACGCGCCGGTGGTGCAGAGGATCCTGCTGCGCTCGGCGCTTTTTCTAGTGCCGGCCAGCGCGCTCTGGGCGCTCCTGCCGCTGGTCGCCACGCAGCAGCTCGGACTCGGGGCCGCCGGTTACGGCGTCCTGCTCGGGGGGTTGGGAGGAGGCGCCATCGCCGGTGCGCTAGTGCTGCCCCGATTCAGAGCGCGCCTCTCGTTCAACGTCCTGGTCGCCGGCGCCAGCGCGGTCTACGCGGTCGCGCTCGTGCTGATCGTCATCGTGCCAAACACGGTGATTGCCGTCCTGGTGCTGCTGCCGGCGGGAGCAGCGTGGATCGCCGTGCTCTCCGACGTCAACGCCGAGCTCCAGCTGTTCCTACCCGCGTGGGTCCGCGGCCGCGGCCTTTCGGTTTACCAGATGGTCTTATTCGGCGCGCAGGCCGTGGGTGCCGTGGCGTGGGGGGCGATCGCCGAGCCGCTGGGCGTGAGGATCGCTTTCTTTGTCGCCGCCGCAGCCATGCTGGGCGGCCTCGCGACGATCCGCTTCAAGCCCTTCATCGAAACTGCCGGGATGGAGCGTCGGGCCCAGGCTTACTGGCCGGAGCCCTCTCTCGTCTTTGAAGCCAGTCCGGAAAGCGGGCCTGTCGTGGTGAAAAGCGTGTACACGGTCGCTGCATCGAAAGAGCAGGCATTCCTGGAGGCGATGAGGCGAGTTCGCCTGTCCCGGCTGCGCACCGGAGCGACGCAGTGGGGCCTGTTCCGGGACGGCGAGGTCCCGCACAGCTTCGTCGAGATGTACGTCGTGCCTTCGTGGGAGGAGCACCTGCGCCAGCACCGTTTCCGGATCACGGGCACAGACCATGAATACGAAGAGCAGGCGAGCTCGCTGTCCGATCCACCGCCTGACGTATCGCACCTGATTTCGGTGGATGACCTGCCTTGATCGCGGTGGCGGTCGCCTTTGTCAGTAGAGCCACTCCCTGATCTGTTCTTCGGTGAGGTTGCCGCCGGTCACGACGGTGGCGACGCGTTTGTTTCCGAATTGCTCGCGGCGCTTGGCGATCGCCGCCACGCCCGCTGCGGCGGAGGGTTCGCTGGCGATGCCCGCGTCGGTGAAGAGCCATCGCATCGCATCGCGCATCTCCTGGTCGGTGACCAGCATCACCTCGTCAATCGCGGCCCGCATGAGCTCGACCGCCTGTGGAACGGGGACGCGAACCGCGATGCCGTCGGCGATGGTCGTGCTGGGTGCGGCGATGGGTCGTGCTGCCTTCCATGAGAGCTCCATCGAGGGCGCGTTTTCTGCGCACACCGCGATCAACCGCGTGCTTGATGCGCCGTGCTTGAGCCACGTGCCGATGCCGTTGGCGAGCGACCCGTTGCCGAGCGGCACGAAAAGGGCGTCGAGGTCGTGTTCGGTTTCGAGCAGCTCGAGCGCGATCGTGCCCGCGCCTTCGGCGATCGCGCCGAGGTGGCCGTCCTCGACGTAGAGCTTCTTGTGTTCGCGGGCGTGGCGCTTCGCCGCGTCTTTCGCTTCGTCGAAGTCGTCGCCATCGAGGTGGACGTCCGCGCCGAGGTCGCGCATGCGCTGGACCTTGAGCGGGTTGGCGGTGCGTGCGGCGAAGACGGTCAGGCTGCGCCGCGCCTTGCGGCACGCGTAGGCCATGCCCTGGCCGAAGTTGCCGGCCGAGGCGCAGACGATCTCCTGGTTGTTCTTGTGGGTGGGGTCGCCGGCGCCGAGGCGGTGGAGGAGGTAGTCGGTGCCGCGGCCCTTGAAGCTGCGGATGGGGTTGATCGACTCGACCTTGAGGACGGTCGTCACGCCCAGGCGGGCGCTCAGGGGCTCGCAGGTGAATTGGGGCGTGTGCAGGAAGACGGGGTCGATGGTTTGCGAGGCTTCGCGGATCCGGTCGGGCGAGATCGAGGCGTCCACGTTGGGGAGGATAGGGCGCGGCCTTAACAGGCTGGGTTGACTCGGTTTTTCAAAATAGTCAAGATCACCGCAGGAGTGCCGGTGGGGGCGGGACCGGACAAGGTGGAGGGGCGGGCCCGAGATATCTATGGGGAGGATGCGGACGCCGCCCCGGGGGTAGTCAGGGCGGCGCCTTGACGCTCACTTGATGAAACGCCGGCACCCTGCAAAGGGATACGCCCGCACTTGTAAAACCCCGATCATGGGTACACAGTCTCCCTATGCCGAAGCCGAAATCCACCATCACCTTTGTCTGCACCGACTGTGGTGGAGAGAGCCTGCGCTGGTCTGGCCAGTGCCCCCACTGCAAGGCCTGGAACACGCTCCAGGAGTTCCAGGTCCGCAAGGCGAAGGACTCCGCGAAGGCGCGGCCGCACGAGGCCGCACGCCCGATCCCCCTCAGCGACATCGCCGGCGAGGACGCGCCGCGCCGCCGCCTCGCGTGGGGTGAGCTCAACCGTGTGCTCGGAGGTGGGATCGTCCCCGGCAGCCTCGTCCTGATCGGCGGCGAGCCGGGCGTCGGCAAGTCCACGCTCCTGATGCACGCCGCGGCGCAGGTCGCCGGCCAGGCCGCGAGCAAGGTCCTTTACGTCTCGGGCGAGGAGTCCGGCCAGCAGGTCCGCATGCGCGCCGAGCGGCTGGGCGCCCTGGCGCCGGCCATCCTGCTCCTGGCCGAAAACGACCTCGACGCGATCTGCGACGCGATCCGGGCCGAGAAGCCTGAGCTGGCCATCATCGACTCGATCCAGACGGTCACCGACGCGGGTTTTGAGGGCAGCGCCGGCAGCGTGACCCAGGTTCGCGAGTCGGCCGCCCGCCTCATGCGCCTGGCCAAGGAGATCGGCGTCCCGGTGTTCCTGGTGGGCCACGTCACAAAAGACGGATCCATAGCCGGGCCCAGGGTCCTGGAGCATATCGTTGACACCGTGCTTTACCTGGAAGGCGACCGCCGCCAGGAGCTCCGCATCCTCCGGGCGACCAAGAACCGCTTCGGCTCGGCCGAGGAGATCGGCGTCTTCGCCATGGGCGAGGGCGGCCTGGAAGAGGTCCCGGATCCGTCGGCGGCCATCCTCGGCGCGGCCGGGCCGCTCGCCACAGGCACGGTGACGGTCGCAGCGCTGGAAGGCACGCGGCCGCTCCTGGTCGAGATCCAGAGCCTGGTCAACAAGAACGAGCACTCGATCCTGCGCCGGATCGCCAACGGCATCGACGTCAACCGGCTGCACATGATCCTGGCGGTGCTCGAGAAACGCGCCCACATGAGCTTCGCCACATCCGACATCTTCGTCAGCGTCGCGGGCGGCATTCGGGTGACCGAACCGGCCGCCGACCTCGGTCTCGCTCTGTCGATCGTCAGCAACGTGAAGGACAGGCCAATGCCGGACGGCCTCGTCGTGATCGGTGAGCTGGGATTGTCAGGCGAGGTGCGTCGCGTGGGCCACCTGGAGCGCCGCCTTCAAGAGGCGGTGCGACATGGCCTGACGCGCGCTTTGATTCCGGCCGGCGCCAGAGCCGGACGGCATTCCGGCCTCGATGTGGTCGAGGTGCGGACTCTCGCGGAGGCTGTCTCCGCCGCGTTTCCTAATCCCATCAAGTCCGGTGTAGTCATAAGGGAGGCCGGAGTCACGGTCTCTTGAGGAGGTAGTCCCTTGAAGCGTTCCGAGTATCTCGCCCGTTGGCTCGGGGGAGGACTCGGAGTGATCGGTGGTTTCTTGCTCGGTTACTTCATGGTTCGGGGGCTCGGTTCGGCCGCGCACCCGGGCTGGGCGGTCATCGGGCTGACCACGCTGGAAGGGTTGATCTTCGCGTACCTCGGCACGCCGTATGTGCTGGGCGGGTGGCGTCGATTCAACTTCCGGCTGACGAGCACTCCGCTGCCTGACCTGTTGAGCGGCCTTCTCGGCATGATCGTCGGCCTGGTCATTGCGGTTCTCATCGGTTTCTTCGTCCGCGACCTTCCGTACGGTTACGGCTTGTCGTCCGTGCTTGCCCTCCTGCTCGCGGCGCAAGGAGCGTCGGTGGGGCTGACCCGCCGCGCCGAGCTGAGTGCATTGTTCTTCGGCGGCGGAACGCGCGAGGCCGACACGCACCGCCTGCCCGCGGTGCTCCTCGACACGTCGGTCATCATCGACGGCCGGATTCTCGACCTCGCCAAGACCGGCTTCATCGACATGCCGCTCGTCATCCTGAGCTCGGTCCTTCGCGAGCTCCAGATGGTGGCGGACTCCGCAGACGTCACACGCCGGCGCAGAGGCCGTCGCGGCCTCGACGTGCTGACCGAGATGCAGAAGGAACCCTCAATCAACCTCCAGGTCACAGAAGACGAGACGCCAACGGACGGCGAGATCGACGCGCACCTCGTCCGCACCGCCAAGCGCAAGAGCTGGGCGATCATGACCAACGACTTCAACCTCAACCGCATCGCCCGCCTGGAGGGGGTCGCGGTGCTGAACCTGAACGAGCTGGCGCAGGCGATGCGCCCGGTGGCCATCCCTGGTGAGGAGATCGTCGTCACGGTGGCGAGAGAAGGGAAGGAACCCGGCCAGGGCGTCGGCAGCCTCGACGACGGCACCATGGTGGTGATTCAGAACGGACGCCGTCTGCTCAACCAGACAATCACCGCGGTCGTCACATCGGTGATCCAGACCTCGGCCGGACGCATGATCTTCGCCGAGCCCGCGGCCGAGCCCCGCCGGCCGCCGAACCGGCTCAAGCGCGAGGAGTCGGCCTAGCTTGCCTACAGTTGGCGCGATAGTCGCCGCCGCCGGAACCGGCTCCCGGCTCGGGCGCGGTAGCAAGGCGCTGGTGCGTCTCAACGGACGGACCACGCTGGCGCGGGTGCTCGAGCTCTTCCTCGCTCTGGACGAGGTCGACCGCATCGTGGTCGTCGGGCCGCCGAGCCGGCTCGAGATTGCGGAGCGCGAGGTCGAGTCGCTGCATCCGCGCAAGTCAGTGCTGGTGAGGGCGGGCGGTGAGAGCAGGCAAGCTTCGGTGCGGGCCGGCCTGGCCGCCCTGGGCGAGTGCGATTTCGTGCTCGTCCACGACGCGGCGCGCCCGCTGGCCACCGCCGCCCTGGTGCGGCGGGTCCTGGCCGCGGCGATGGAGTCGGGCGCCGCCTTTCCAGCGATCGCGCCGCGCGACGCGGTGAAACGTGTGGAGGGCAACCGGCTCGTCGAGAGCCTCGACAGATCGCGGATCGTGCTGGCCCAGACGCCGCAGTGCTTTGCCTATGAGCTGCTCGCGAGGGCACATCGCGAAGCCGCGGACGCGGGGCTCGTCGGTGACGACGACGCGCAGCTCGTGGCTGCGGCCGGTCACGTTGTGACGGTCGTGCCTGGGGAGCCGGCCAACATCAAGCTGACGACGCCGGAGGACCTCGAGGTCGTGGAGGCGCTCATCCGAGAGCAGGAAGCCGCCGCTCGGTGAGGGTCGGTATCGGATACGACATCCACCCACTGGTCGCGGGGCGGCCGCTGGTGCTCGGCGGTGTACGCATCGAGCATCCGTCAGGTCTCGATGGACACTCCGATGCGGACGTGCTGACGCACGCCGTGATCGACGCGCTGCTGGGCGCCGCGGGCTTGGGCGACATCGGAACTCTCTTTCCCGCCGACGACATGAGATACAAGAACGCGTCCAGTCTCGACATGCTCAGATCTGCCGCCGTGATGTTGTCGCAGTCCGGCTACCGAGTGGTCAACGTGGATTGCACGGTGATCGCCCAGGAGCCGCGGCTGCACGCCCACCTGGCGACGATGAGCGCCAATCTGGCTAGCAGGCTCGGCACCGTCGACGTGAATGTCAAGGCCAAGTCACCCGAAGGGCTGGGTGCGCTCGGACATGGCGACGGCATCGCGGCGCAGGCGATCGCGACGATCGACGAGATGGGGGAGTCTTAGTCCGGCCCTCTTGCTAAACCGAACATTGTTATCGGCCCGATAGGAACGATCCGGCCGTCGTCTGTTTTGACAAGCTGCCACCCGCCTTCGTGAACTTTCCAGTGATGACGGGGGCATAGAAGAACCAGGTTCTCCAGCTCATCGCCGCCGCCATGTGCCCAATGGACCAGGTGATGTCCATCGCATTTCGACGCGGGCCTCTCGCACTCAGCCCACTGGCAGTGCTGGTCGCGGGCATTCAGCGCACGGCGCTTGGGACCCTTGATCGTCCGCTCCGCGCGGCCGACGTCGATCACGACCGAGTCCTTCATCAAGACCCGCGTGATGCTGCAGTCGCAGGCCCAGCGCTGCACCGTCGTTGAGGAGATGGGCAGCGAGAACTCGGCCTCGGCGCCAGGCGCACCGATCAGGCCGACAAGAGTCTCGATCGAGCTCGTGACCTGCATCTGAACCCTCTGATTGCCGCCACTCGTGGCCAGCTCGACAAGCGCGTCGGCCAGTCGCTGCTCGCGCTCCCGGTAGTCATGCGCACCCGATGGTTGCGCCAGCGCTTCGATCGCATTGCGCACCGCGGCGCCGCCGATCGGGTCGAGCACGCAATTGATCCAGAGCCAGCCACCCTCTGCGGTGCTGAAGCTGAGCTTGCGCTGCTCAGTCTGTTCGGCTTGCTCCGCCGCATAGCGCTTGGCGTCGACCGAGTGCCGGTAGTGCTCGCACTTGCGGAAGAACCGTCCCGGCGTGCACTCCCGCGCGAACTTCAGGAGCCTCTCCTCATTGAACGCCTCGCCAACCGCCTCGGCTGTGCGGGCCATGATCCCGAGGTGGGCAAAGCCGATCTCGCCTGCGTCCATGGCCTGGTGGCTCTCCGGCATGCCGGCCAGAGTCCTACCGACCGCGATCCGGTCCCATGCCGTCTTGTCGATGAGATGGCAGTTGAAGCGCATCCAGTCGCCCGTGCTGTTGTAGCCATGGCGGTCCGCATAGTCGGTCTGGGAAAGCTCGGCGGCCAGCTTGGCCGCCTCGAGCTGCAGGAGGCTGATCTGGTGCTCCAGCTCGATCAGCTTTTCGGCGGCAACGGCGCCTGGTGGAGGGGTGATTGGGTAAAGCTGAAGCACGATAGAATCATACGAACAAATGTCCCAAATGTCAATACCCCAAATACATGTTGCTATACAAACTTACACCGCTACTCCGCCGCCGGACCTCCTCCCACCACCCTTTTCCCAGTAACCTAGTCGTATCGTGAGGAACCGACCACCCGGCCTTGCTGAGCCCGAGCTAACCGATGCCTTGGCTGCCGGGTGGGGCCTGCGCGAGGTCAGCCTCGAGCACATCCCGATCGGGGCCGGCAGCTACCACTGGCTTGCTGATGCCGGAGACGCTCGGCACTTCGTCACCGTCGACGACCTCGACGACAAACCGTTCCTGGGAGCAAACGGTGATGAGGTGTTCGACCAACTGCGCACAGCTTTGATGACGGCCCACTCACTCCGTCATCGCGCCGGACTCGAATTCGTGGTGGCGCCGATCGAGACACCCGCCGATGAGATCGTCCATCGCATCAACGCGCGGTACGCGGTGGCGGTCTATCCCTTCATCGAAGGCGATCGGGGCCCGGCGCCAAAGCTGCTCGATCCGAATGCTCGACACGCGCTCAAGCTGGTGCTGGCCAGGCTTCACCGCGTTTCGCCGAGTGCTGCGCCTCTAGCACGTCGTATCCCTGTGGCCGTGCCGCTGCGCGCCAATCTCGAGCGCGCCCTCGAGCAGCTGCAAGAGAAATGGACAGGGGGGCCCTATTCGGAGCAGGCTCGCTCCTTGCTCGTCATCCATTCGGCCTTTGTTCGGGCGATGCTCGACAGCTTCGACCGCCTGCGTTCCACAGTTGAAGCGGCTTCTATTTCCTCCGTGGTGACCCATGGCGAGCCGCATCGCCGGAA
>DATNMQ010000077.1:0-2551 GCA_035602465.1 Candidatus Sulfotelmatobacter sp. | reverse complement strand
CCCTTAATTTACAGGATTTCGGCACGTCCCATTGGCAGCTCGCCGATTGAAGATTACACCACTTCCCTTGCTCCTGAAAGAGCCGGGGACTTCCGTACTTGCACGCTTGAGATGTCCGCTGATGTCCGCTGTTCGGTCGCTATTGACGGGTGGTCTCAACCGGTCGCCGCAACACTTTATCTTAGAGGGAAAAGATGGAGTGTGGGATGGGACGGAGATTTCGTCGAGGTTTTACTGCGGCAGAGAAGACGGAGTTATGGGATCGCTGGAAGCGTGGGGAGTCGCTGAAGGCGATCGGACGAGCTTTTGGCAAGCCGTCATCGTCGATCTATTTTCTGGTGGCTCCGCATGGTGGGATTCGTCCTGCGCAGCGGCGTCGCTCCAGGCTGGCATTGACGCTTGCGGAACGCGAGGTGATTTCCAGAGGTGTTACGGCACGTCGATCAGCCCGGTCGATCGCCAAACTGCTTGGCCGCTCACCCTCGACGGTGAGCCGGGAAATGAGTCGCAATGGCGGCTATGATCGCTACCGAGCGACACTTGCGGACGAGAATGCCTGGGCGCGATCTCGTCGTCCAAAATGTTGTAAGTTGGCGACCAATCCGCGGCTTCGGCAGGCCGTGGCAGGGAAGCTCAGATTGGATTGGTCACCCGAGCAGATAGCCGGTTGGCTGAAGAGAACGCATCCTGAAGACGAGTGTAATCAGGTGTCGCACGAGACCATCTATCGCAGCCTGTTTGTCCAAGCGCGCGGCGTGCTCAAGAAAGAGCTGCTTAGCCATCTTCGATCGAAGCGCTCGATGCGTCGCTCCAGGCCGGTTGACCCGAATGGCGATAGACGGGGGCATATCAAGGATATCGTCTCAATCCGTCAGCGACCGGCGGCGGTTGAAGATCGGGCGGTGCCCGGTCATTGGGAGGGCGATCTCCTGTCCGGGCCGAACAACACCTACATCGCGACCTTGGTCGAGCGTCATACCCGTTACGTGATGTTGGCCAAGGTGGCAGGCAAGGACACCCAGACGGTTGTCACCGCGCTCATCAAGCAGGCGAAGAAGTTACCAAAGGAGCTATATAAATCCCTGACCTGGGACCGGGGCAAGGAACTTACGGATCATCGTCGCTTTACGTTGGCGACCAAAATCGACGTCTATTTTTGCGATCCGCAAAGTCCGTGGCAACGCGGCTCGAACGAGAATACCAATGGCCTGCTGAGACAGTACTTTCCTAAGGGCACCGACTTGTCGGTGCATTCGCAAGCCCATCTGAACAAAGTGGCTCGTCAGCTAAACGAACGACCGCGTGAGACCTTGCAATTTGAAACCCCAGCAGAGAGATTTAACGCCTGTGTTGCGTCGACCGGTTGAGCCGGCAAGGGATCAGCGGACATGGTCTCACGAGCGGGTAACTTCCGAGTCTGTGAAGGTTTTCGGATGCCGGCCCCATGATGACGGCGCCGCGCACTCCGGGGGCCGGCGTCCGCAAACCTCCAAGGGAGGAAACCGCGGGAGGTGTGGCGAAGCTGCGCGTCAGAGGCTATGGGGATTTCGGCGCTGGCGGTCTGTTGCCGAGGTGCTTTGACGGCCTGTTTGGGAAGCGGTCGAAAGGGTGACGAGGTCGGTCGACCGATCGCGATAGGCAGAACCGGCGTCGCGCAGCGGAGATTGACCGACAAGGCGGTTGTCCAGGGCGGCGCGACGACGAGCAAGGTCATTGCTGGTCGAGAGCCGGCGACGGAGAAATGCAGCACTGGCATGTTGCCGCGAACCTGCACTGATCATGATGTGTCGATCCTGATCACGGCGGTGGATGCCGCGGGGCGGTAGCGCGGCGAGGAGCCGCGCTCAAACGTCTCGATGATGACCATGCGGCCGCCGCAACACGGACACGGGCGCGCGAGCGGCTTGGGCTCGTTGGCCTCGGCGCAGTTGGTATCCCCGGCCTCGGGCTGTGCCGCCGGCACGTCGAGCAAGCGGCGCGCTCGGGCGATGTTGTCGGTGCGCGTGCCACTGGCGAACAGGCCGTAGTGGCGGATGCGGTGGAAGCCGTGCGGCAGGACGTGAATCAGGAAGCGACGGATGAACTCGCCGGTGGCGAGTGTCATGATCTTCTGGCGCTCGCGACCATCGGCACGATAGTCCTTCCATCGGAAGGTGACGCCGGTGCGGTCGCAGGCGATCAGCCGGCTGTTGGCGATGGCGACGCGGTGGGTATAGCGCGACAGATAGGCCAGCACGGCCTGTGGCCCGCCGAACGGGCGCTTCGCATAGACGACCCATTCGGTTCGGCGTAACGGTGCCAGATACGCCGCGAACGCCTGCGCACCGGCGAGAGCTGCATGATCGCCGAAGAAGTGGAGGCGGCCGGCCTTGTGGGCGACGAGCAGCATGGCGAGGAACAGCCGGCGGAACAGGCGCGAGAGCACGCGGATGGGGAGGAAGAAGCCTGGCCGGCACGACACCCAGCGCTCGCCATTGAGCGAGATGCCGCCGCCCGGCACGATCATGTGGACGTGCGGGTGATGGGTGAGCGCCGATCCCCAGGTATGGAG
>DATNMQ010000063.1:0-7880 GCA_035602465.1 Candidatus Sulfotelmatobacter sp. | reverse complement strand
GTCGGAGTAGAGCGCGTCGACGGAGCGCAGCAGCCCCACGTGGTACGGCACGCCTGACGCCTCGGCGGCCTCGACGAGCGCGTTGGTCATTTCGAGCGATGCCACAGCCGGGTATTCGAGCGGGACATATCCGGTGGACGTACCCTCGGTGCGGACCGCGCCGATGCCGATCACGAGGTCGCCCATCTTGATCTCCGGCTGCGCCGCGCCGCAGGTGCCGACGCGTAGGAACGTGTGCACGCCGAGCTCGTTCAACTCTTCGATCGCGATGGCGACGGACGGGCCGCCCATGCCGGTCGACATCGCCGACACCGTCGTACTGCCGAGCTTGCCCGTGAACGTTCGGTACTCTCGGCTGAACGCCACCTCGCGAGCGCCGTCGAGGTACTTGGCGATCAACGGGGTGCGGAAGGGGTCGCCAGGGACAAGAACGTAGTCGCCCACGTCCCCTCGACCCAACCCGACGTGATACTTCTTTTCGGTCACAGCCATCTGGGCGAATACTAGCCGTCCCTAAACCCCACGAATCCGGACGCTTCGCGTTGGATTCGCGGGGGCCCCGTTAGTTTGTGACGCCGTTCTTATCCACTCGAGCGAGGATGTGGGGCGGTCTTGCGACTTCTCGGTCGGTGATCCGCCACGCCTTCAGAAGGCGCGAGGTCACGCCCTCGACCAGCTCTTTCGAGCGTGCGTGAACGGTGACAAGCGGGTCGCCCGCCACGACGCGCGCGCCGACCGGCGCCTCGATGACAAGACCGGCCGCAGGATCGACGCGGTCCTCTTTGCGCATCCTCCCGGCGCCGAGCTGGACGGCCGAAAGCCCGACCTCCAGCGCGTCGATCGACTCCACGTACCCCGCCGACGGGGCCGGTAGGAGCAGCTGCACCGGAGCGACAGGCAGCCCGCGCTCGAGGTGGCCGCCCTGCGCGCGCAGCATGCGTTCGAACGTCTCGCGGCCCGCGCCCAAGCGAAGCACCTTTTCCGGATCGGCGTCGACCCCGGCGAGCCGGCACATCTCGGCTGCCACCCTCAGCGAGACCTCGAGCAGCTCCTCGTCGCCCCGGCCGGACAGCGCCTCGAGCGCTTCCGCGACCTCCAGGGCATTGCCGATCGAGCGGCCGAGCGGGTTGTCCATCGCGGTGACCAGCGCTACGGTGCGCCGCCCGGCGCCCTCGCCAAGCTGCACCATCTCGGCGGCGAGAGCCTCGGCCGAGGCGACGTCGGGCATGAATGCGCCGCGCCCGAACTTCACATCGAGGACGATCGCGTCCGCGCCGGCGGCGATCTTCTTCGACATCACGCTGGAGGCGATCAGTGGGACCGAGGGCACAGTGGCGGTGACGTCGCGCAGCGCGTATAGCAATTTGTCCGCGGGCACCATGCGAGGCGACTGGGCTGCGACCGCGATCCCCACCTCGCGAACCTGCTTGATGAATCGTTCAGGGTCCAGGTCGACCGTCACGTCCGGCACCGATTCCAGCTTGTCGAGGGTGCCGCCGGTGTGGGCGAGCCCGCGCCCGCTGAGCTTGGGGACCCTCACTCCGCACGCCGCGGCGAGCGGCGCGGCGATGAGGGTCACCTTGTCGCCGACCCCACCGGTGGAGTGCTTGTCGACCTTGATACCGGGAATCGCCTTGAGGTCGAGAACTTCGCCGCTTGCCACCATCGCCTGGGTTAGCGCAAGGGTTTCGCTTGCTGTCATGCCGCGGATGCAGACCGCCATCAGCCAGGCCGCCATCTGGTAGTCAGGGATGTCGCCGCTGAGATAACCGGCGAGCAGGAACTCGATCTCCTCACGCGTGTGCTCGTGACCGTCGCGCTTGCGGCCGATCACCTCGAGCGGGTTCACATGCGCTTGGGGCCGCCGGGGAGTTGGGGCGCCGGGCTGTCGTCCGACGCCCCTTCAGACCTCAGGCCGAGCCGCACTTGGCCGGGCAGGTCGTGACCGAGCCGTTCTTCATTCCGTTGAGAGCTGCTGTGAGCTTGGCCTGGAGGTCAGCGCTGATGAGGTTGTCCTTGCCATGGAACGGCGAGATGCCGATGCCGTTGTTGGCGGCGTTGAACAGGGTGTCCCCCGGCGCGATTGTGCCGTCGTTGACTTTCTTGATAGCTTGCTCGACCGCATTGCTCAGATGCTTCTCAGCCGAGGTCACGATGCAGGGGTCGGCGTTCGGGTACGAAAGGTACTGGTCGACATCGACGCCGATCGCGTAGACGTTGGCCGCGCAGGCCGCGTCCAGCACGCCGTTACCGGTCTTGCCGGCGACCTGGAAGAGCACGTCATCGTGGTTCTGGCTGATCAACTGCGCTCCGAGGACCTTGCCGGCCACCGGGTCGTTGAAGGCCTTGGTGAAATCGCTGGTCGAAACGTACGCTACGTCGACCTTGACGCTGGGGTCAACCGCTTGCGCGCCGAGTTGGAAGCCCTGGATATAGCGGACGACGGGCGGCACCACGTTGATCCCGCCGACCGCGGCGATGTGCTTGGTCTTGGTGATGCTGGCGGCGACCATGCCCGCGAGGTAGCCAGGCTGGTCCTCCTGGAAGTAAAGCGACGTGTAGTTGGGAAGAAGCGTCTTCGGGTCACCCTTGCACCCGAACGTCGTGTCGAGGTTGCCCGACGTGTCGATGCAGATGGGTGACTGGTCGACGCCGATGAACTTCACGTTGGGGTTCTTCTTGGCGGCGGTCGTCGTGGCACCTGATTCATCGAATGCGACGGTGACGATCAGGTTGTAGCCCGCGTCGACGAAGGTCTGGATGTCCTTCGCGTAGTCCGTGCTGTCCACCGGCACCACGGTCGCCGGGTCTTTGGCCCCGATGTCAGCCGCACCCTTCTTGGCGCCCTCCCATGAGTACTGGCTGAAGTTGTGGTCCTGGAGGGTTCCCGTCGCAGACATGAGGGCGATCTTCCACTTCGAGTTCGTCGTCGTGGTTGGCGACGAGCCGCCGCACGCGGCAAGGAACAGCGCGACCAGCGTTATAGCCGCGACCCGCGGCATGCCCGAAATCGACATCTAAACCCTCCTTAGCGGCTGCTCAAGACTCGTTTGCAAACGAACCTCTTCGACCGGCGATATTGTGCCCGATCTCACGATTTCTCGACGGCCGGCCGTTTGCCGGTCGCGTCGTCAAGCGCGGCGAGCGGCTAGCTCAGGAGGCGCTCTCGCGCTGGTACGGCTTGCCGTCGGCGGCTGGGGCGATGCTGCGTCCGATCAGCCCCGCCAGGACCACGATCGTGATCAGGTAGGGCAGCGCGTCGAAGAACTGCGTCGGGACGTGGCCGAGCAGCGTCCCCAGCTCACCCTGGGGCGGGGAGATGCTGATCGTCTGGCTGATCGCCTGGGACGAGGCGAACAGGAGTGCCGCTCCGAATGCGCCGACCGGTGTCCATCGACCCACGATCATTGCGGCAAGGCCGATGAAGCCTCGACCTTGGGTCATGCCCGCCTGAAAGCCGTTGGTCGCCTCGAGGCTGAGGTAGGCGCCACCAAGCGCGGCTAGTGCGCCGGAGAGGACAACGTTGCGGTAACGCACGCGGATGACGTCGATTCCGACCGTCTCCGCTGCGCGCGGATGCTCGCCGACCGCGCGTGTGCGGAGTCCCCATCGCGATCGGAAAAGGAAGATCTGAAAGACGACCACGATG
This sequence comes from Candidatus Sulfotelmatobacter sp., assembly GCA_035602465.1. Classification (GTDB taxonomy): domain Bacteria; phylum Chloroflexota; class Dormibacteria; order Dormibacterales; family Dormibacteraceae; genus 40CM-4-65-16. The sequence continues at coordinate 4,231 of DATNMQ010000063.1, read as the reverse complement.
ATGACCGTGAGGATGCCGATCGGGCCCTGGCCGAACAGCGCGTTGATCAGCCACCCGATGAGCGGAATGTTGCTCACTGCGGCGGGAATGGTCAGCGCGGTGAAGTTGCTGGTCACGGGGAGGGATACGGTGGCCAGCAGGGTGTTCAGATAGCCCGTCAGCCCGAAGGCCGCGATGTTGATGATGGCTCCGGCGATGATCTGGTCGGCTCGCACGCTGATCGAAAGCCACGCATGCAGCAGCGACAGCAGCATCCCGGCGATGATGGCCGCGAGCACGCCGAGCACCAACGGTGCGGTCAGGCCCAAGACCGGGGTCGGTGTGCCGGGGCCGATGATGCCGATGATCACGGACTCCGCGAACCAGCCGGTGAAGGCGGCCGTGAGCATGATGCCCTCGAGTCCGATGTTGACCACGCCCGAGCGCTCGCACATCACCCCACACAACGCGGCCAGGCAGATCGGAACCGCGAGCTGGGCCGCCACGCGAGAGATGAAGGGCAGCGCGTTCAAGAGGTACTCGATGAGCTGGAACACGAGGCCGAGCACCGGTATCCCGTTGAGCGTGTGCAGCAGCGAATCCATCAGGTAACCCCCTCACCGTAGGAGCGGGTAATCGTTTGAAAGCCGGTCTGCTCCGCACCCGTCACCCCGCGGAGCCGCAGCAGGCGACGCAGGACGACGTTGGCGATGAGAAAAAGCAGGATGAGTGCCTGGATGAAGTCGACCAGCTCGACTGGGATGCCCGCGTTGATCTGCATTGGAGGCGCACCCGCTCGCATGGCGCCGAAAAGCAGGGCCGCGAACAAGATGCCGATCGGGTTGGACCGGCCGAGCAGGGCCACTGTGATCGAATCGAACCCGACCTTCGTCTGGAAGGTCGTGTTCATCCGGTGGCTGACGCCAAGGATCGTGCAGGCGCCGGCCAGGCCCGCCAGCATGCCGGCGATGCTCATCGTAAGCACGATCATCAGCCGGGGGTTCACGCCCGCGTAACGAGCCGCGTCCGGGTTCGCGCCCACGGCGCGAATCTCGAATCCCCGTGTCGTCCTGAAGAGCAGGAACCACGCAATGGGAACCGCGCCAAACGCGATCAGGATGCCGAGGTGCCCGGTGCTGCCGAGGAGGATGGGCAGCGCAGCGGGACCGGCGTCCGGGGTGGTCGGTGGGTTCGAACCCGCCTGTTTGAGCGGCCCGCTCACGATCCAGGCCAGGGAGGCCAGGGCGATGTAGTTCATCATGATCGTGGTCACGACCTCGTGCGCCCCTGACACCGCCTTCAGGAACCCGGGCACGAAACCCCACGCGGCCCCGGCGAGCGCCCCACCCACGAGCGCAGCCGGGATGGCGAGCGAAGGCGGCGAATGCTGCATGTTGGCGGCGACCGCCACCGCCCCGACCGCGCCCATCAGGAATTGCCCCTGCGCGCCGATGTTGAACAGGCCGGCCCGGAACCCGATCCCCACGCCGAGGCCGGCCAGGAGCAGCGGTGTCGTGATGACCAGGGTGCCAACCAACGAGTTGAAGGACCCGAAAGCGCCTTGCGCCAGCGCCTGGTACGCCGTCAGGGGAAGAGTCGCGTCGAATGGCTGCTTGAGGACGAGCGTGCTGGACAGGATGATCACGATCGCTCCGACGACGAGGGCCAGCAGGAATGCCACGAGTGGCACGGCGATCAGTGACCACAGGTAGCGGGCAATGGCCAGGGGGCGCGGCAGCCGCGCGATCGCCTGGCTCATGTCCGTGATCCCGTGGCTTCGCGCGGCTCGTCTGTCGCCCCGCCGGTGGCCATCAAAAGGCCGACCTGGTTCTTGTCGGCCGTCCTCCCGTCGAGAAACGCAACCAACTTGCCGCGGTACATCACCGCGATCCGGTCCGAGATCTCGAGGACCTCGTCAAGCTCGGCCGAGACCAGGAGCACCGCCGTGCCGGCGTCGCGCTTCTCGATGATGCGCTTGTGAATGAACTCGATGCTGCCAACGTCAAGTCCGCGAGTGGGCTGATCGAGCACCAGCAGCGTGTTGTCGCCGTCGAACTCACGCGCGACGATCAGCTTCTGCTGGTTCCCCCCCGAGAGGGTTTGCGCGGCGACCTCGGTCGACGGCGTCCTGATGTCGTACTCGCTTACACGCTTGCGGGCCGCCTCGAGAGTCGCGCGTCCGTCTCGCAGGATTCCGTGGGCGAACGGCGGCTTGTAGTAGCTCGTGAGGACCAGGTTGTCGGTGAGCGGGAATGCGAGGATGAGGCCGAATCGATGGCGGTCCGCCGGCACATAGCCGACGTTGGCCTCGTTGATCGTCCGGGGCGAGGCGCCCGTCACATCGCGGCCGTTCAACCAGATCCGACCCGCGGCCACGCGGCGGAGGCCGACCAGCGCCTCGACAAACTCGTCCTGACCGTTGCCCGCCACTCCGGCGATGCCGAGAATCTCGCCTCGCCGAATTTCCACGTCGATCCCGCGAACGACCTCGGTGCCGCGATCGTCTCGCACGTGCAGGTCCGTGACCTTCAGCATCACCTCACCCGGGTGCGACTGCCCCCTGTCGACGGTCAGCAGCACAGCGCGCCCGACCATCATTTCCGCCAGCTCCTTCTCGTCCGTCTCGGCCGGACGGCGCTCACCGACCACGCGACCGCGACGGATCACGGTGATGCGGTCGGCAAGCTCGAGGACCTCGTGAAGCTTGTGGCTGATGAAGATGATCGAGCGACCTTCGCTCGCGAGGTTGCGGAGGAGCGTGAAGATCTCCTCTGTCTCGGCCGGGGTGAGCACGGCGGTGGGTTCATCGAGGACGAGGATCTGCGCGTCGCGATAGAGGGTCTTGAGGATCTCGACTCGCTGCTGCTGGCCGACGGACAGCGACTGCACCTTCGTGTCGGGGTCGAGCTCAAAACCGAACCGGCCGGCGAGCTTGCGGATCCGCCGGCTGGCCTCGCGCTTGTCGAGGAAGATCGGGTTCGCCATGGTCTCCTCGCCGAGCACCACGTTCTCCGCGACCGACAGCACGGGGATCAGCATGAAGTGCTGGTGCACCATCTCGATGCCGCGCGCGATGGCGTCGGAGGGTCCCGCGATCTTGACGGGCCGGCCGTCGATCAGGATCTCGCCTGCGTCGGGTACGGCGAGGCCGTAGAGGATGTTCATCAGGGTGGTTTTGCCGGCCCCGTTCTCGCCGAGCAGGGCGTGGATTTCGCCCCGCCGCAGATCGAGGTCGATATGGTCGTTGGCGACTACGCCGGGGTAGTGCTTGGTGATGCCCCGCATCTCCAGCCGCGGGACCGACGGTTGTTCAGGCGCGGCTGGCGGAGCTGCTTCTGAGGTCATCCAGGAGAACTGTACTCACCTCTCTAATGCCTGCGAGCCGCACCCAGCCCTGCGGTGGAAGGGCGTCTTCTTCGACATGCTCGAGCTGCCAGGTCACCTCGTAGGGAATGTGGATGGCGAACGCGCCCAGCTCGACCACCGGCACCACATCCGACCGCAGCGAGTTGCCCACCATCACGAATTCCTCCGGCTTGATTCCGCGTCGTTTGAACACGCCGCGATAGGACTCAACGTTCTTCTCGCTGAGGATCTCAACGCCGACGAACAGGTCGCCGAGGCCTGAGCGGGCGAGCTTGCTCTCCTGGTCGAACAGGTCGCCCTTCGTGATGAGCAGCATGTCGTAGCGCTCGCTCAGGCCCCGCAGGGTCTCCTCGACGCCGGCGAGGAGCTCGGTCGGAACCATCAGCATCCGCTTGCCCCAGCCGAGGATCACCTCCAGGTCGGACGCGGGGATGCGCCCCTGCGTGAGCTCGATCGCCGTCTCCAGCATCGACAGCGTGAACGACTTAACCCCGTAGCCGTAGATGCTGAGATTCCTCATCTCCATCGCGGCAAGACGGGTGTCGACGTCGGCGTCAGGGGCGTGGCGCTTGATCAGCTCGCGGAACTCGCTCTGCGTGACGTGGAATCGCGTCTCGCTGTGCCAAAGCGTGTCGTCCCCGTCAAACCCCACCACCCGGACCGGCATAGCGCCGAACGATTATGGGGGTGTTACGCCCGGAACAAAGGTGGGTATCTCTCGGGTTGGCCTTATCAAGATGAAGAAGCTGAACGGAATCCATCACATCAGCGCCATCACCGCCGACGCGACCCGCAACGTCCTGTTCTACACAGGCGTCATGGGCCTCCGGCTCGTCAAGAAGACCGTCAACCAGGACGACCCGAGCGTCTACCACCTGTTCTATGC
>DATNMQ010000057.1:0-9385 GCA_035602465.1 Candidatus Sulfotelmatobacter sp. | reverse complement strand
TCGACGTCGTGCCTATGAAGGCCGCCGTTTGCACGGTCTTCGACACGCCCGACGCCGCGTATGTGGTGACGGTCTGCGCGCCCGAGACGGTCACCGCCGTTCCCAACGAAATGGCGACTGCGCCCCACCGGGCGACAGCCCTTAACAGAATCCCGTCTCTCCGCATGCGCGAACCCCCTTTGTCCTAACGACCACCCTCGTCCCGGCTGTGGTGATCTCCCTCAAGCTTCGGCTGGCCGAGCCCAGACCACACCCGTCCCTCACATTGAAGAGCGCGTCAAAGCAACAGCGTGCGACCAGATAACCGACTCGGCCGACCAAGGCCGTTGGCCACTCCCTCCCGTGCCCCCTACGGCGACGCGATATTCAAGCACAATCCGGTGGTTTGAACAATCTGCCTATACAAGTGGGGCGTCGGGGTGCCGGACTCTGATGTAAATTGAGTTAGACATGGAGATGAGCAAAGTCAGGAACACCGTACTGGTCCCAACCGCCTTGCTCGTGGTTGCTGGGGTCCTGCTGATCGTGCTGCTCATCCGTGCCCAGGTCGTCCTGGCACCCACGCCGACGATGTACCACGGGAGCTCCAACCCAGCCCCCATTTCCCAGCAAACCATCACGGCGAACGGGTCGACCACGCCCCTCGCCCCGCCGGCAGCAGGCGCGCCGCCGCAGGCCTCAGAAAGCATGCCGACACCCGGCTCGGCGCAGTGCCCATCAGCACCCGGCAGCGGCCTGCCCTGCAAGATTCCCTAACCCTGGGGTAGCAGAAGCCTCCGAGTCGATTGGAGCCCACGCCCGGATTCGAACCGGGGACCTTTTCCTTACCAAGGAAATGCTCTACCGCCTGAGCTACGTGGGCGGGGCTTCAGTCCCGATTCTATCTGCGGCCGCCCGGCCGCCTGTCAGCGGCTAGCCTCCCGACTCGACCTTCCCCACGTCCGTCAGGATCTCAGCCCGGCCGCGCACCTTGATCGCGGCGGTCAGCTCGGTGAACTGCGCGACCAGCACCTCGCCGGCGTCCAATCGCTCCGAGTGGTGCGACCGCGTGTCCTTGCCGCGGGTAAGTCCCATGATCACGACGCCGTCCTCCAGCGCCTTGACCACGATGTACCGACCGCTAGCCTCTCCGTCCTCGTTCACCATTGCCCCAGTTACCCCGTCCATTTCCGTTGGCCTGCGCCTTGGGCCGCACCATCTCGAGCCGGGTCGCGGCCTCGCCCACCAGATCGTCGATGTCGGCCACGAGCGCGGGACCGGCGAGGACATGATATCGATCGGCGTTCACGATCACTTCCCGGCTGCCGACCACCACGTGAAGGACCACCTCGTCGCCTCCGGGATGGCGCGCCAGCACCGCTTCCAGGCGCTCGGCAAGCGCGGTGTCGGTGCTCGGGATGCGCACGTGGACGAGCTGGCGGCGCAAGGCCGGGACGCACTCTGGGTCATCCCACAACCAGGCCATCTCGGCCACGACCGACGCGGTTTCCACCTCGGCCTCAATCTCCGGCTCGACCGGCGATGCGCTCGCACCTGTGGCGCGAGTGGAGCCCGCACGCGCGTCCACCTTGCCCTGCACGACGACGACCTTGTCCGGCTCGAACAGCAGGCGGGTCTGCTCGAACACCCGCGGGAACAGCACCACGTCGACCGTCCCGGTCAGGTCCTCCAGCGTCGCGTAGGCCATGATCTGGCCCTTGCGGGTCACGACGCGGCGGACCTCGCGCACCAGGCCCGCGACGCGAACTTCGGTGTCCTGCAGCGCGCTCGTCACCTCGACCGCCTGCGTGTCGGACAGCTTGGCGAGCTCGGCCGAGATGCGCCGCAGCGGGTGGTCGCTCAGGTAAAGGCCGAGCAGCTCTTTCTCGAGTCGCAGCTTCTCCTCGCCCGCCATCGGCGCGACGTCGATCGTGAGGCCGTAGTCGTCCGCTTCCTGGGGCGAGCCGACCATGTCGAGCAGCGAGGTCTGCCCCGACTCGCGGTCCCGTCGGGCGCGTTCGGCCCGGCTCACGGCGTGGTCGAGCGCCGCCAGCAGCCGGGCCCTCTCGCCCAGCGAGTCGCACGTGCCCGACTGGACGAGCGATTCGAGCACACGTCGGTTGACGTCCTGGATCGCCGACGTCCGCTCGCACAGCTCCTCCAGGGACTTGAACGGCCCGTCCGCGTCGCGCATCGCGACGATGGTCTCCACAGCGTGCCGCCCCGCGTTCTTGATCGCGGCGAGTCCGAACAGGATGCGCCCGCCCGACTGCGGGGGGGCCTCCCCCCCGCCGCGCTGGTCGGGCAAAGCCGATCCACCAGCGCTCCCCCCCTGCATCGTGAAATCGACGCGCGAGCGATTGATGTCCGGCGCCAGGACGTCGATGCCGCGCAGCCGGCAGTCGACGATCGCGGTGGCCACGCGCTCGGCGTTGCCCTCCATGTGGATCAGCAGCGCGGTCATGTACTCGAGCGGGTAGTTGGCCTTCAGGTACGCGGTTTGGTAGGCGATCACGCCATAGGCTGCCGAGTGGGCGCGGTTGAAGCCGTACTCGGCGAACTTCGCGATGCCATCGAACAGCGCTTCGGCGGTCGCCTGCGCGATCCCGCGCTCCACTGTACCGTCGATGAACTTAGTGCGCAGCTTGGCCATCTTCGCCTTGTCCTTCTTGCCCATCGCGGCGCGCAGGATGTCGGCCTCGCTCATGGTGAACCCCGCCAGCTCGCGCGCGGCCATCATCACCTGCTCCTGGTAGATCATCACGCCGTACGTCTCGCGCAGGATCGGCTCGAGGCGCTCGTGCATGCACTCGATCGTCTCGCGACCCTGCTTGCGGGCGATGAAGGCGGGGATGTTCACCATCGGCCCCGGTCGGAACAACGCCACCGCCGCCGAGACGTCCCCAAAGCTCTGCGGGCGCATGTCCATCACCATCCGGCGCATTCCCGCACCTTCCAGCTGGAACACGCCGTGCGTGTCGCCGGCCGACAGCAGCTCGTAGGTCTTCGGATCGTCGAACGGCAGGTGCTCGAGGTCGATCTCGACGCCGCGCTGCTCCTTGATGAGCCTCAAGGACGTGGCGATGATGTCGAGGTTCTGCAGGCCGAGGAAGTCGATCTTCAGCAGCCCGATGTCCCCGACCGCCTTCATGTCGTACTGGGTGATCACGGCCTCGCGGCCGGGACCGAACTGGAGCGGCGTGTAATGGACCAGCGGCTCGGGCGCGATCACGACGCCCGCGGCATGCGTGCTCACGTTGCGCGACACGCCTTCGAGTGTCTTGGCGACCTCGATCAGCCGCTTCGTCTCGTCGCTCGACTCGTAGGCCTCGCGAAATTCGGGGACCTCCTTGATGGTGTCCTCGAGGGTCTTCGATCGTCCCTGCCACACCGGCACGAGCTTGGCCAGGCGGTCGGTGTCGCGCAGCGGCACCTCGAGCACGCGTCCCACGTCGCGGATCGCCGCCTTCGAGGCCATCGTCGTGAAGGTGATGATCTGCGCCACGCGGTCGCTGCCGTACTTTTCAGAGACGTAGCGGATCACCTTCTCGCGACCCTCGACTGAGAAGTCGCAGTCGATGTCGGGCATCGAAACGCGATCGATGTTGAGGAACCGCTCGAAGATCAGCCCGTGCTGGATGGGATCGAGGTTCGTGATGCCGAGGCTGTAGGACACCAGGCTTCCTGCGGCGCTTCCGCGACCCGGCCCGACCACGATCCCGTTCTGGCGCGCGAAGTTGTAGAAGTCCCACACGATCAGGAAGTACGAGGCGTAGCCCGTCTGGCCGATGACAGAAAGCTCATTCTCGGCGCGCTCCTTGGCAGTTGGCGACGGATCGCCGAAGCGCCACTCCAGGCCCTTGAGCACCAGCTGCCGCAGGTACTGGTCCGGAGTCATCCCGTCGGGGACGTCGAACGGGGGCAGGAGCGTCGCCCCGAGGTGCAGCTTGAGGTCGCACTGGTCGGCCACCTCGATCGTGCTGAAAAGGGCCTCGGGCAGGTCGGCGAAGGCTTCGATCATCTCGTCCGGCGTCTTCAGGTAGTTCTCCTGGGTCGAGAACCGCCAACGGTTCGGATCGTTGTAGCGCGCGCCCGTCTGCAGGCACAACAGCACGTCATGCGCCTCCGAGTCGTGGCGGTGCACGTAGTGGAGGTCGTTGGTTGCGCAGACGCGGAGCCCGAACTCCTTGCCGAACTCCGCCAGTTTTGCGTTCACCTCGACCTGCCGGTCGATGCCGTGACGCTGCACCTCGAGCAGGAACCGGTCCTTGCCGAAGATGTCGCGATAGGTCGCGACCGATTCCCGCGCTCCTTCCACGTCGCCGTCGACGATCCGGCTTGCCGCCTCGCCCTGCAGACATCCCGACAGCGCGATGAGGCCCTTCGAGTACTCGGCCAGAATCTCCTTGTCGATGCGGGGCTTGTAGTACATGCCCTCCATCTGGCCGACGGTGCAGAGCCGCATGAGGTTCACGTATCCCTCATGGTTCGCAGCCAGGAGCGTGAGGTGGTTCGGGTCGCGGTCGACGCGGCCCTCGCGCATGAGGCGCGAGCGGGGCGCCACGTACACCTCGCAGCCGACGATCGGCTTGATCCCCGCGTCCTTGCAGGCCTTGTAGAACTGGATCGCGCCGTACATCACGCCGTGGTCGGTGAGGCCGATCGCGGGCATCTCGAGCTCGGCCGCCCGCGCGACCATCGCAGGGATGCGGCTTGCACCGTCGAGCAGCGAGTACTCGGAGTGATTGTGGAGGTGGATGAAGGTCTTTGGGGCGTGCGGCATCGTTTGGATTGGGTGTGGCGGAACCCCTCGGATAGTCTAAGCACTGCCATGGCCCGAATCGCACTCCCTTCGCTCGCCCACGGACCGGCCGAGATGGCCCATTCCGGCATTCGCGAGATCGCCAACGAGGCCATTCGCACGCCCGGTGCGATACGTCTCGACGTAGGACAGCCCGACTTCCCCACCCCCCAACACGTCAAGGACGCGGGCAAGCGCGCGATCGACGAGAACAAGACCTTCTACACCCACACGCAGGGAATCCTTTCGCTGCGCGAGAAGCTGGTCGAGAAGCTGGCGCGGGTGAACGGAATCAAGACCTCGCCGGAGAACATCGCGTGCGCAGCGGGTGGTGTGGGCGCGATCGCGGCGATGCTCGCCGCAGTCCTCGAGCCCGGCGATGAAGTGCTGCTCCCCGATCCAGGCTGGCCGAACTACCGGATGATGCTGCCCTGGCTCGGCGCTCGTGGCTTCTCCTACCCGTGCCCGCCGTCCGCAGGCTTTCAACCAGACCTCGACGCGCTGAAGCATCTGATCACGGCGCGGACCAAGGTGCTGATCATCAACAGCCCGAACAACCCGACGGGCGCGGTCTATCCGGCTTCGACCGTCGCCGCGTTCGTCGACCTCTCTCAACGCCACAACCTCTGGCTGCTCAGCGACGAGTGCTACGACCAGGTCCTGCTCGACGGCTCCTGGACCAGCCCCGCGTCGCTTGCCCCCGACGACGCGCGCATCGCAACCGCCTTCACGTTCTCCAAGACCTATTCGATGACCGGATGGCGCCTTGGCTACGTCACCGGCTCGGCGGAGCTGATCGACACCGCGACCAAGGTCCTCGAATCGAACTCATCGTGTGTCTCGACCATCACCCAGGTCGCGGGCGAGGCCGCGCTGGCCGGGCCGCAGGACTGCGTGGCCGAGATGGTGGGCGCATACCGGCGGCGCCGCGACATGGTCGTCAACCTGCTCCAGGAGGCCGAGCTGCTGATCGCCAAACCGACGGGGGCCTTCTACATCATGGCCGACGTCTCGCCGGCCGAAATGCCGCCGCGGGACCTTGCTTTTGCCCTCCTTCGCGAGCGGGGAGTGAGCGTGGCGCCGGGCACCGCCTTCGGCATGGTGGCCGATCGGGCGGTCCGGATCAGCCTCGCCAGCTCCGACGCCGATCTCGAGGCGGGAGTTCGCCGCCTGGCCGAATTTGTACACGGCCGTACATAAACGGACCCCTTTCGTTTACTCTGCCCGGGTTGAAATCGGGCGTAACCGTCACCGCCAACGCTCCGTTTGGCCCGACATGCAGCTACTGAGGCCGATCCTGTCCATGGTGGCCAGGTCTCTCGGCCCAGGGCGACTTCGGCTTTCCGTGGTCAAGCTGGCCCAGAAGCTGGACCGAAGCTAAGCCTCTCCGGAGCTAGAGGCCCGGCCGAAAAACCTCGACGAGAGATTCGGCGATCCAGGTGGCCCAGATCCGGGTGAAGCTACGAGCAGCGGAGCGAGCGCATCGTTAGATGCGTGAGCGAGCAGCGCAGGTGCTGAACCCGGAGATGGGCCGCATGGGCGACGAAGATCCGTCGACGACTTTTTCGGCCGAGCCTCAGGACCTCTGCAGAAGAGCCACCGACTCGATGTGGTACGTCTGCGGGAACATGTCGACGATCGCAGCGCGCCTGACTCGGTAACCGCCGCGCACCAGCCCAACCAGGTCGCGCGCGTGGGTCGAGGGTTCACATGACACGTAAACCACGCGTTCGGCGCCGAGCCTGATGAGCTCCGCCAGGGCTTCGGGCTCGCAGCCGGCGCGAGGGGGATCCAGGATCACAGCCTGGTGCCGGCCCAGCCGGATCTGCTTCAAGACCTTCTCCACCTTGCCCGGGAGATATTCGACGCGGGCCGAGTTGATGCGCGCGTTCAACCTGCCGAGTTGGACGGCGTGCGGGTTCTCTTCGATCGCGGTGACCTGCACGTCGTGGCCGGCCACCGCGACTGAGATCGTGCCGATCCCGGCGTAGAGATCGAGGATCCGCTCGCCGGCCTTGGGCATGAGCATGTCGAGCGCCGCGCGATACAGGACGAGCATCTGCCGGTAGTTGGTCTGGACGAACGTGTCGCTGCGGGCGCGGAACGTGAGGCCCCAGAAGTCGAGCGAGATCGCGTCGTCGAGCAAGACCAAGTCCGGCAGCAGCTCGGCCACGCGGTGCGCGAAATCCTCGCGCGGCCATCGCGGTTCGCGGCCGTGGAAGCGCAGTCGCCACAGCAGACCGCGACCCGTCGGCTCGACGGTGAGCAGCAGGTTCTGCAGTCCCTCGAGCCCCAGCTCGTTAGCCGCTTGCGCGAACGCTGCCTGGGCCTGTTCGATCCGCAGGTCGTGGATGAGGCAGCTGTCGATCGGCAGCACGGAGTGCGAGCGCATGCGATGGAAGCCGAAGCGCCAGCCGGCGGCGGTCGCCACCGCCTCGAACTCGCCTCGGATTCGGTAGCGCCACGGGTCGTCCATGCCCAGCACCGCGGTGTCCGGGGGCAGCCGCAACCCCGCGCCGTCCCACGCCTCTTCGACGACCTGACGCTTGAGCTCGAGCTGGTGCTCGTAGCTCGCGTGCTGCAGCTGGCATCCACCGCAGGCGCCGAAGTATGGGCACGGAGGAACGACGCGAAATGGCGAGGATTCGATCACCCGCGTCGCGGCGGCCACCGCGACGCCACCCTGGCGTCCTCGCGGCTCGGCCTCCACGACCTCGCCCGGCAGCGCGTAGTTGACCAGCCAGACCTTGCCGTCGTCCCTGGCCACCGCCGCACCTCCGTGCGCGGGCGACGTGGGCTTGAGGATCAGCGGCGCCACACCGACACCGGGTCTCGAGCGGGCTTGAAGCCGGCGGACTCGACCATCTGCGTCGCGAGGAGAAAGCCCTCCGCCACCTTGTCGGGCTGGTGGGCGTCGCTGCCGTACTGCACCGCCTGGCCGCCGAGCTCGCGCCACCACCGCACCACGGTGAGATCCGGGCACAGCGTGTGACCGCGCGTCGTGTTTACCTCGAGCACACGTCCGGTTCGCGCCGCCGCGCGGAGGACGGCGCGGATCTCGGCTTCGTAGTCCTTCTCGCTGTAAGGCGCCTCCCCGTCGCGCCAGTACCGCTTCGGATAGTCGATGTGCGCCAGCGTCTCGAAGGGCAAGTCCGTCTCGACCATGGCCAGCGTCTCGCTGAAGTACTCCCTGACCGCGGTGGGAAAGTCGACCTCGGGGTGGCTGCGGAACTGGCTCGCGTCGAGCATGCCCCCGGCGAAGCGGATGCTGTGGATCGATCCGTGGACCTGGTCCAGGGGGCCCGCGGCGAGCAGGTCGGCGGTCTCCTTGGGGAACCAGTGCGGCTCGCCCAGCTCGACCCCGGTCAGGATGCGCAGGCTGCGGTACTTCGAGCGGCACCGCTCCACCGCCTCGAAATAGCCGTTGATGTCCACCGGGTGCTGGCCTTCGTGGACGATGGCCCAGTCGGCGTGCTCGGTGAAGGCGATCGCGGGCAGTCCGATCTCGAGCGCCCGCTCGCAGCTGGCCTCCATCGCGCCGCGCGGGGCGTCCCAGGACCACTCGGTGTGCACGTGGAGATCGGGAGGCAGGGGCACCGGTCAAGGCTACAATTCCGCGCCGTGGGGTATGCGCTGGAGGGCGTCGCCTATGTCGGCGGAGCGGTCTTGATCGGGGCGGGGTTGTTCCTCGTCATGCGCGGGAGCTTTCCGACCTGGTGGCAGAGCCGGCTCCTGTGGCCGGTCGCGAACGTCACTCCGATGGTCGCCCGCCTCCAGGGTTGGGCCGCCATCGGGGTCGGCGCCTCGATCATCGCGATCGTGTTCACCACGGTGGCTCCGGAGAAGGTGGGCGGGATCCTCGTCCTGGCCGCCTTCGCGGCCTACCTGGCGGGCGTGGCGCTCTTCGCGTTCAGCACCTGGCTGTCGAGGCGCCCGGCCTAACCGAGGAGCTCGATCAGCACCGCGTTCGCGACCTTCCGGTTTGCCTGTGGGGCGCGGGTCGTGAGGTCCCGGACCAGGACGCCGATCACCTGCTTCTTGCCGCTCCGGTAGTCCGCGACAGCCTTCGGATTCGCGTCGATCACGGCCTCCGCGATCAAGCGCAGCTCCAAGGGGTCGCTGATCTGCTTGTGGCCGTGCTCGGCTGCGATCTCGGCCGGAGTCCGGCCCGTCTCGACGGATTCGAGAAGCACCTCGCGTGCCTGCTCGCGCGTGATGTCGCCCGCGCTCACGAGCTTGACCAGCTCGGCCAGGTTGTCGGGTGACGGCAGCTTGCCCGTGGGCGCGACCTCGTTCACGATCCAGTTTGCAGTGGGCAGCGCGGGCGCGCCCTTCGCCACCGCCGCCTCGTAGAGGTTGGCCAGGTCCCGGTCAGAGCCGATGATCGCCACCTGGGTCGCAGGCAGCTGATCGAGCAACCTTGCCCGCCGCACGCTCGGCAGCTCGGGCAAAGCCCGCTTGAGCTCGTCGATCCACGCGCGGTCCAGCTCCAGGGGTGGCAGGTCCGGCTCCGGAAAGTATCGGTAGTCCTCGGCGAACTCCTTGCTGCGCTGCGAGAACGTCCGCTGCTCGGCCTCCGACCACCCGCGCGTCTCCTGGACGACC
>DATNMQ010000054.1:0-47886 GCA_035602465.1 Candidatus Sulfotelmatobacter sp. | reverse complement strand
GGAACCCCCCTCTTCCGGCCACGAATGGCAGGCGTTTGGAATTGGAAGGCCTGGGTGACGGCCGGAGTAAATCCGGCCTACCAACCGCGCCCGGCTGAAAGCGTGGGGGGATCAGGATCCCCCCACGGAACCCCCCTCTTCCGGCCACGAATGGCAGGCGTTTGGAATTGGAAGGCCTGGGTGACGGCCGGAGTAAATCCGGCCTACCGCCCGCGCCCGATATCGTGATCAGAGCGCGGCGCGGGCGGCTTCGAAAGTCCAGACCTCGGCCGAGATGGACGCGATCAGCTGCCAGCCCGCGTCGCCACCCAGCCCGTCCGTCATGACGGTCAGGATGTAGGCGCCGTTCGGTCCTGAGACGATGAGCGCCGCGTCGTTCTCGACCGCGTCGATCGCCCCCGTCTTGTGCACCACCGTGCTCCGCGACGCGACCCCTGACGGGATGCCCGCTTCGGTCGCCGTGTCGGTGAGCAGCGGATAGAGCCAGCTCTGCGCCGCCGTTCCGCCGAGGCGGCCCTTCGCCTCCGCCGTCCAGAGGACGGCGAGGTCGTCGGAGGTGCTGGTGTTGTCCGTGAAGAACACGGAGTGCGTCGCGCCGTTAGCCGCGGCCCAGGCGTTCAGCGCGTCGGCGCCGCCGAGGTCGCGGACCAGCATATGGCCGGCGGTGTTGTCCGAGTCCTGGCCTGCTCGCCACGCCAGCTCGTATCGCGTGAAGCAGGCGCCGGCGGAGTAGTCGTCATACCAGCCGGCCTCGTAGTCGCTGTCCTCGTAGCACACGACGCCGTTCGGATCCGTTGCCCCGCTGGCGATGTTCTGCGCCTCCATCATCAGCGCCGCGAGCTTGTAAGTGCTCGCCGCGGTGAAGACGCCGCTACCGTTGAGCGACCACGCGATGGGCGTCGCGCCGCCCAGCTCGACCAGCGTCACGCCGGCCGTCCCGCCGCTCGAAGCGACGATCTGGTTGATCAATGCGGTTAGCGAAACGGGATTGTGAGACACGAGCGTCGCCGTGGTCGCGACAAGATGCTGCGTGGCGGCTACCGTCAGGGTGACCGGCATGGAGGCCTGCGCGACCAGCGCCGGCTGGCGCGCGGTGGATGGGCTGGCGGTGTGCGCATCGACACCGGCAGGTGCCATGGCGAGGAAGGCCGCGCCGGCCGCCACGATCACGGCCGATACCGGTCTCCTCACCATACCGCCAACCGTCGGCCTCACGGCCTAGACACTGCTCGGTAACCGCTAAGAAAATCCTGTGGAGTACGTAAGGTTTTTGCAAACGCGCCGCCGTTCTGCGGCTTGGTCTAGGTCGACTCGGACCGGGTCTTGAGTCCATTCGCGAACTGTTGAAACGAGGGCCCGAGGTCGGGGATCGACTTCCAGATCATCCCGAGCAGCGGCCCCGTGTACTCCTCGCGCATGTGAAACCGCGTCCGGCCGCCGCCGTCCGGCTCGAGCGTGTACGTGCGCACCCCCTTGAACAGGCCCAAAGGCATGCCGCCGGAAAACACCAACCGCCGCGGCGCCGCAAACTCAGCGACCTTGAGGGGAAAGGCACGGCCTGGATTCACCTTGACGAAGAGCTTGATGGTTGCCCCGGGCGCGATCTTGCCTTCAACCTTGTCGATGCCCGAGTCCCAATCCGGGAAGCGTTCCGAGTCGGTGAGCACCGCCCACACCTTTTCCGGGCTGGCGTTGATCGTCGATCTGGCCTCGAAGTATTTCACGCCTTTTTGTCTCCCAATGCGTTGGTAACGCTTTCGTTACGGTAACGCAGATGTTACCTCAGGGCGTTACACGCCGGCCGGCAATTTCTCGGCTTTGACCTGGCGGCCGAGCAGCGCGGAGATGACGCGAGAGGTGCGTGCTGGATCGCCGCTGGTCCAGAAGCGCTCGCTGCCAGCCCCGCCCTCTGCCGCCAGCCCGCGCTCGTTCAGGACTCGAGCGAGCTGCTTGGCGACGGCGGCACCCGTCTCGATCAGGGCCACGTTCGGGCCTGCGATCTCCGCGAGCAGCGGCTTGAGAAACACGTAATGGGTCGAGCCGAGGACGATCGTGTCGGCCCCCGCCTCGAGCATGGGGCGCACGTAGCCCTCGACCATTCGCCGGAGCTCAGGGCCGTCGAGGTCGGCGGCCTCGATGTGCTCGACGACCCCCGGCACCGGCTGAACGAAAACCTTCACGTCCGTGCCGAATCGGTCGAGCAGCGAAGCCAGGCGGTCGGATTCGCCCACAGCGGCCGGCACTATCGCCCCGATCACGCCCGACCTCGTCGCGACCACGGCCGGCTTAATGCCGGGCTCGATGCCGATCACCGGGATCGAAAGCGCGCCGCGCAACGCTCCCGCAGATCCCGCCGTCCCGGTGTTCGAGCCGATGACGACGGCTTTGATGCCCTGCTGGACGAGAAAGCGCGAGATCGCGAGGCCGCGGTCGCGCACGAAGTCCGGCGGCTTGTCGCCCCAGGGCGCGTTCGCCGAATCGGCCACGTAGTAGATGGACTCTGCAGGCAGCAGGGCGTGGATCTCGCGCAGTACCGACAACCCCCCGACGCCTGAATCAAAGATGCCGACGGGCGCCCGACTCACGCCGAAAAGGCTAACGGCTGCGGGTTGGGTCGCCCTTCTGGCGGTTGAGCCTCGCGGGTGGCGGAGCTCGCCAGGCTCAAGGAGCCAGTCGCGGTCTAAACAACCAGGGCCGCCGGTCTCTCCGACGGCCCTTCCAGCTCCCGAAATGGACCATCGACTTCCGGCCCCTGCTTGCGCGCAAAAAGTTCTCTCAAATTTCCAATCCGAAATGGTGCTCTCGCGCGTTCCCTATGTATGCAGCACTCCTGGCTCTGGGGCCTCGGCCTCGGACTCTGCATAGGCGGGGGCGTCGTGCTCTTCAGCTCGCTCCGCTACGGCCTCAGCGCTCCGCTCCTGCTCCTGGGGATCATCCTCGCCGTCGGGTTCGGCGGGCTCGCCCTCTTCGGCGAGTTCATGCGGCGCCGTACGCCGATAGACTGACTCCCGTGGGGGAGCGAGATCGGGTCGGCATCACGCCGAAGAGCTGGAGCACGGAGTTGCACCACGGCGTCCTGCACCTCGGCAAGCGGTGGTACGTGATCAGCGCCGAGCTCGATGACTCGGGCCGCGCGCAGGGCGTGAGGCTCGACGGCCCGTATCCCGACCACGAGGCCGCCGAGAAGCAGGCCACGCGGATGCGCGACAACCAGCACTAGGTGCGCGTCGCGGCGATGGATTTCCGGCGCAAGGCGGAATCCAGGCAGATCGCCTCGCCTGTGACCTAGAGGCTCGGCTCTAGCGCCGGCGGCGGGCGCGAAGCTCTTCGATCGTCTTCTCCGGTGGCTTCTTCGGCGTCTCGGGTTTCTTGTCACCCGGGGTCGGCGCCGACTTCGCGGCGCGCTCGCTGCGCACGCCGGCCACTCGATCCCGCAGCCGGTTCAACGTCGTCTCCGCGGGGATCGCTTTCGCGGGTTTCCGCTGGAAAGCCTGCTTCCAGGCGGGCACGTCCTCGACCCTCAGGATCAGGCGGCGCAGCGCGACATCGATGGGAAAGAGAAGGATCGCGAGCACGAGCAGAAGCTCGTCAAGCGCCTGGGGCGCCTGCGCCGGGGGGACCGGCACCGCGTAAACCTGCGCCGGGCTGGTGAGCAACGCGCCGCCGCCGGCGCGCGCGATCGCGCGAAGGCTGTTCTGGTCGGTCCCCAGGTCGCGGTACTCAGGGGAGTACGGCACCACCAGCCCGAACGTGTTCGTGTGCTTGATCACGCCGCCTGCCGACTGCGTCACGTTGAGCAGGTAGCTGCCGACCTGGTCGGTCGGCAGGTCGCCCTCGAACCTGCCGGGGCCGGTCGAGGCAAGCGTCAGCTGGCGGTCCGAAAGGTCTGGGGTCACGGTGCCGACCGTGACGCTCGAGCCGGAAACGCTCGGCGCGGTCACCAGCAGGTGGGTGTGGTCGCCCTGGACCTGCGCCTCCAGCTGGAGGGCGGGGTCGCCCGCCTGCGGCAGCGAGTACCGCACGACGTCCCCGAAAAACCTGTTGGCGTTCGGCCAGCGAAGAAGGTCCGCGGTCCAGCGCCCTTGCGCGTCGCTGGTCCACGCCATCACTCGGCCGAGCCCGTACTGCCAGGTGGCGAGAATCGGGTCGCCGGTAGGGCTCTGAAGGATGACGTCAGCCGCCGCGCGGGGCGTCGTCGCGACGTATCCGGTCATTGCCGGGAACGAGGCGACGGGTACGCCCGGAAGGGCTTCGAGCAGCGACGCCAGGTGGGGCGCGAACGTGCCCTCGACGATCCACGGCTTGAGCGCTTCATTGGTCTCCTTGAGGAAGATCTGAGGCACGTCGCGCACGCTGTTGCTCTGGTAGAACGTTCCGCCGCCCCACTGGGCGATCAGCCTCATCAGCTGCGGGTCGGTCCCGAACGATCCCGCGGCCACCGTCGAGACCGTGATCTGCTTCTTGTGGATCGCCGTGACCACGCTCTGGTAGTCGGCGGAGATTGCGTCGCCGTCGCCCAGCAGGATGATGTGCTTGAGGCCGGCCTTGCTGGCCGCGAGCTGGTCCGAGGCGGCGTTGAGGTCCGGCACGTAGGAGCCCGGGTCGCCGAGCTGCATCTGCTCGATCGTCTTCTTCAGGGCGGCCTTGTCGGTGAGCTGGGTCAGCGGCACGACCGGGGTGCCGTTCGTGCCGTTCGTCACGCCGACGGAGTCGCGTGGCGTCAGCTGATCGATGACCGCCTCCGCCGCCCCGCGCAGCACCTGGTCGCCCTGCGGAGATTCGGTGGTCTCCAGGACCAGCATCACGGCGACGGGCGGCTTCTTCATGTTCTGCGGAATCTGGATCTGCACAGGCAGTGTGGCCTCGAGAGTCGTCCCCGCATACCCTCCCGGGCCGTAGCTGTCAGCACCACCGATCACTACCAGGCCCGTACCGAGGTCTCGCGTCGCGGCCTGCAGCAGCGCCATGCCGTCCACGCCGAGGCTTGCGGCCGGGATGTCGACGAGCACCACCGATTGGTAGGCCGCGAGGTCCGAAGCGGTCTTCGGCAGGCGGTCGGGCGTGATCGTGTCGTAGAGGATGCCCGTCGAGGCGAGCGCAGACTCGAGGCCCGCCGCGTCGCCAGGCGCTTGCTCGACGAGCAGGACGCGCGGAGGTCCGACGACCCGGACGAGCGCCTCGCCGATGTTGTTCTCAGAGTACGTATCGAGCGTGGGGTCGATGGTGACGCGGATCGAATGGAACCCGGCCTGGGTGGGCTTCACCGCCTGCGTGAGCGTCGTGTCGCCGTTGAGAAGGCTCACTTGAGCGACGCTGAGCAGCGTGTGGTCGAGATACCACCGCACCGTTGCCGACGTTGCCGTGTTGCTGACGATCACCGCGATCGCCTGCGCTTGCTCGCCCTGGTTCAGCGTGCTGGGCACTTGGAGGCGGTCGACGTAAGCCTCGGCGCCGAGCGGCACGGCCAGCGCGATGGTGTCGACCCGCACTCCTTCGGCGCGCAGTAGACGCGCCTCCGCAATGGCATCGCCCATGTTCGCGCGGCCGTCGCTCACGATCACGACGTGCCGCCGCGTGTCGGTCGGCAGAAGCGAACCCGCCAGCTGCATCGCCGAGGCCAGGTCGGTGTAGTTGGGGTTCGGCCGGCTCTGGAACTCTGCGAACTGCGGGTCGGTGCCGACGTTCACCTCGACCTGCGGGTCGCGGCCAAAGCTGATCACTCCGACGCGGTCGCCGGAATGCCGCCCGATCAGGATCCGCTGCACCGTGCCCGTCTCCGTGTCCACCGCGCTCTGCGTGCTCGCCGATAGGTCGGCCAGGACGACCAGCGACTGCTGTGGCGGCGACGTCTGAAACTCGAAGCCGGCAAGCGACGCCGTGAGCAGCAGGATGATCAGCACGCGGAGCCCCAGCGAGAGCCGGGCCCGGCGCGGCGGAAGTGGCGGCGCGAGGCGCCACCAGGTGAAAAAGACGAGGCCCAGCGCGATCGCGCCCGCCCCCAGGAACAGGGGGCGCGTCAGGTCAAAGCCCACGATGAAACGCCAGCCATTCGGCGATGACCAGGACGAGCGCGAGCAGCGCGATCCACGGCCAGACCTGGATGAATCCTCGATGCGTCGATGGCGCGGCCGCCGCGTTGCGCGTCGGAGGCAGAGTGAGCTGCGCGGCAGGTTTCAGCTGTGATGTTGTTTCCGAGAAGAGGTTGACCGCGAACCAGGAGCGATCTGTACTGCCAGAGAGGGTTTGATCGACCGTGTAAACACCAATCAGGTCGGTGTCGCCAAACGTGGCCACGGACCCGGTGGCCAGGGCGCGGCGGCTGCCGTCGGGCCGGATCACGGTCACCGAGGTGGCGCCGGTCTCGGGGACGATGGTCACCGCTTCGTCAGGGTGGAAGCTGCGGCTCGGCACGCTCGGGGGCAGCATCCACTCGCTCAGGTTCTGGACCAGGATCGGGAACCCGATGCGGAGCGGGAAATCCGACTCGTGGATGTCGAAGCCGACGAGCACCTGGCGAAACGGCTCCTCCCGCACGAGGATGAGCGGCGTCTGCACGCTCGTGATGAGCGTGCGGCCGAACGTCGAGGCGTTGAGGTCCTGGCTGCGCGCGACGTGGACGTCCTGCAGCGAGACATTGGCGAGCAGCGGGTCGCCCGCATCTGACCCGCGGACGCGCCCGATGCCGATCGCGGCGCCCCCCGCAAGCGGGCTGCCCGCGGGCGGGTCGAGCATGATGAACGGCGAGTCCGGCAACGCCGGCGGCGAGAAGCGGTCGAACACCGTCATCGCGTACGCGGATGCGCCCACATACGCCGCGGGCGCGACGACGTCGACCTGAAAATCCGTGCGCAGGCGCAGCGCCTGCTCGAGAAAGACGTTGCCGGGCGTCACAAGCAGCACGCGAAAGGCGCGCGGGACGCGCGCGATGGCGGTCACGCTGTCGTCCAGCGAGAAGATGTCGCCCGCGGTGACGTGCGCGGTCACCGTCGTCGCCGCCGCCGGGACGGGCAGCGTGACGTCCTGCGCCTGCCCGGCGGCCAGGGTCATCGGCCGGACGTCGATCAGGCCGGCGTCGGAGCGCCATTCCAGGGAAAACGAGCGTGCCTGCTGGCCAAAGTTCTGCACGCGGAGGTATGCGGCACGGGATTGCGCGTTCGTGCGCACCACGAGCGACGTGAGCGCGACGTTCTCTCCCGACAGCCCGATGCGGTGGTACTCCACGGGAAAGGGGAGCCCGTCGGCGAACGTCGCTCGAACCGGCTCGACGATGCCGTCGCTGTAGAGGTAGGCGCGCGCGTCGTCGCCGGCCCTGACTATGCCTGCGGCCAGGGAGAGCGCGGCTGTCAGGTCGGCTGGGCCATTGGTGGGATTGATCCCGTCCAGCGCGCGGTGCAGTGCGTCGTGGTCGCCGGTCGCAGAGCCGGCGATGCGCGGCGTGGACTGCAGCACGATCAGGGTCATGCGGTCCTGCGGCGCGAGCTGGTCGATCATCGCGCCGACCTGCCGCCGCGCCTCATCGAACCGGCTCGGCTGGACGTCGCGCGCCTGCATCGAGGCTGAGGCGTCGAGCAGCACGATGCTGTGAGGCGCGAACGCGACGCTCGCGGACAGCGCGGGCTGCACCGCTGCAGCGACCAGGAAAGCGGCGACGAGAAGCTGCAGGAGCAACAACCAGCTGAAGCGCAGCTTCTGCCAGGGAACGTTGGCCTGGCGGTCGCGGATCTGGTCCGGCCACAGGTGGAGGGCGGGCACGACGCGCGTCGGGCGGCGGATGCGCAGGAAGTACAGGGCGACGATTACGGGCAGCGTGAGCGCGAGGGCGGCCGCGGCCGGCGCGAGGACGCTCATCCCAGCAACCCGATCCGGCGCAGCGTGCGCTGCACCATGTCCTCGATCGGCTGATCGGACGTAAGCAACGCGAACTGCAATCCTCGCCGCCGCGCGGCTTCCTCGATCTCGCCCGTCCGGCGTGCAAGGGCGGTCCGGTACGCGCGCTCCGTCGCAGGCGTCGACGTGAACTCCCGCTCCGCCCCGGTCTCCGCGTCGCGAAGCCGCGCGTCGCCGGTCCAGTCCGGCTGGAGCTCCTGCGGCGCCAGCATCTGCAGCACCGCGCCCTCCTGGCGGGCGAGCTGCAATGCGGTGATCGCGGGCTCGAGCGCCGACTCACCCAGGCCGTCGGTGATCAGGATCGTCATGCCGGAGCGCTGCCGGCTGATCGGCCACACGAGCCTCGAGTAATCGGTGGGACCGCCCACCGGGAAGGACTCGATGCGCGCGAACAACGCTTGCGCCGAGTGGCGCCCGCGGTAGGGCACGCCGCCTGACGTCGGCCCATCGGCGAAGACGGTGAGCCTGACCCGGTCGAGCGCAGCGAGGGCGACATAGGCGATCGCGCCTGCGAGCCTCTTCGCGGTCAGCGCCTTGTTCGGCCTGCCCCAGTCCATCGAGCCGCTCAGGTCGACGAACATGCTGAGCGGCAGCTCTTCCTCAGCGACGAACAGGCGGAGCACGAACTTATCGAGCCGGGCGTATGCGTTCCAGTCGATCAGCCTGTAGTCGTCACCTGGCGTGTAGTTGCGAAAGTCCGCGAACTCCGGCGACCTGCCGCGGCTGACCGACCTTCGCTCGCCGCCCATCTGGCCTTTCACCGCGCGCCGCACGAGCACCGCCAGCGCTTCGAGTCGGCGAAGCAGGGACGGCTCGAGCAACGGAGTCGCCAAGGCTATCCCGCTGCTTTTGCTTTGTCGGTTTTCTCCAGGATCTCGTCGATGATCTGATCCGACGTGACCTCATCGGCTTCGGCCTCGAACTGCATGAAGATGCGGTGGCGCAGGGCAGGGTGCGCGACCGCGTCGAGGTCGTCGAAAGCAACGTTGTAACGACCCTCGAGGAGGGCGCGCACCTTGCCGGCGAGGACGAGGGTCTGGAGCCCGCGCGGGCTGGCGCCGTAGCGCACGTACTTGCGGACCCGGTCGATGTCGGTCCGGGCGGGGTGCGTCGAGATGATCAATCGCCCCGCGTAAGCCAGCACGTGCTCGGCGATGGGCACCTCTCGCGCGACTTCCTGCGCCGCCAGGATCGCCTCGGCATCGGCGACCGGCTTCAGCTGCGGGAGCGAGTTGCCCGTCGTCCGGCGCGCGATCTCGAGCAGCTCCGCCTCGCTGGGGAATGGAACCAGCGCCTTGAAGAAGAAGCGGTCGAGCTGAGCCTCGGGCAGCGGGTACGTTCCCTCGAGCTCGATCGGGTTCTGCGTCGCCAGGACGAAGAAGGGCACCGGCAGCGGCCGCGTCTCCGTGCCCACGGTCACGGTCCGCTCCTGCATGGCCTCGAGCAGCGCGCTCTGTGTCTTCGGCGTCGCCCTGTTGATCTCGTCTGCGAGGACGAGGTTGGCGAACAGCGGACCGGCCTGGTAGTGAAACTCGCGCCGGCCCTTCTCCTCGTGAATGACGTTGGTGCCGACGATGTCGGCCGGCATCAGGTCCGGCGTGAACTGGATGCGCGCGAAGCTCAGCCGGAGGGACTGGCCGAGGGCGCGCACGAGCACGGTCTTGCCGAGCCCCGGCACGCCCTCGAGCAGCATGTGGCCGCCTCCGATCAGCGCGATCACGGTGTCGCGGACGAGCTCCTTCTGGCCGACGATCAGTCGCGCGAGCTCAGCCTCCAGCGACTGGGCGAGCTCGGTCACGCGCGTCGGGTCGATGCGCGGCTCCTCGGCGATCACGGCGCCGGCTGCTCGCCCAGGCTCGAGAAGTACGCGCGGATCAGGTCGCGCTCGCTGCCCGGGATGAGGCTCTGGTCGGAGGCGTCGAGGGCCGCCTGCTGGTAGGCCTGGACGACCTGTGTGTACGGGGTGAGCGGGACGTCCTGGCCGGGACCGAGGGGCGCCGGGTCGATTTCGGACTGACCGGGCACGGGTTGGCCCGGGACGTATACGCGCTCGGTCCCGGCCGCGGCGCTGCCCTGGCCGGCTCCGGCGCCCGAGCTGCCCTGCCCGCCGGTCCCGCCGCCGCCGCTCCCGCCGCTGCCACTCCCGTTTCCGGTGCCATTTCCGTTCCCATTGCCGTTCCCGTTGCCGTTGCCGTTCGCGTTTCCGCTGCCGCTTCCGCTCCCGCTGGCGGCGCCGCTGGGCGATCCCGCTGCGCCGGAGGGCGAGGTGCCGCTGTCCCGGTCGGCCTGCGCCGCGAGCTGCTGCCGCGCGGCCTCGAGTCCGTTGATCGCGGCCGCAACCTCCTGGTTGTTGTTCTCCTGCTGCTGCAGAGAGTCGAGCTGCCCGGCGACGTCGTTGAGCGCGGCCGCCGCGGCGCCGAGGTCGCCGGACTGCAGGGCCGACGAGGCCTGCTGGAGGGAGGCCGCCGTCTGGGGATCCTTCGCCTGCTGCGCGGCCGCGGCAAGCGCCTTCGCCAGCTCGGCCCGATCCTGCGGAGAAAGGCTCTGCAGCTGCGAGGCCAGCTGCCGGATCGCCTGCGCACCCTGCGAGGGGCTGGCGCTGATCGCCTGGCTCGCGCTCTTGCCCGCATTCGTGCCGGCAAGGTTGTTGGCGAGGTTCTGAGCGGAGCTCGCCCTGGCCGGGGTCTGAGGGTCGGTCAGCTGGAGCAGCTGCTGCTCGGCGGGCGTGATGTTCTGGAGCGCGGTCCGGGGATCTGGCGCAGCCGCGATCTTCGCCTTCGCGTCCTGGAGCACCTTCTGCACCTGCGGGTCGACCTGCGGCGGGCTCGAGGCAGACGCGAGCTTCTTCTCCACTGCACCGACCGTGGTGGCGGCACGCGACTGCGCGGCGCGGTCGGCGCGGCGCTGCGAGAGCACCTGATCCATCGGGTTGGGCAGCAGGATGAGGCCGATCGCCGCGGCGGCGACCGCGGCCGTCAGCCACACCTCGCCCCGCCGAGCCCC
Source organism: Candidatus Sulfotelmatobacter sp. (assembly GCA_035602465.1). Lineage (GTDB taxonomy): Bacteria > Chloroflexota > Dormibacteria > Dormibacterales > Dormibacteraceae > 40CM-4-65-16. Next base: position 36,996 of record DATNMQ010000054.1, on the reverse strand, counting down.
GACCGGGAACGCGGCGGAAAGCTGCGCGCGCGCGGCCTTTTCCAGGGCGTCGCGGCGCAGCAGGCCGTCCAGCGGTCCGTCCTCGCCCCGCCTCTCCCATGCGGTCGAGAGCCTTTCCTTCAAACCGAGCCGCAGGTCGGCCGCCCGCATCAGCTGGGCCGGCCGGGGCCGGGTGGCGATCCAGGCCACGGCCACGACCGCGAACGCGATCGGGATGCCGTAGGCCCCGATCCGAATGACCTGCTCGATGGGCATCAGCCGGGCCGCAACGATCACCGCGAACACCCAGGCAGCCGCCGCCAGGAGCGCGTGAAGCAGATAGCGAACGGCGCTTGTGCGCGCCGCCGACCAGCGCAGCTCGCGGACGATGGCTTCGAGCGAGCCCATCAGGCCTGCACCCGCGCAGGCGCCGGCCGGCGCCTCAGCCGGAACCTGTGGACAGGAGGAAGCACGAGCGCGCTGAGCCCAAGCGCCACGAGGCAGATCATGACCTGCATAACGATGCTCGCCTGCCAGTACTGCCAGCCCTGGAACAGGCCGGTGGCAATGGTCGGGCCGCCGCCCGACTGAACCACACCGGTCGGCGAGAGGGTGCCGCCGCCCTTGACGCCTGAGATGGCTGTGCTGCAGAACGTTGCGCCATTCGGCTGGGTCGCGCACGCGCCGCTGTTGCCGCCGCCGGCCAGGCCATAGCCGCCGTTGGGGTAGCGGACGCCGTACAGGGGCACGGGCGCGTTGGTCGCGATCGTGAGCAGTGGAATGACCGGGCTGATCAGCGTGATCGCCGGAGGAGCCGGGGTCGTCGTCGCGTTCGGGTCGGCGACGACCGGGAAGAGAAAGCCGTAGAGGTAGCAGCCGGCGAGCAGCACGAATGCGCCTCCGTACGCGGCGACCGTCGCGACGAGCGTGCGGCGAAACAGAGTCGAGAAGGCGACCCCGATGAAACCAAGCGTGAGGGCAGTCATCGCGGTCACCGCGAACGAGTACAGCATCTGGTCGAGCTCGATCCCGCCGAAGAGAAAGACGAGGCTGAAGATAGGCACCGAGATCACGAGGAGCAGCACGACGAACGAGAGCGAGGCCAGCAGCTTGCCCCAGATGATCGAGAACGGGCGAATCGGGGTGACGAACAGCAGGTCGATGGTCTGCCGTTCACGCTCGCCGCTGATCGATCCCGCGGTCAGGGCGGGCGTGATGAAAGCGAGCAGCGCGACTTGAAAGAGGATCAGGAAGGTGAACAGCTGCTGGCCGTAGTTGGTTGGCGAGCCGCCGAACTGGCCCGTGGCGGTGAGGGACATGACTGTGAAGATCGCCCAGGCGATCCCCCCAAGCAGGACTATGTAGAGGGTGATCGCAAACGGCGACCGCCACGTCCGCATGCGGGTGCGGTACTCCTTGGCCACGATCGGGTTCCACAGCGCGCCCACTACCTCGTTCATCCGACCTCCTCCGACGTCGCCCGCATGAATGCGTCCTCGAGCCCGCCGTCGACCGGCGCGAAGCTCGAGACGTGGATGCCTGCTCCGATGAGCGCGCTCAGGATGTCAGAAGCCGTCTTCTCGTCACCGTCGTACTCGGCTTCGATCGCGCCGTTCACCGCCTCGGCGTGGCGGACGAAGGCAAGAGGGGTCAGGATCTCGAGAGCCGCGTCTCTTTCTTCGATCACGGTGATGCGCAGCCGCCGGCCGCTCGACAGCCGCGCGATGACGTCACGCACCGAACCTGTGGCGCGCATGCGCCCGTGGTCGATGATGCCGATCATCGTGCAGAGCTCGGTGAGCTCGGGGAGGATGTGGCTCGAGATGATGATCGTCTTGCCCATCCCCTGGAGCTCCTTGAGGATCTCGCGCATCTCGACGCGAGCCCGTGGGTCGAGACCGGACGCTGGCTCGTCGAGGAGGAGCACCGCCGGATCGTGCACCAGCGCTCGAGCGAGGCAGACGCGCTGCTTCAAGCCGCGCGACAGCGTGTCGACGAGCTGGTGCTTGCGTTCTGTCATTCCCACCAGGGCCAGCAAGTCGTCGACTATCTTCTGGCGCCGCTGCTTCGGCTGCCGGTAGCAGGCGGCGTAGAAGTCGAGGTATTCGCCAACCGTCAGCTGGTCGTACACGCCGAAGAAGTCGGGCATGTAGCCGATCTTGGAATGCACCTTCTCGCGGTCCTTGGTCACGTCGGCGCCGTCGATGTAAGCCTTGCCGTCTGTCGGTTCGAGCAGCGCCGCGAGGATGCGTAGGGTCGTCGTCTTGCCGGCGCCGTTGGGTCCGACGAACCCGAAGATCTCGCGCTGCGGGACCTCGAACGACACATGGTCGAGCGCCGCGCGCGCCCCATAAGTCTTGGTCAGCTGCTCGACCGCGATCACTTCACTGTCCCGACCAATGAGTAGTTTCCCGTCGCGAACTGGTTGTCGGTCGTGAGCTTGAGCCTGACCTCGCCGGTGGTCGGGTTGACCGCGGGTGCGCGCACCAGCATCGCGCTGTTGTCGGAGTAGTCGAGGTTGACCCACGCCGACTGGGACCAGTCCCAGACCTGCGCCTTGACGTTGGGGACGGTGCCTGAAGGCCCGATCGCTCCCTTGCCGCCGTAGGGGTTGAAGCTGGAGATCGCGACTTCGGAAAGATGCGTGCCCGGCGCAAGAGTCGGCGCGAAGTCGTAGGTGATGCTCCCCGCCTGGATGACCATCGTGGGGGCGCCGCCCTGGCTTATGTCCGTGTCGAGGTCGATGATCCGTCCCAGGACGACGCTCGACGGCAGCGCGCCCGCGCCGAGCTCGCCCACCGAGAACGGCACCACGACCGCGCTCTCGCCGTACGTGCGCGGGTGACCGCCGTTCACGGTGACCTCCTGGAACGGCTGCTTGGTCCAGAGCACGATGGTCGGGGCCGGCGCGGTGAAGACCCCGTTGAAGCTGGTGGCCGGAATCACGGACAGCACAGCGCCCCGGGCTTCGTTTTCGCGCTCTACGTCGGAGTTGCTCTGCGCCTGGGGAGGGCAGCAGCTGTAGGCGCTCGGGTAGATCGACATCGCGATCGGCTGGCCGTTGAACTGAGTCGCCGCCGTGGGCTGCACGCTGAAGGACGCGGTTCCGTTGGCTGGAAGGTCGCCCAGCTTGTGGAAGCTGTTCCCGGCGATGACCAGGCCATCGGTGAAATGAATCGAAGAAAGATTCTGCACAGTACCGGTGATCTGCCCACCGACCATTTGCGCGCGCGTGACGATCTTCGGCGCCGAGCCCATCACGCCCTCGTTGGCGAAGCCACGCAAGTTGAAGGCGGTCATCCCCGGCAGCGTGATGCCGTCGGTGGTGGTATTCACGTGCATCGCGCCGAGATTCGTGTCTGTCGTGCCTCCCGACGTGTAGTAGATCGGGCTGATCATCGTGTGGCCGCCGGAGACCCCTACCTGATAGTCGCCGCGTGTCGGGGCCATGATTCCGGTGTATGTCTCCTGGTAGGAGCGGTCCCAACCTGTCTGGACGTGGACGATCGATATCTCATTCGCCAGGACGGATGTGCCCTTGGTCACGATGCCGGCGCTGTAGGCGCCGCCGGATGCAACCAGGGCAAGCGCCGGCACGGTGATCCATGCGAGGGTTCGACGGTTGAGCGCTCTGAGCACGAAGTAGTTGACCGGTCCGACAAGGAGGATGTAGAGGCCGACAAGCGCGCCGATCAACCACCAGGCCGGCAAATCCAGCGTCGGTAGGCTCGCCAGCACCTGCGACAGCGATCCTCCTTTGGTCGCCACCGAGCCGCTGAGGCCGAACTTCGAGAACATCCCGCCACTGCTGTTGGCGTTGGCTCCATTGCCGTATGTGCTGCGGATGTAAACCTGGCGAAGGAGCGCGGTCGACCCGCTCCAGGATGCGATCGGATCCTGCGTCCAGTCGAACGTCGCCATCGAGACGAGGCCCGCGCCGGCTTTCTCCTCGATCAGAAGGGGATGCCCTCCGTCGCTCAGCCATGCGGTCCCGCCGGTCAGCGTTCCGGTCGCGACCTCGAGGCCGCCGAGGTGGCCGAGCGCCGCAGACGGAACGATGGTCGTGGTTCCGGTCACCTGCATCGGCAGTAGCGAGCTGGGCAGGCCCGCGAGGGTCTTGTGCCACGAGCCGCCGGTGCCGAGGATCAGCGACCCTCCATTCATGACGTAGTCGGTCAGCGCGGTGCGCTGGCCGGAGGTAAGGGTGTCGCTGGCGAAGTCATCGATCGCGATCAGGTCGAAGGCACGCAACACCAGCGCCGAGTCGGAGATGTCGCCCGCCGCAAGGTGCACGACGCGGGGCGAGGTGGGGCCCGGGAAAATGATGCCAAGGTTGTCGAGCGCGGTCGCCTGGTCGGAGATCACAGCGGCCAGGAGTCCCGTCAGGGTGTTGTTGAACGAGACCTGCTGGGTTACGAGGCTGCGGTTGTTCCGGATCACCGACACGTCCACTGTCCCTGGGAAATCCTCAGAAACGTAGGTCCGGAAGTGCTTGGTCGCCCCTGCCGCGAGGCTGACCGGCGTTTCGTAGACGGCGTTGCCGCCCGGCGGGCCACCTCCGCCTCCGAACGAGCTGGTGCTCGACACCTGCAGCACCCCGTCGAGATCGGCGCCGTGGTTGACCAGGTCGATCGAGACCGGCATCCACTGGCCGAGCTTGACCGTCTGGGAGTAACCGACCTGGACGTTGAGGACCAGCGGGTTGGTGCTGGCTGCCTCCGAACCAACCGTCGACGCCGAGGTGCCGATGGCCGCCGCGATCACGGCCAGGACCGACCTGACGGCAAAACGGCGGTCGGACCGTGCCATTCAAACCTCTACAACGAGCGGTGGGCGGAATCGTAATGCGGGAGGGGGGCCAAGTATGGCCCACGCGCCTCACATATAAGGACGCACGAGGGCGGGTTTTGGCTCCGTTCGGCCTCAGCGGCGCCGGTAGCGCGAGAGGCTCGTCACGTCGTCGGTGCCCAGGTCTGTGATCACGTGCCGTTCGGTCATCCTCTTGATGTGAACGGCGGGCAGCTCGACCAGCTCGCCGTCATGACTTCGTTTGAGCACGATCCCATGAAAGATGTCCTCCTCGAGGTCTCCGAGCACCTGTTGCGCCTTCCCGATCTCGGTGCCGTCGGCGGCCACGACCGGCGCCTCGCGAGGCATCATGGTCCAGGCCACCTGCGTCTCGTCTTCGAACATCTCCCTCCCACCACTGTACCGGCGATCGAGCCTACCGAAAGTCAGACGAGTGCGGGCCGCAGGCCGGATTCATTCCGGCCGTCACCCAGCGTGACCCGCCAAACGCCTCCATGCATCCTGTGACTCGGTGGGGGCTCCACGGGGGAGGCCTGCCTCCCCCGTGAACAGACGCCTGCCTCCCCCGTGACATTCGTTCAACATTGTGGGATGAGCAAGTACAGCCCCCTGCTGGCTGTCTTCGCCCTGGCGCCGCGACTTCGCCGGGCTTCCGGTCGAGCCGTGAGCATCTATCTGCCGGCGCGCTCCGAGGGATACGACTCCCGCTTCTACGACATCGAGTTCCGCGACCTCCTGCACAGGTACAGCCACCGCCTCAGCGAAAAGGACCGCGAGCTGATGGAATTCGAGCTTCGGCGCCTTCGCAACCACGTGGCGGTGGTACGGCCGGCGGGCTGCCCTGCTTTCGCCGGGTTTGCCGACGAGCCCCACGGCGTGCTCGAGCTGGTCAAGCTTCGGTCCGAGGTCGATGAGCGCATGGAGGTGGGGGAGCTTCTGCTGGCGCCGATCTTGCGGCAGCTGGAACACAACCCGCCCGCTCTGATCGCCGTTGTCGACAAGGAGCACGCCAAGACGTTTGGCTCGATCCTCGACGACATCATCCCGCTGGGGGAGGTGAACGGCGCCGAGGTCCGCCACTCCCGGGCGGGCGGCACATCAGCACCGAGCAACCAGCGCAAGGCGGACAACAAGGCCAAGGCCAACCTCGAGAGCGCGGTCAAGACGGTCGAGCGCGAGATGGCGTCGGGGGCGTACATGCATATCTACGTGGCGGGCCCCGAGGAGGCCCGCGCGACGTTCGAGCGCATGCTGCCAGAACGATTGAAGAAGGTTGTCGCCGGGCATCTGAGCGCGTCGCTCGACTCCTCGCAGCTGAAGCACGAGCTGAGGGAGAAGATGGCGGCGGCGGTCGCGAAACCCTAGGAGGCGCTCCCGGTCGCCGGCGCGCCGCTAGATTTGACCTTGTGGTCAAGGTTGCCGTGATGCTGCCCGCCGCGGCCGAGGACGCCGGCGAGCTCCTGGCTGACGCCAGGGCCCTCGAGGCGGCGGGCGCGGCGATGATCGGGCTGGAGGGCGACGGGCCCGGCCGCTCCGTCATGCTCGGCGCGATCGCCGTCATGACCGAGCGCATCATGTTGCGGTTGTCGGAGACCGATCCGGAGGTGACGCTCCGGAGGCTGAGCGGGGGACGGGTGGTCGTCGGCCTGCCGGAGGGCGAGACCTGGGTGTCCATCCCGGCGCCGCCGGACCGGGAGGCATGGGCGGCGATGCTCCGCGACCACGAGTCTTCAGGCGTGACCGGAGTCGTCATGCGATGGGACCCACGTCTCATCGACCTGCTGCGTAACCCCGAGCCGGACGATCGCTCCGACCTGCTGATGTCGACAGGCTGAACCCCAGCGTGCGTTTGCAAACTTGACAGAGGTCCAGCCGTGAGTTAGCTTCAGGCTCGCTCGGGGATAGTGCCGACAATCACGCGGCGGGAATTCTTGAAGGTCGGAGCTGCCGGAACCGGCGGTCTGGTCGCCTCCGGTCTCGGCTTCGACGTCGCGTACGCCGAATCGACCAAGGTCAAGCTGAACCTTCGGATCGCGGGCGCCAAGGAGTCGCATTCGATCTGCCCTTACTGCGCGGTCGGCTGCTCACTCGTCGCCTACACCCGGCAGAACAGCGACGGGACCGTGCAGCTGCTGCAGATCGAGGGTGACCCCGACAGCCCGATCAACGAAGGACGGCTGTGTCCCAAGGGCGCCACCGCGATGCAGCTCGCCGTATCACCCCATCGCGTGGAGTCGCCTCAGTACCGCCCGGCCGGCTCGACCACCTGGCAGAGCATCTCCTGGGACTCGATGCTCGACAAGATCGCCAACAACATCAAGGCGTCGCGCGATGCGACCTTCGTGACGACCGACGCCAGCGGCAACACCGTCAACCGCACCGAAGGCATCGCCTTCGCGGGAGGCGCCGCGTTCAGCTCGGAGGAGGGCTACTTGGCCGCCAAGCTGATGCGGGGCCTGGGACTGGTATTCCTCGAACAGCAGGCACGGGTTTGACACGGCCCCACGGTGACCAGTTTGGCCGCCACATTCGGAAGGGGAGCGATGACAAACCACTGGCGCGACATCAAGAACGCCGACCTGATCCTGATCAACGGCGCGAACCCGGCTGAAGCGCACCCCGTCGGCTTCCAATGGTTCATGCGGGCGAAACTCGACCGCGGCGCGAAGATCGTGCACGCCGACCCGCGCTTCACCCGCACGTCGGCTGTCGCGGACCTCTATCTCCGCATGCGTACCGGGACGGACGTCGCGTACTTCGGCGGCCTGATCAACAACGTCCTGCAGAACAACCTGTTCGCCGACACCTACGTCCGCAACTACACGAACGCCTCATTCATCGTGAAGCAGGGCTTCGCGTTCAACGACGGCCTTTTCTCCGGCTACAACGCCGCCAAGCGCACTTACGACATCTCCACGTGGAGCTACGAAACCGACAGCAGCGGTTACGCAAGGCGCGACATGACGCTCCAGGACCCGCATTCGGTCTTCCAGCTCATGAAGACGCACTACTCGCGTTACACGCCCGAGATGGTCTCGAGCATCACGGGCATTCCGGTCGCCGACTTCAACAAGGTCGCGGACCTGGTCGGCCAGATGGGCAAGCCGGACAAGGTGATGACGATCGTCTACGCGGTCGGCTTGACCCACCACACCACCGGGTCGCAGCTCATCCGGTCTGGCGCCATCCTCCAGCTGCTGCTCGGCAACATGGGGCGGCCTGGCGGCGGCATGAACGCCGAGCGTGGACACGCCAACATCCAGGGCAACACCGACCATGCGATCTCGTGGGACATCCTCCCCGGTTACCTGAAAGTGCCGGCGCCCGGGCAGAAGAACATCGCCGACTACGTCGCGCAGAGCGCAGCCAAGAAATCCGATCCGCACTCGTGGAATTTCTTTGGCACCAACTACGGCAAGTTCATGACAAGCCTGCTGAAGGCGTGGTTCGGCGACGCGGCGACCAAGGACAGCGGATTCGCGTTCAACTTCCTCCCCAAGCCGGCATCGAACTCCTCGTGGATGTCGATCTTCGACCAGGCCTTGAAGGGCAGCATGCAGGGGCTGATTCTGTCCGGCATGACCGCGGCCAGCATCGGTCCCGACAACAACCAGGTGCGCCAGGCGCTGAGCAACCTGAAGTGGCTCGTCATCATGGATGCGCTGCCCACCACCAGCTCCGAGTTCTGGCACGCGCCGGGCGTGGACGCAAGCCAGATCAAGACCGAGGTCTTCATGGTCCCGACCACGCACTGGATCGAGAAAGAGGGCTCGTTCACGAACAGCGGAAGGTGGGCGCAGTGGAAGGACCGCGTCCTGCCGCCGCAGGGCCAGGCGCGCGACGACCAGTGGATCCTGGCGGACATCTTCCAGCGCGTGAAGAAGCTGTACCAATCCCAGGGAGGAAAGTTTCCCGACCCCGTCCTGAGCGTGACCCTCAACTACCAGGACCCGTCGAAGCCGACGCTCGACGAGATAGCGAAGGAGATCAACGGCAAGGACCTGGCATCCGGCAAGCAGATGACCTCGTTCGCGAACCTGAAGGATGACGGCACGACCACCGCCGGCGACTGGATCTACACGGGGAGCTATCCCGACACGGGCAACCTCATGAAGCGCCGCCAGGGCGTCCAGGATCCAAAGACGAACGACGCGACCGGGATGGGTTTCTACCCGAACTGGGCATGGAGCTGGCCGCTCAACCGCCGCGTTCTCTACAACCGAGCATCGGCCGACCTCGATGGCAATCCGTGGGACCCCCTACGGCCGGGCATCAAGTGGGACGGAGCGAAGTGGGGCGGTGACGTTCCGGACTACCCCGCCACCATGAACCCGCACGACCCGAACGCTTACCTGCCCTTCATCATGAACGGGGAGGGCGTCGGCCGAATGTTCAGCAACGGCCTGATCGACGGCCCATTGCCGGAGCATTACGAGCCGATCGAGTCGCCCGTGCAGAACCCGCTGCACCCCAACAACTCGGCGTCGCCGGTGGCTTTCCTGTACGACCAGGCGGCGGGGAGACCCAACCGCTTCGGCACGGTCACCGACTTCCCTTACATCGCGACGAGCTACCGGCTGACCGAGCATGAGCACTACATCACGCAGTACGTTCCGCATCTCGTCCAGCTGCAGCCGAAACCGTTTGTCGAGATCCCATACGAGCTCGCGAGCGAAAAGGGGATCAAGAGCGGCGACCACGTTCGCGTCTCCTCCAAGAGAGGCAAGATCGAGGTCCAGGCCATGGTGACCAAGCGCCTCGGCCCGATGACGGTGGCCGGGCAGAAGGTCTACCAGATCGGCATCCCGATCCACTGGGGCTATGTGGGCCTGGCCGCCGACAGTGACCCGAGCCACGGCCGGTACTGGATGGCCAACGCGCTGACCCCGTTCGTCGGCGACGCCAACGCGCGCACCCCCGAGTTCAAAGCCTTCCTGGTCAACCTGGAGAAGATCTGATGGCCATCGCGGCGCCGGTCAAGACCTGGGCCGAGCGCGGGCGCCGCACAGGCGAGCTGCGAGCAAAGCAGCCGTTCGTGCGCCAGCTGCTGGATTTCTACGGCGCGCTGTTGCCGGTGCAGGAGGACGCTTTCCTGCACGCCGCGGCGGACGGCCCATCACCAGACCGCCTCGCGTCGTACGTCGCCGAGGTCGTGGTGCCCCGCGTGCTCGACGTCGGCATCGCGCTGGGGCCGGAGCGCCTTCGCGTCGAGCTGGTGCATCGGACGGACGCACAGGACGCGCGCGACATCGTCGAGCGGTGGATCGGTGGCGAAGAGCAGCCGGCGGCGGATCGATTCCTCGCCCGCGCGGCACTCGGCCCGGTGCTGGAAGCGCTCGGACAAGAGGCGAAGGCCGCCTGCGCTGGGCCGCGAGATGCGCTCCACTGCCCTGCGTGCGGTGGGCTCCCGCAGCTCAGCTACTTCGCCCAGGCTGCCGAGGACCTTGCCGCCGGCCCACGATATCTGCTGTGCGCACGGTGCGGATCGAGCTGGGGCTACCCGCGTATGACGTGTCCCTCGTGCGGCGAGGACTCGAGCGGCAAGCTGCTCGTGTTGAGTGAGGAGGGCACCAGCTCGGGGGAGCGGGGGAACGTCGTGCGCGGCCTGCCCGGCGCCGCGGCCGCGAGCGCCGTGCCGGCCCTGTTTCCGCATCTCCGCATCGACGCTTGCGAGTCATGCCGCCACTACGTGCTCAACGTCGACCTCGCGACCGATCCGGACGCCGTACCGGTGGTCGACGAGCTCGCGGCCGTGCCGCTCGACCTTGTCGCACGTGAACGCGGGTTCACGAAGATCATCCCGAACCTGATGGGCTTTTGAGGATGGCGACCATCAAAGCCGGCGAGTCGTACGGGTTCTTCACCGACACCAGCATCTGCATCGGCTGCAAGGCCTGCGAAGTCGCCTGCAAGGAGTGGAACCAGCTCCAGGGCAACGATCCGGCCTTTCTCGCCGACAGCTATGACAACACCGGGGACCTCGACGCCCAGAACTGGCGCCACGTGAAGTTCATCGAACACGTTCCCGACCAACCGGTGACGCAGGGCAACGGCACCGCGTGGCTGCTGATGTCGGATGTGTGCAAGCACTGCAAGCACGCGAGCTGCATGGAGGTGTGCCCGACCGGCGCCATCATCCGCACCGAGTTCGACACCGTCTTCATCCAGCAGGACGTCTGCAACGGCTGCCGCAACTGCGTCGCCGCCTGTCCGTACGCCGTGATCGGCATGAACCAGTCGACCGGCACCGCACACAAGTGCACCCTCTGCTACGACCGGCTGCAGGGCGGCATGGAGCCGGCGTGCGCGAAGGCGTGCCCGACGCAATCGATCCAGTTCGGGCCGCTGGCCGACCTTCAGAAGGCAGCAGACGTTCGGCTTGCGGCGCTGCAGAGCCAGGGCGTCACGCAAGCGCAGCTCTACGGCCGCGACGACACCGTGTACGGCGGGCTGAACGCATTCTTCCTGCTCATGGACAAGCCGGAGACCTACGGTCTTCCCAACGCGAGCAACGCGGTCCTTCCCACCCGCAACAACGTGGGCGGTTACCTCGCCGCGCTCGTGACCGCCGCGCTTGGGGTGGTAGCGGGCCTCGTCGCGTTCAGACGCCGGGGGGGCGCGTGATGTTTCTCGCCGCCGAGCACTTCGCCCGCGCCCCGCAGTGGACCTGGTTCATCCTCTTCTACTTCTTCTTCGCCGGTCTGGCTGGTGGCTCGTATGTCGTCGGTACGCTGCTTCGGCTCAGCCGGGATGCCCACGACGAATCCGCGGCGCGGCTCGCCTTTTACATCAGCCTGGCGGCCACGGTGCTCTGTCCCGTCCTGCTGACCGCAGACCTTGGTTCGGTCAGCTGGGTGAGGTTCTGGCACATGCTCATCAATGTGACCCCGGGAGATACGGGGCTGAGCTTCAAGTACTGGTCGCCCATGTCGGTCGGCGCATGGGCGCTGATGGTGTTCGGATTTTTTAGCTTCGTCTCGGCAGTCGACGCTTGGTTTCGCGATCGACAAGGCGGCGGATTGCTACCTCCGGGCCTCAACCAGGTGTTCAACATCACCGGCGCCATCGTTGGCCTGTTCATCGCCTCCTACACCGGCGTCCTGCTCAGCGTGAGCAACCAACCGGTGTGGAGCGACACATGGGCGTTGGGCGGCCTGTTCCTCGCGTCCGGTCTCAGCGGTTCGACGGCGCTGATCACCCTGCTGGTTCGCTTTCGGCCCGACGCGAGGTTCTCCCTGCAGCGGCTGCGCCTGGCGGACGGCTACTTCGGGGTGCTGGAGCTCGCCTTGCTCATCGCATTCTTCGTCACCGTGGCGGCCGCGGGCGAAGCGGGTCGCATCCTTCCGTGGTTTGCGCTCTGGATCATTGCCCTGATCGGCATAGGCGCGTCGCTGCTCGGCGTTCGCCGGCCGGCGCGCGTCGAGGCGAGTGGCGAAAGCGCCGCGATGGCGCCAGTCGCGATCGAGGCGACAGTCGTGTCGGCGGTGGTGCTCCTTGCGGTCCTGGCGGTGCGCGCCGCGGTGATCTTCAGTGCCCAGTAAGGACCAGGTCCTCTCGGTCCTGTCCGCGATCAAAGACCCGGACCTCGGCCGCGACGTGGTCAGCCTCGGAATGATCAAAGACGTGACCATCTCCGAAGGCGGGAAGGTGAGCTTCACGTTTGAGCTCACCACGCCGGCATGCCCGGTGCGCGACCGATTCCAGACCATGGCACAGGAGCTGGTGAGCGGACTGCCAGGCGTGACTGCGGTCGACCTGAAGATGACCGCCAACATCCGGCCCTCGTTTGGCGGACGGGCCGGTGAACAGGCCATTCCCGGCGTCAAGCACGTCATCGCGGTCGCGTCAGGCAAAGGTGGAGTGGGTAAGTCGACCGTCGCGGTCAACCTCGCGGCCTCGCTGCAGCTCTCCGGCGCAAGCGTGGGTCTGCTGGACGCGGACATCTATGGGCCGTCGGTGCCCGGGATGCTGGGCGTGACCGACCAGCCGAAGGTGCTCGACCAGAAGCTCGTTCCCCTCGAGGCTTACGGAATGAAGTTCATGTCCATCGGCCTGATGACCGGGGCCGACAAGGCGATGGTCTGGCGCGGTCCGATGGTCTCGCGTGCGATCGAGCAGATGCTCACTGACGTTCGCTGGGGTGCGCTTGATTACCTCGTCGTCGACCTGCCCCCCGGCACGGGCGATGCTTCGCTGACCCTGGCTCAGTCGATCCCGCTCACCGGGGTGGCGATCGTCTGCACCCCCCAGGAAACCGCGTTGAAGATCGCCGTCAAGGCCCTGCAGATGTTTCGTGGCCTCAACGTGACGCCCCTCGGCCTCGTCGAGAACATGAGCTGGTTCGTCTGCGGGCGGTGCGGCGAAGAACACCACATCTTCGACCACGGTCAAGTTGAACGCGCCGCCCAGCGGCTCGGCGTTCCCTACCTCGGTGCGATCCCGATCGAGCGGGCGATTCGCGAGGAGGCCGACGCAGGGTCGCCGGTGGTGGTGTCCCGCCCTGACACTCCAGGGGCGGAGGCGCTTCGCAAGGTGGCGTCGGCGGTGGCGGCGCGGGTCTCGGTCCAGACCTTCCGGCAGCTGCCGGTCATCAACGTGCGCTAGCTACAAGCCGGGGACCTCGCGCTCCAGCTTCATTCGGACTTCCTGGATGAATGCCGCCACCTCGCCGTCGTCGACCTCTCCCCTGGCGGCGCGCAGGCGTTCCGCGGCGACGCCCGCCAGGTAGCTGGAGAGTGGAGCGAAGCGGCGCTCCTGCGTATGGGCGGTCACGCGCGCCAGCTCCAGCAGCTCGAGCGCCACGCGAGAGTCCAACGACGGCGCCGTGATCCGCGCGCCTCGCCTCTCCGCCGCGGCGACCCAGTCTCGGCCGAGATTCTCAAAGAACTCATTCATGAGTCACCTATATCACCCCGGGTAGCCTAATGGGGTCCATGAAATCAGCCGCCATCGAGGCGCGCGCGCTGCGGAAGACGTACGTCACGACACGTGGAATCATTCGCCGCTCTCGGGTCGAACGGACCGCGCTGCGCGGCGTCGATCTCGCGATCGAGCCAGGTGAGCTCTTCGGCCTGCTCGGCCCCAATGGAGCCGGCAAGACGACCATGGTCAAGATCTTCACCACCCTGCTGCTGCCGTCGTCCGGTTCAGCAAACATCCTTGGCCTGGACGCGGTGAACAATCCGTGGGCGGTCAGGAAGCGAATCGGTTTTGTGTTCGGCGGGGAGCGCGGACTTTACTGGCGGCTCTCCGGTCTCGACAACCTGCGCTATTTCGCCGACCTCTACCGGATTCCCCCTCACATCTCGCGGAAGCGGATCGCCGAGCTGCTTGACAGGCTCGGCCTTGCGGGTCGCGAGCGTGACAAGGTGGAGCACTACTCCCGGGGCATGAAGCAGCGACTCCATCTCGCGCGAGGCTTGCTCAACGATCCCGAGGTCCTCTTCCTCGACGAGCCCACCATCGGCCTCGACCCGGTCGGGGCCCGCGAGCTGCGCTTGATCGTGCGGGAGCTTGCCGACAGCGGCACAACGATCTTCTTGACGACGCACTACATGTTCGAGGCGGACGCCATCTGCGATCGGATTGCCGTGATCAAGAACGGTTCGATCGTGGCCGAGGGCACGCCAAGCAGCATCAAAGGCGTGGTGGAGAACCAGGGCGTGGTCGAGTTTGAGGTGGTTGGCATGCCGGCTGACCGGCTGGCCGGCTTACGTGGCCTTCCCGGTGTCACCTCGGTGGTGGTGTCCGAGCACGAGCTGGCCCAGGTGGTGACCGTGCAGTGCGCTCGGCCGGCTGACGTGATGACTCAGCTCGGGATGCTGTTCGACGGCCTTTCGCTGAGCAGGGTCAGCTCGCGTGAGCCTACCCTCGAGGACGCGTACGTGCAGCTCATCGGCGAGTCGTCTTGAGCACGCTGGCCCGCGCCGCCTTCAGCGCGTTTCGCGTCAGCATGCGCCTGCGCGTGGTCAGCCCCTGGGCCTACTTGAACTGGCTTGTATTTCCAATGATCTTCGCTGCGGTGGGACTCTTCGTCCTGAGCCGCCCGGGTGCGCCTGCGTCGCACCTCACATACGGTGTGCTGGGCGGCGGCCTCATCGGCTACTGGTCCGTCGCGTATCTCGACGGAGGCAACGGCATCCAGGACGAGAGGTGGAACGGCACCCTGGAGCAGATCTTCGCTGTGCCGACGCCCCTCGTGGTGATCCTGCTCGGCAAGGTCGCCGGCAGCCTCCTGTTCGGAATCCTCTCGTTCATCCCGACTGTCGCGTTGGCCTACTTCGGGTTCCACGCGCTGCTTCCCCACGTCGACGCACTTCGATTCGCCATCTCACTTGGGGTGTTGAGCTTCACGTTCTTTGCAATCGCGCTCACGCTGACGCCGCTCTTCGCGCTGTGGCGGTGGGCGTTCCAGATGCTCAACGGCTTCGAGCTCGGTGTGTATGTGCTTTGCGGCTTCATGTTCCCGGTGGCGATCCTCGCGCCATGGGCCCAGTTGATCGCAGGCGCGCTCGCGCCGACCTGGGCGACCCGCGCTCTTTACGCATCGACCACGACGGAAGGAGCGCATGACTATTCCACGTGGTGGTTCGCGGCCATCGCGGTGAGCGTGGCCTACCTTGTCGCCAGCTACTTCCTCTACCGGCTCGTGGAGAAGCACGCGCGCGTGTCCGGTGACCTGGCGCTCGCATGAGCCGCGTCGCCGCCGAGGCAGCTGTCTTCGCCCGCTCCACTTATCTGCAGTACGTCGCGCTTTTCCAGTGGGCCAGCGTTCGCGGATACGTCGCCTACAAGGTCTTGCTCCCGGTGACGCAGATCCTGTTTTTCGTGGAGCTTGGGATCTACGCCACCGGTCGCCAGAACGCGTTGTACTTCGCACTGGGCAACGCGCTGCAGCTCACGGCCAACGCGGGAATCTTCGGCGTCATCGGAACTGTCGCCAATGAGCGTCAGTTCGGCACCCTGCCGATCCTTCTCGGTTCCCCCGCCAACCGCCTCGTCACGTTCCTGAGTCGGGCGATCGTGAACGTGATCGACGGGATCGCCACCGTGATCATCGGGCTGTTGGTCGCTGTCGTCCTGTTCGGGCTTGACCTGCAGCACGGCAACCTACCGCTGCTCGGCCTCTGCGTTCTGGTGATCTCGGGGACGACGGCGGGCCTCGGTTTGATGTTCGGCAGCATCGGCCTGGTCATGCGGGACGCGATCATCATCGCCAACGTCGTCTACTACATCCTCCTGGTCGTATGCGGGATCAACTTTCCGGTCAGCAGCCTTCCCGGGCCGCTTCAGCTCGTCTCGTTCATCCTGCCGCTGACCCGCGGGGTACAGGCTGCGCGGGAAGCGGCGGCGGGTGCGTCGCTGCAGCAGGTGGCTGGACTCCTGGGTGGCGAGGTCCTGGTCGGGTTGGTGTGGGCCTTTGGGGGCTACCTGCTGTTCAGGCTGCTCGAAAACTACGCCCGCCGCGGCGGACTGCAGGAGGCGTACTGAGATGGCTTTCACGACGCGGCCCGAGATCAAAGGCACGTTCGGCATGGTCAGCTCGACTCACTGGCTCGCCAGCCAGGCCGGGATGGCCGTGCTCGAGCGCGGGGGCAACGCGTTCGACGCCGCGGTCGCGGCGGGTTTCGTGCTGCAGGTCGTCGAGCCCCACCTCAACGGACTCGGCGGCGAGGTGCCGATCATGCTGTGGGACTCGCGGCGCAAGAAGGCGGAGGTGATCTGCGGCCAGGGGCCCGCGCCGGCCGCCGCGACGATCGACCGCGTCCTGGCGATGGGGCTCGCCGACGTGCCTGGCACGGGCCTGGTGGCCGCATGCGTGCCAGGCGCCTTCGGCGCGTGGATGACGCTGCTCCGGGACCATGGGACGTGGCGCGCGTCGGACGTGATGGATTTCGCCATCGGGTATGCAGACTCCGGCTATCCGCTGCACCCCCGGATCGTCGATACGCTGACGATGGTCGAGCCGCTGTTCCGCGAGCACTGGGCGGCCTCGGCCGCGGTCTACCTCGAGGCGGGAGTGCCGCGGCCCTGGCAGGTGTTTCGCAACCGCGACCTCGCCGCGACGTATCGCCGCCTTGTGGAATCCGACGGCGACCGCGAGAGGCAGATCGAGGCGGCGCTGCACGCGTTCTACCGCGGATTCGTGGCGGAAGCGGTCGAGCGCCACTGCGGCCGTGAGGTCATGGACAGCTCCGGGAATCCGCACCGCGGCTTGCTTGCCGCCTCAGACCTCGCGGCCTTTGCCGCCCGCCACGAAGATCCTGTCACCTGCGACTTTGGCGGTTGGACCGTCGCGAAATGCGGTCCATGGAGCCAGGGTCCCGTGTTCCTGCAGCAGCTGATGCTGCTCGAGCACTTTGGGCTCGAATCCTTGGACTTCCTGTCGGCCGATCACATCCATGTGGTCACCGAATGCGCCAAGCTGGCCTTCGCCGATCGTGAAGCCTGGTACGCGGACCCTGATTTCGCCGACGTCCCCCTTGCCGCCCTGCTTTCCGCTGAATACGGGGACGGGCGGCGCCATCTGGTCACCGACAGGGCGTCGCTCGAGCTGCGGCCGGGCCGGCCCGGTGGCCGCGAGGCGCGACTTCCCACGCGGGCAGTGCAGCAGGTGAGCGGGGGGCACTGGACCGGGACCGGCTCGCAGTCGCTCGGCGCCGTGCGCGGCGACACCGTCCACGTGGCAGTCGCCGACCGCCACGGCAACCTCGTCGCATGTACGCCCAGCGGGGGATGGCTGCAGAGCTCCCCTGTCATCGAGGGTCTCGGCTTCTGCCTGGGCACCAGGGCGCAGATGTTCAACCTCGACGCAAAGCATCCGAACCACCTCGAGGGCGGCAAGCGGCCGCGGACGACGCTCAGCCCAAGCCTGGTTCTGCGCGACGGCGAACCGCGACTCGCGTTCGGTACGCCCGGTGGCGACCAGCAGGACCAATGGACACTCGAGTTCTTCCTCGCCCACGCGCTCTTCGGCCTCGACCTCCAGGCCGCGATCGACGCGCCCATGTTCCACACGTCGCATTTCCCGAGCTCGTTCGCTCCCCACGAGGCGCATCCCGGCCGGCTGCACGTCGAGACGCCACCAGGTGCCCGGGTGCTCGATGAGCTGACGCGAAGGGGACACGAAGTTGTGGAGGCCGACCGCTGGTCGCTTGGCCGGACGTGCGTGGTCGGTCGGGACCCGGAAACGGGCGTGCTGTCGGCCGCCGCCAACGCGCGAGGCGCCCAGGCCTCCGCCGCAGGCCGCTAGCCGCTAGCCGACGGGATAGAAGCAGGCGGCCTGGTGGTCGCCGAGGTTGACAGTGTCAAGAGGCGGCTCACTCTCGGCGCAGCGGGGCTGCGCCTTGAAGCACCGCGTGCGAAAGCGGCACCCGCTCGGGGGATCGACCGGTGAAGCGACGTCGCCTTTGAGGATGATCCGCTCACGCTGGCGCTCCAGGCGGGGGTCGGGGATGGGTATCGCCGAGAGGAGCGACGCGGTGTAGGGATGCTTCGGCCGGCGGTACAGGTCGCCTGCTGGCGAGATCTCCACGATCTTGCCGACGTACATGACCGCGATCCGGTCCGAGATGTGCTTGACCACCGAAAGGTCGTGGGCGATGAAGAGGTAGGTAAGACGGAACTTCTCCTGCAGCTGTTCGAGCAGGTTGATGATCTGGGCCTGGATCGACACGTCGAGCGCCGAGATGGGCTCGTCGCACACGATGAACGATGGGTCGACCGCAAGCGCGCGGGCGATTCCGATGCGCTGGCGCTGCCCGCCGGAAAACTCGTGCGGGTAGCGGTTCGAGAAGTCGGTCGACAATCCCACGAGGTCCAGCAGCTCCTTGACCCGCTCCTTGCGCCGGCGCGCGTCCGGTGCCAGGTGGTGGATGTCGAGCGCCTCGCCCAGGATGTCACCGACGGTTTGACGAGGATCGAGGGAGGCAAACGGATCCTGGAAGATCATCGCCATCTTGCGGCGCATCCGCCGCATCGCGCCGCGGCTCAGGCGCAGCACGTCCTTGCCCTCGAAGTACACCTCGCCGGCGGTCGGCTCGACGAGGCGCAGGATGGAGCGGCCGAGCGTCGACTTGCCGCAACCCGATTCGCCGACGAGCCCGAGCGTCTCGCCTTCATGAATCACAAGGTCGACGCCGTCGACCGCGCGCACGTGGCCGACTACGCGGTTGACCACCCCGGAGCGGACGGGGAACCACGTCCGGAGGCCTCGCACCTCGACCAGCGGCGCCTCGGTGCTCAACCGTCGAGCCGGGTGCCTGCCTGCGTCACCCAGCAGCGAGCGAGCTGCTCACGCACTTGCAGCAGCTCCGGCTCATCGGTGGCGCAGCGCGCGATGGCGAAGGGGCACCGGGCCTGAAACTTGCATCCGGGCGGGAGGTTCACCATGTCCGGTGGCACCCCCTCGATCGGTCTCAGCGGCTGATGTTGCTCTGCGTCCAGGCGCGGAATCGAGTGAAGAAGCGACCACGTGTACGGATGCTCCGGATGCGCGAAAACGTCGTCCGTGCGGCCCTGCTCGACGATGCGGCCCGCGTACATGACGATGACGCGGTCGCACATGCCGGCCACCACCCCGAGGTTGTGCGTGATCAAGATGGTGGCCGTGCCGTAGTCTCGGTTCAGGGTCTGCAGCAGATCCAGGATCTGGGCCTGGATCGTCACGTCCAGCGCGGTCGTCGGCTCGTCGGCGATGAGCAGGCTCGGGCTTGTGCTCAAGCCCATGGCGATCATAGCGCGCTGCCGCATGCCTCCCGAGAAAAGGTGCGGGTACTGCGCCACGCGTCGTCGCGGCTCGGGGATGCCGACCTTCTGGAAGAGATCGACCGCCGCCGCGATCGAGGCGCGTCTGCGCATGTGCCGGTGGATCCTCAGCGGTTCGCCGACCTGCCAACCCGTCCTGAAGACGGGGTTGAGCGACGTCATCGGGTCCTGGAAGATCATCGCGATCTCGGTGCCGCGGATCTCCTCCATCTCATCCTCGGACAGGTCGGTCAAGACACGGCCCTTGAAGCTGACCTTTCCACCCACTATGCGGCCGCTGCGTGGCAGCAGTCGCATGATCGAGAGCGCCGTCATCGACTTGCCGGACCCAGACTCGCCGACGATGCCCAACGTCTCGCCGGCATCGACGGTGAGGGAAACCCCGTCCACCGCCTTGATGGTGCCCTCGCGAAGGCGAAGATGCGTCTCGACGTTGTCGAGCTCCAGGAGATGGCTGAACGCCATCAGGAGCGGAGCCTTGGGTCGAGGGCGTCGCGCAGCGAATCGCCGAGCAGGTTGAAGCTGTAGACGGTGATCGAGATTGCGATGCCCGGCACGATCGCCAGCCACGGGTCATTGGGGAGGAACGTGCGGCCGGTGGTGATCATCTGTCCCCAGTCAGGTGTCGGCGGTTGTGCGCCGAGACCGAGAAACGAAAGAACCGCCTCAGCCAGGATCGCAAACCCCGCCGACAGCGAAATCTGCACGAGGATCGGGTTCATCAGGTTCGGGATGAGGTGGCGCACGATGAGGCGAATGGGAGATGCACCCAGCGAGCGCGTCGCCATGACGAACTCCATCTGCTTCAGCTGGAGGACGACGGCGCGTACGAGCCTCGCGTAGACGGGGATCGCGACGATTCCGATCGCGATCATCGCGTTCCGCAGGTTCGGCCCGAGCGCGGCGACCAGAGCGATCGCGAGGATCAGCGCCGGGAAGGCGAGGAGCGCGTCGACGACCCGCATCACAAGCAGGTCGGTGAGCCCACCTGCGTATCCGCTGACCATACCGAGCACGCCGCCTCCAACTAGGCCGACAGCGACCGCGACCAGGGCCACCGGCAGAGATACTCGTGCGCCCCACAGCACCCGGCTGATCTGATCTCGCCCGAGCTCGTCGGTTCCGAGCACGTGGCCGGGGCTCAGCGGAGGCAGGTACGCATTGTCCGGCTCGGTCGCAATCGGGTCGTGGGGCGAGATGACGGGGGAGACCAGCGCGATCAAGAAAAGCGCTCCGACGAAAACCAGCCCGACAACGACGCCGCGATTCCTCTGCGCCAGCTCCAGCAGCCCGAACGGCCTGCGGCGGATCGGAGTCCCGGCGGCCACGATCGCTGGCGCGTTGCTCATGCGTACGAGATCCTCGGGTCCAGCCAGCCGTAGACGAGGTCGACGGCAAGGTTCGCCAGCATGTAGGAGAAGGCAGCCAGGAGCACCACGCCCTGGACCACCGTGTAATCGCGGTTGAAGATCGATTCCACCGCAAGCCGGCCTACGCCCGGCCACGTGAAGACGGTCTCCGTCACGACCGCGCCCTCGATGATCCCCCCGATCTGGAGACCCACGATCGTCACGACAGGGATGAGAGCGTTCTTCAACGCGTGGACGAAGACGACGCGCCGCCATGAGGCGCCCTTGGCGCGCGCGGTGCGGATGAAGTCGTGGTTGAGCACCTCGATCATCGACGAGCGCGTGAACCGCATGTTGATCGCGGTGCCCGCCGTGCCCAGCGCGATCGCCGGCAGGATCACATGGCGCAGGCTCTCCCATGGATCCTGGGTGATCGGGACGTAGCCTCCGAATGGAAAGATCCGCGCCGTCACGGACAGCACGTAGATCAGCACGATGCCGATGAAGAAGTTCGGCACCGACACGCCGGCGACCGAGATGCCGGTCGCGACCCGGTCCGCCACCGAGCCCCGGCGCACAGCCGCGATCGTGCCGAGGGGGATGGCCACGACAAGCGACCAGACCAGCGCGGCTATGCCGAGCTCGAGCGTCGCCGGGAGCCGGTCGCTGATGGCGTTGAAGACCGGCTCGTGCGTCGTGTAGGAGCGACCCCAGTCGCCGTGCCCGATGTGGCCGACCCAGATCAGGTACTGAACGTACAGCGGCTTGTCGAGGCCGAACTCCTGGTGGACCTGGGCGACGGCCTGCGGCGTGCGGTCTTCGCCGAGGATGATCAATGCGGGGTCGCCAGGGCTCAGGTGGATGAGCATGAAAACGCCGACCGTGACCAGGAACGCGACCGGCACCATGAGCAGCACCCGGCGCAAGACGTAGCTCGTCATACCGGGTCAGGCGTCCGGCATCGAGTCATGTTTCCGTAACCGCGAGCGTCTAGCCCTTCCAGACCTCCGCCATCCGGATCATCAGGTCAGGGTAGAGGGTGAATCCGTGGATCTTGGTGTTGGAGATCTGCGGGCTCACGCCGAACGTCGTGAAGACATACGGCGCGTCCTGCACGATCTGCTTCTGCGCGTTGTCGTAGTCCTGCTTCCGCTTTGATTGATCGGCGTTCGTGCGCGCGTCGTCGAGCCACTGGTCGACCTGGGAGTTGCTGTACAGGCTGTCGTTGAAACTGCCACCGGTGTGCCACCAGGCGTACATGTTGCCGTCCGGGTCGATTCGGCCCGACCAGCTGACACCGCACGCCTGGAACTGGTGGTTGGCGCACTCCTGCTGATAGGTGGCGAACTCTTCGGTCTGGATCTGCATGGTGATGCCCGCCGCGGCGAGCTCTGACTGCATCAGCTGGGCCAGCTGCTGGTTGACCGGGTCGGAGGTCGTCTTGTAGGTGAAGGTGAAACCGGTCGCGGTCGACTTCGCCTTGGTCGCGTCGGCGTGATCGTAGATCTTCTCGCTGGAGTCGAAAGCCCAGCTCGACGGCGGAATCGGGCCGTAGCCGACGACCCCGATGTTGAAGTTGATGTTCTTGAGAATCGAATACCTGTCGATCGCCATCGCCACCGCCTGGCGCTTGGCCGGGTCGTTGAACGGCGAAGCGCCCGCGTTGAGCTCGAAGCCGTTGAACCCGATCGCCGGCACGTCTTTGTAGATGAAGTTCGAGTCAGCCTTGAGAGAGGCGACGTCCTTGCCCGCGATCACGCGCGCAATGTCGATGTCCCCGGTCTTCAAAGCGGCGAGGATCGCGTTCACGTCGGGGATCGCCTTGTACGTGACGCCGTCGAGGTAGGGGAGGCCGGAACGCCAGTAGCTCGGATTTTTCTTCAGCGTGAGGTGGTCGTTGCGCTTCCATTCGACGAACTCGAACGGACCGCTGCCAGCGCCCGTTGGCGCGAGGGAAAAGTTCGCGCCGCCTTTGCTCACGGCATCCATCGAGACCATCATCCCCGCGCGGTCGACAAGAGTCGCCAGCAGGGTGGCATCGGGCTTGATGAGGTGGAAGATGACATGAGTGTCGTCTGTGACCTCCACGGTTTTCACGCTTCCCAGGTCCGACTTGCGCCGTGAGGTCGCGCCGGTCTTGTAGCGCTCGATGTTGGCCTTGACCGACGCGCCGTTGAACGCCGTCCCATCCTGGTACTTGACGCCGGACTGGAGCGTGAACTTGTAGTTCAACGGGTCGGACGTGTCCCAGGTCTTGACCAAGCCGGGTTTGATCGCCAGCGAGGGATCGATGGTGAAGAGCGAGTCGTACATGTTGTAGAAGACCTCGCGCTCCACGAGCAGCGAAGAGTCCATCGGGTCGAGCGTCCGCAGCTCGCTTTCGAGCGCGATGGTTGCGGTGCCGCCGCTCTTGGGCGTTACGGCGGTGTTGTTGCTGCTGCCACCTCCGCCGCACGCGGCGGCCAGCATGACAAGGATGAATCCCAGTGCGACTCGTCTCATCTCACTACACCTCTCCCCACCCCGAATCTCAGCGTCCGGAACATGAAAAGTATCAGCGCTCGGGTGTCAGCCGTGCTCAGTCGATACGGAAGAGAGTTACAGCCTCGCGGCTGGAGCCGGAGTAGTGGTCGAGCCGATCCGCCAGCGACCGCAGGCGCGCCGCGGTCCAGGTCCGCAGGGGGCTGACTTCGCTTCGATCGAGCAGCCGGGCCATGCGTTCGCCGTCGGTGACCTGGTCGTGATGCCGGTCCAGGATCAATTTCTCGCTCGTGTACAGGTCCATGGCGATTAGTATAGGCCATCTCCTTATTACATGGTCAAAAAACTATGGCTATCTGCCTGACAGGCTGCTAATATAGGTGGCGACCTATGCCAATCCTGCAGGGAGAGGGTGAGAACAGTCCCTCGATTCTGGTCACGACGTCCGCCCCCACCGAGCTGATGTGGCTGCTCCACAACCTCTCTTCCGAGCACGAGCGGATGGGCCCACATGCCTTCCAGGAGCCTGTCCGCCGCCGCCTCGGCCCTGAGCTGGCTGCGTTCTGGGGGGACGGCCACGGCCAATCCTTGACCGAGGTGGTTGTGCTGTCTCACCGCTCTGGGACGCTGCGCGAGTCAGACCTCACGCACTTCTTCGAACGGTTCGACGCTGCGGCGGCAGATCCCGGCGCCCTCCCGTCCCTGTTGTCCGAGACGCAGGCGGAACGCGAATTGCTGGCGGACCGGATGCAGCGACTTCGAAAGGACGCGAAGCTGCGAGACCGTTACGTCGCTCTTCTGCATGCCGTCTGGGAGCCGTTCGAAGCCGATTGGAATTCTGCCGGTCGAGATGCGGTGGCCGCCGAGGCCGTGGAATGGGAGCGAAGCCTCAACGGCGGCACGCCCTACCGGCGGGTGGTCGAGCTGCCTCGAATCTGGGCAGCGCGGCCCGAGCTCGACGAGATGGCCGACGCGGCGGCCCGCGAAGGCAACCTTGTGCTGACCCCGTCCTGGTACGGGGGCATCCATTTCGTCGAGCTGGACGGAGTCGTCTACCTGGGCCGCGGCATCCGCTACCACGAGATGTCCTACCGCAAGGTCGCGGCGGAGGTCTCGACGAGCATCAAGGCCCTGGCCGATCCGACCCGCCTGGCGATCCTTCTGTGGCTTGCCCGGCGTTCGGCTTCCGTGACCGAGGTCGCGCGCCACTTCGAGCTGTCGCAGCCGACCATCAGCGCCCACGTGCAGATGCTCCGCGAGGCGGGCCTCCTCGATGAGAAGCCGGCCGGGCGCAGCGCGATGCTCAGCGCCAGCGAGGACGGCTTGCGCCGCCTCTTCTCCACCGCCCAGGAATCGCTCGTCCGGCTGTATCGCGAGTAAGCGTCGCCCTTTCTACGAGGGCGATTCGTTGAGCTCGTCGACGACCTCTTTCAACACCTCGTAGGGCTGCGCGCCCATGACGAGGTAGCGCCGGCCGAAGATGTGGGCAGGTATCGCGTCGATGCCGACTGAGGTCGCCGCGCGGCGGTTCTCGTCGATCACCTCGTCGTAACGATTCTCGACGATCGCCTTGCGCAGCTCCTCAGCGTCGAGACCGACCTCAGACCCGATGCGGACGAGGTCGTCGACATCCTCGAGACGGCCGGTCCCTTCCCAGTGAGACTTCAGAAGCGCGTGGTGCATCTCGTCGAACCTGGCGTGCTCACGCGCGAACTCCGCCGCGGCCAACGCACGACGTGAGTTGATGATCACATCACGCTGCTTCATCGTCAGCCCGACGGATTCAGCCACCGCCTCCAGGTGCGAGCGCATGCGCTCCGCGCGGGGGCCTCCGAAGTAGAGCTCGCGCGGAATTCCCTCGAGCGGCGCCTCCGGATGCAGCTCGTACGGAAGCCATGTGACACGCACCAGGCCTTCGCGCTCGAGCTGTTCGACTCGGACCGAGTCGACGTAACACCACGGTCAAACGTAGTCCGAGAAGATGACGAGGTCGACCGGAGCGCTCTGTGACATCTACCTGAAGAACGCTAAGCGATCTCGCGGGATTCCCTCGGCAACCTTTAACCATGCGGTGGCAGAATGGATTCGAGGGTGAGGGGCAACCCGCGTCAACGTCCAGCATCGAAGGGCTGCCGGCGACACCAAGAAGGAAGCCATCCGAGCGCTCCGTCGACGCATCTCGGATGAGGTCTATCGCCGCATGTTCCAGGACCATCTGACCGCGACAAAGGCCTGCGCCGCGGTGGCGGCTTGACATAGGAGCAACTCATCGGCCGGTCGCTTCGCGACGGGCACCCGGCCCTCAGTCCCTAGGCAGAGCGATCTGCCGATCACAGGGCCGGCGCTCCCATTCCGGCATACGGTTGGGACTTCTCTTAGTAGTACTCGAGACGACGATTGGCAGCCGTAATAGACAAAGTCGCGGCCGGGGTGAACCCGGCCGCCAATGCAGTGCTGGCTAACGTGAATTGAGGACGATGAACCGGCGGGTCGCGTGATCCGCCGGTTTTTCATATCTTGGTCGCGGTGAAGAAGGATCCCGAGGCCGAGAAATGGTTCAAGGGCAAGCCTGCGGAGTCCAAATTGCGCCGCGTTCGTGATGTGATTCTGAAGGCCGATTCACGAATGACGGAATATCCGAAGTACGGGAGCATCACCTTCGCGTGCGGAGGTGACTTCGCGAGCTTCGTGCAGCACAACAAGAGGACGGTCAGCTTGATGTTCAACCGCGGGGGAATCATCCCGGGCAAGTACCAGCACATGGAAGGGTCGGGGCGCCAGGTCCGCTTCATGAGATTCAAAGACGTAGCCGAGGTGAGTGCGCGGGCCGCCGAGCTGGGCAAGATCGTCGTCGCGTGGTGCGACCTCATGTCCGCTCCGATAACGAAAAAGAAGAGCTAGCCGCCAGGCATCCTCGCCAGCTCTTCGAAGCTTGTCTCGGTTGGGCCTTCGGGCTTCTAGGCCAGAAACGCCCGGGCCACCTGCGCGGCCACGCGGGCGTTGTTGATCACGAGGTCGACGTTCAGGTCCAGCGAACGGCCCCCTGACAGCTCTGCCATCCGGGCGAGCAGCCGCGGCGTGACGTCCGCCCCGGTGAGGTCGTGCAGCTCGACCGCCGCTCGCTTCGCCATCGCCTCGGCGCCATCCAGCTCCGCGGGAGGTGGCACCGCGACCACAACCCCGCGCGAACCGGTGGCCCAGGCTGCGCGCAGGACCGCCGCAGTCGCGGTGGGTCCATCCGTGCGGGCGCTGACGCCACATCCGCTGTGCGCGGAGTAGAAGGCCGGGAACTCATCGCAGCCATAGCCGAGGACGGGGACCGACAGGCTCTCGAGGCGCTCGAGGGTCAGCCGCAGGTCGAGGATGATCTTGGCGCCGGCGCAGAAAACGGCCACCTCCGATCGAGCCAGCTCCTCGAGGTCGGCCGACTGGTCCTCCGGGTGACCGCGATGGATTCCCCCGATGCCCCCGGTGGCGAGGAATCGAATCCCGGCCAGCGCCGCGGCCCGCATCGTGGCCGCGACCGTTGTGGCGCCGGCGACCCCGTGCGCCAGGGCCGGCCCCAGGTCCCGCGAGCTCACCTTGACCGCGCCCGCGGCGATGCGTTCGATGTCGTGCCGATCGAGGCCGACCCGCAGGCGGCCACCCAGGACTGCGATCGTCGCGGGGACCGCGCCCTCCTCCCGGATCGCGCTCTCGCAGCCGAGCGCTGCCCGCATGTTGTGGGGTGAGGGGAGACCCTGGCCGACGATCGAGGTCTCCAGCGCGACGACGGGCCGGCCGTCCCTGAGCGCGTCCGCGACCTCGCTCGCGACCTGTAGGACGTCGTTCAGCTCGGCCGCGCCCCCGCCAGCAGCACGGATTGCGAGGCGGCCTGCACGCCCCGCTCCGCCGCCTCGATGGGTGTCGCTCCGCGCAGCCACGCGGCCGAGAACGCGGCGGCGAAGGCGTCGCCCGCGCCTGTGGGGTCGACTGCCTCGACGGGTGGCGCCGGGATGGTCCGGCCGAACACCCGGCATCCGCCCGCCCCCAGCTTCAGGACCGGCACCTGGGCGAGGCTCTCGAGTGGCACCGCGAGCGTGTCCGCCTCGGCTTCCGTCGCGAAGAGGACCTCCGGCTTGAGCCGTGCGAGCACGTAAGCCATCCGCGCGGGCCCATAGGCGCGCAATCCCGCGGCCGACGAAAGATCCACGGCCAGCATCCCGCCGGATTCGCGCACGAGACGGATCGCGGCCCGCGCCGCGGCCGCCAGCGGTTCGATGAAGAGCGAATACGCCGGGACATGCAACAGGCGCGCGTCGCGAAACCAGGCGGCGTCGAGGTCGTCTGGGCTCAGCCCAACGCTGGCGCCTCGCTGGGTCGCCATGGTTCGCCGGCCGTCGGATCCCACGATCACCGCGATGGCTCCGGTCGGCTCCGGCGCCCAGACGGCGCGCACCTCGACTCCCTGCGATTCGAGGTCGGCCACAAGCCGGTGCCCCCGGTCGTCGTCACCGACCCGCGTCACCAGCCGGGTGGGTTCGCCCAGCGCGGTCGTCCAGGCGCAGAAGTTGGCCGCCTGGCCCCCACCGCCGAGCGTGATCGTCGCCGGCGAGTCGTCGTCGGCCACCAGGGCACCTTCGGGGACGATTGCGATGTCCAGCACAAGGTCGCCGATGGAGACGATCAAGACTTGACGAGGATAGCGATCCACGGACCGCCATACCGCAAATGCGGTAGACATAAATCATTCAAGTGGGGTTGGCTCCACGCCGGCGGTTCGGGCAATGATTGATCCGCCGGTGGTTGGGTCACCGGCGCAAGGCTGCGGCGGAGTGAGCCATGCGTCCTTCACGAGGCGCATGGCTCCTTGTTTTAGTCCCTCAGCAGTCCCCAGCCGGCGAGCTGTTCGCGCAGCCGCGCCTCCAGCTTCGGGTCGAGCTTCTGCACCGGTGGTGCCGACCACGGCTCGGATATCCCGAGCATATGAAGCGCCGACTTGATCGCCAGCGGAAAGCTGCCCGTGCGCACGGACATCACGAGTTGATAAAGCGCCTCCTGGCTCTTGCGGGCGGCTCCCAGGTCGCCGCGGCGGTACTCGTCGTAGACCGTGACCACCCACCCAGGAACAACGTTGGCCGCGCCGCAGATGGTGCCTGCGCCGCCCATGGCGAGCGACGGTAGCAGCATTGTGTCGCTGCCGGTGAAGATCCGAAAGCCGGGGACGTCACGGGCGGCGATGCACACCCCTTCGAAGTATTCGAAGTCACGGCTCGAGTCCTTGATCCCCTGGATCGCTCCCTCTCGCCCGAGCGTCGCGACCGTGGCCGGCTCGGCGGTCACCTTCGTGAACTGAGGGATGTTGTAGAGCAGGAGCGGCAGCGGAGAGCTGTCGGCGAGCTCGCGATAGAACGCGAGCACGCTTGCCTGGTCCATCGGGTAGTAGAAGGGAGGCGCGACGAGTGCGGCGTCCGCTCCGAGGCTTGCGGCGGCCTTCAGCTCAGCACGCGTGGCCGCGAGATCGGTCCGCGCGACGCCGCAGATCACGGGCACCCGCCCGTGCGCTGCTTCGACGACCCCGCCGAGGATCGCGCGCCGCGACGCCTCGTCCAGAGACGCGGTTTCCCCCGTCGAGCCGAGCGCCAGCACGCCGTGCACGCCCCCCGCGAGGACGTGGTCGACCAGGCGCTTCACGGCCGGCTCATCCACTGCGCCGTCTCGACGAACGGGAGAGGCGAGCGCGACGAGCACGCCGGAGAGTTGCTCGACGCTGAACACGCTGCTCAGCTTAGTCGCGGTGCCGACGCTCCCTGCCGGCCGCCACGATGCGGTTGCGCAGCAGGCCGATGCCCTCGACCTCCGTCTCCATCACCTCGCCGGGCTGCAGGTACTCGGGCGGCGTGCGCGCGAAACCCACGCCGTCGGGCGTCCCGGTGGCGATGATCGAACCGGGTAGGAGGGTCATGCCCTTCGACACCCACTCGAGGATCGCGTCGACGGGGTAGATCATGTCGTGGGTCGTCCCGTCCTGCTTCAGCTTTCCGTCGACGCGAAGGCGCAGCTTCAGCGACTGCGGGTCGGGCACCTCGTCGGCCGTGACGATCCACGGCCCCGTCGGACAGCTCCGGTCGAGGCTCTTGCCTTTGAAGTACTGCCCGCCCCACCCGCTCTGGATGTCGCGCGCGGTGACGTCGTTCAACACCGTGTAGCCGAAGACGTGGCCGCGCGCGGACGCAGGCTTGATGTTGGCTCCGCCCCTGCCGATCACGACGGCGAGCTCGACCTCCCAGTCGATCCTGTCGCTGACGGCGGGGTCGATCGCGATATCACCGAAGGGTTCGATCAACGAGGTGATCGCCTTGGTGAAGATCGTGGGCGGGCTGGGCTCGCGTCCTTCGAGCCTCGCCGTCTCGGCCGCGTGCTTCTCATAGTTGCGGCCGATCGCGATCACGTTGCCGCGCGGTTCCGGGATCGGTGGCAGGAGCTCGAGGTCGTCCAGGCGATGGGACTTCGCGCGAGACGATGCCGCGGTCGCGCGGACTCGCTCGAGGCCCTCCCTGCCGGCGTCGATCAACGCAACCATGCTTCCGGGATCTGTCACCTCGACGACCTCGTCATCGCCGCGGAGCACACCGAGCAGCGCCCCGCCATCGGCACGAAAAGTCACCAGCCTCATCTGTCCTCGTTCGCCTCCTCTTGCTTGTCGTTGACCGGATTGCTCCCTCGCTCGAGGATCTCCAGCAGGTTGCGTGCGGTCGGGGCCATGCGCTGTACGGTATAACGCGGTCCGAAATCGATGGGCACCATCTTCTCCTGGCTCACCACAGCTCTGTTCGGCGTGATCACGCTGCTGCTCGCTTTCGAGAGCTGGGCGCTGCTGACCGGGCACACCCCGATCAGCGATTACATCAGGCCCGCCGTTCACTCCTACCCCGGCTACGCGTTCGTGATCGCGGTGGTCGTCGGCATGCTGTTGGGCCACTTCCTGTGGGGCCCGGCGCGCGGCGCGGCATCGCCCTCCGACAAGGCATGAAGTTCACTCCCGAGTCGATCCTCGCGCTCATCGCGACGGCCGGATCGCTGATCGCCTTTCTGCTCATGCTCGAGGAGGCGAACGCCCTCCGGCACGGCCGCGACCCGATGAGCAACGGCGTTCGCAGCGTGGTGCGGCGTTTTCCACGTGTCACCTATGTGCTCGCGGTCGTCATCGGCATGCTTCTCGGACACCTGCTCTGGCCGTAGAGGCTCACCCGGAGCTCGCGCCGCCGATCCGGAGGACGGAGTGGGTGGGCAGCGCGATGGTGCTCATCTCCGCGACGGCCTTCGGCACGATCTCCATCCTCGCCAAGGTCGCCTATCGGTTGGGCTTCGACATCTACCAGCTGCTTGCGTTTCGGTTCGTGCTGGCCACGCTCGGCATGGTGGCCGTCGCGCTGGTCCTCGGGCAGAATCCGCTGGCGCTCGAGCGCCGGCTCCTCATCAAGCTGTTCGCGCTCGGAGCCGTCGTGTACACGGCCCAGGCGCTCACGTATTTCCTGGCGCTGCGCAGCCTGCCCGCTTCGCTCTGCATCCTGATCGTGTACATCTACCCGAGCCTCACGGTCATCGCGGGATGGTTGTACCTGCGCCGGGCGATCACTCGATGGCACGGCATCGCGCTCGCTTCGAGCTTCGCCGGCGTCGTGCTGCTCCTTGGGGGGACGCGATTCACGCTCGAGTGGGCCCTGGTGTTCGCGATCGCCTCCCCGCTGATCTACACGGTCTACATCTTGCTGGGCGAGAGCCTAATGAGGTCGGCGCCAGCCGCTGGGGCCAGCGCGGTCATCTTCTCGGGTACCGCGCTCGCCTTCTGCATTCTGTCGATGGTCACGGGCCACTTCGCCCTTCCCCCGTCGCCAAGCGGTTGGCTGGTCGGGGTCGCCATCGCGATCGTCCCGACCATGGTCGCGATCTCTCTGTTCCTGGCCGGCCTACCGCGCATCGGCGCCAATCGGGCGGCGCTGCTCAGCACATGGGAGCCCGTGGTCACGGTCCTGCTCGCCGTCCTGCTGCTGGGGGATCGCCTTTCTGGAGTCCAGGTCGCGGGCGGGGTCCTGGTCCTGCTCGCGGTGGTCACCGTCCAGGCGGCCCACCTGTGGAGACCCGGACCTCAGGCCGTCCTCAAGTAGTCGCGCGGCGGAGTGGGGAATGTTCCACGTGCTCACCCGGTAGGGTTTCTGCGTGACGGCCAAGCGCTGGATCCTCGTCGCGGCGGTGCTCGGTTCCGCGATCGTCTTCCTCGACTCGACCGTGGTCAACGTGGCGCTGCCCCGGATCGGCCGCGAGTTGCCCCGCTCATTCCTCGGAGTGCTCGAGGGACAGTCATATATCTACAACGGGTACCTGCTGACCCTGAGCGCGCTCCTCATACTGGCCGGCGCGCTCACCGACTTCTACGGCCGGCGCCGAATGTTCGTGATCGGCCTGATCGCATTCGGCGCCACCTCGGTGCTTTGCGGTTTCGCCCCATCGATGGAGCTGCTCGTTCTGTTCCGTGTACTGCAGGGTGCGGCGGGCGCGCTGCTGGTCCCGGGGTCCCTCGCCCTCCTGACGGCCAACTTCTCAGGCGAAGAGCAGGGTCGCGCGTTCGGCCTGTGGGCCGGCGCGTCTGGCGCGGTCACCGTGCTGGGGCCCCTGGTGGGCGGGCTGCTTGTCGACACGGTCTCGTGGCGCGCGGTGTTCCTGATCAACGTGCCGCTGGTCGTGATCGCGGTATGGGCGGCCCTCAACCATGTGCCCGAGAGCCGCGACGAGCTAGCGTCGCCGCATTTCGACTGGCTTGGCGCCGCCGTGGTAGCGCTGGCGGTGGGCGGGCTCGCATTCGGGACCATCTACGGGCAGCAGCGAGCGTGGCGTGATCCGGTCGGCTACATCGCGATCGGGGTCGGAGTCGTCGCGACCGTCGCCCTGCCGATCCTCATGACGCGGACGGCGCACCCGCTGATTCCCCCGTCCCTGTTCCGGTCCCGCAACTTCACGGTGACGAACATCTCGACTCTCCTGATCTACGGGTCGTTGTACGTGACCTTCTATTACCTCGGGCTCTTCCAGCAGGGCACCCTTGGCTACGCCGCGGCGGCGGCGGGCGCGGGAGGCATCCCTGGATCGCTTTTCCTCATCTTCCTGTCGGCGCGCTTCGGCGCCCTGGCCGGCCGGTTCGGGCCGCGCTGGTTCATGGCGATCGGACCGGCGATCGCGGGACTTGGCGTGCTCTGGTTCAGCCGCGTACCCGTAAGCAGCGCGGCATGGTTGCTCAAACCAGGCGACCCCTCGACCTACCTGCCTCCAGGTTCGTACTTCGTCGACTTCCTTCCGGGCACGATCATTTTCGGGATAGGCATGTGCATCACCGTCGCACCACTCACCACCGCCTTGATGAGGTCGGTGCCAGTGCACAACTCGGGGGTTGCGTCGGCGATCAACAACGCGGTCTCACGTGTCGGCCCGCAGCTCGCGGGGGCGCTGATCTTCATCTTCCTGACCGCGACCTTCTACTCACAGCTCGCCTCGCGCCTGACCGGGGTCGATGTCTCGTCGGAGGCGTTTCGGAGCGCGGTCAGCCCTCTCAACACCCCGGCGGACCCGCACCTCGTGGCGTTGGTCCGCGACGCTTCCACGAGCTCGTTCCACCTCGCGATGCTGATCGGTGCGGGCCTCCTCCTGCTCGGGGCGCTCGTGAACGCCGTGGGGATTCAGAACCAGACGGCAAACAGCGCGGCGAACAGCGAGCCCACGAAGGCCGAGCCTGCGTCCGCATAAGCTGAGGCCCTGTGATTTTCAAGAGCCCCCATCCCGACGCCCAGATCCCGAACGTCGCGCTCACCCCCTACGTCCTCGACAAGGCTGAGCGATTGCGCGACAGGGTCGCGATCGTTGAAGCGGCCAGCGGGCGGTCCTACACGTACGGCCAGATCGTGGATGGAGTGCGGAGCCTCTCTGCCGGGCTGCACGAGAAGGGCTTCAAGAAGAGCGACGTGCTCGCGATAATGTCGCCGAACGTCCCGGAATACCCCATCGCCTTCCACGGTGTCGCCGTCGCGGGAGGCGTCAACACGACCCTGAATCCGACCTACACCGCCGACGAGATCGCGTTCCAGCTCAACGACTCGCGCGCACGCCTGTTGCTGACGATCCCGCCGCTGGTCGAGAAGGCGAAGGAGGCGGCGGCCCGATCGAAGGTGGAGGAGATCATCGTCTTCGGCGAAGCCGAAGGCGCCGTGCCGTTCACGTCGCTGATGTCTCGCGGGCAAGCGCCGCGCGTCGACATCGACCCGGCCGAGGATCTTGTCGCGCTGCCGTATTCGAGCGGCACCACCGGGTTCTCGAAGGGGGTGATGCTGACGCACCGCAACCTCGTCGCGAACCTCGTCCAGACCTCGGCGTGCCTGCAGATAACTGAGGACGAGAAGCTGATGGCGTTCCTCCCGTTCTTCCACATCTACGGGATGACGGTGATCATGAACCAGGGCCTTCGCCAGGGCGCCACGCTCATCACAATGCCGCGCTTCGAGCTCGAGCCATGCCTTAAAGCAGTGCAGGACTACAAGGTCACGCGCTTCTTTCTCGTGCCGCCCATCGTGGTTCTCCTCGCGAAGAGCCCGGTCGTGGACAACTACGACCTTTCGTCCATCACCCGCGCCTTTTCCGGCGCCGCGCCCCTCGACGCCGAGACCGCGGAGACCGTGAGCAGGCGGATCGGCTGCCGGCTCAGCCAGGGTTACGGTTTGACCGAGACGAGCCCGGTGTCGCACATCGTGCCCGACAGCGTGGAAAAACCCGTGCCTGGTTCCGTGGGCAACCTCGTCCCGAACACCGAGGCCAAGATCGTCGACGCCGCCACTGGGAAGGAGCTCGGACGCAACCAGGACGGCGAGATCTGGATGCGTGGGCCGCAGGTCATGAAGGGCTATCTCAACAACCCGGAGGCCACGCGGAACTCGATCGACGAGGATGGCTTCTTCCACTCCGGCGACATCGGCCACATCGACGAGCACGACGAGTTCTTCATCGTCGACCGCCTGAAGGAGCTCATCAAGTACAAGGGGTTCCAGGTCGCCCCGGCGGAGCTCGAGGCGCTGCTCCTGACCCACCCCAAGGTCGCCGACGTGGCCGTCATCGGTGTGGTCGACGAGGAGGGCGGCGAGGCCCCGAAGGCTTTCATCGTGAGCAAGGAGCCGGCGTCCGCCGAGGAGATTATGGAATTCGTGGCGTCGCGCGTCGCTCCGCACAAGAAGGTTCGGCGGGTCGAGTTCGTTGATCAGATCCCGAAATCGGCCACCGGCAAGATCCTGCGCCGGGTTCTTCGCGACAAGGAGAAGGCAGCCGCCCGCTAGTAGGATCAGGGGGCTATGGCCACTGCAATCGACCGCGACCGCGTTCAGCAGCTGGTCGACAAGGGCGCGCAGCTGGTCGAGGTCTTGCCCGCCAAGGAGTACGAAGAGGACCACCTGCCGGGCGCGAGAAGCGTCCCCCTCCGCCAGATCAACCAGGAGGGCGCCGCGACCCTCGACAGGAGCCGTCCTTTGATCGTCTACTGCTGGGACATGGCTTGAGACATGGCGCCTAGGGCCGCGGCGCGGCTCGAGACCCTCGGATTCAAGGATGTCTTCCACTACAAGGGCGGCAAGCTGGACTGGATGGCCTCCGGCCAGCTGACCGAGGGGGAGAACTCGAAGCGGCCGCGCGCCGCGGACGTGGCGCGCAACGACGTTGCGACGTGCAGGCTAGACGACCGACTGGGTGACGTCCGCGAGCGCGCTCATGCCACCGGCCTCGACGCCGCGGTCGTGGTCGACGCGCAGCGCGTGGTGCTCGGACTCCTACGCGGTGCCGAGCTTGCCAAGGACCCGGACCTGACTATCGACCGGGCCATGCGCCCAGGCCCGAGCACCTTCCGGCCCTATGTCCCGATCAAGGAGATGGCGGACTACATGGACAAGCACAACCTCGAGAGCTCGCCGATCACGACGTCCGACGGCAAGCTTGTCGGGCTGCTCCTTCACAGCGACGCCCGGCAGCAGGCGGAGGGTTGCCCTGACTGCGCGCGCCCGATGATCCAGACGGTCCTCTAGCGCACGCGCAGAGCGACCATCTCGTGCGGCGGATCGGGCGGACCAAAGAAGTCGTCGATCCAGGCGGGATGGGGCGGGGGCTGCATGGCAGGTAGCGTGATTCGGTCCCAGTCATGAGCCTCGAACCACTCCGGCTCTTCTGGGCTGATCAACACGATTGACCCGCCGGGTGCGGTCACGCGGACCAGCTCGGCCAACACCCGAGGCTCTGGGCCGAGCGAGCCGCACGCGCTCGTGAGATTGGACAGGTGGCCGCGGAGAGGTAAACAGTCACCCCACCCGGCGACCACGTCTACCTGCGGCAGCCGTTTGCGAAGCATTTCGCGCAGGCCGGCCGATGGCTCGACAGCAATAATGCGGGATGAGCGCGCGGCCAAATGGGCGGTCAAGCGTCCGCTCCCGGCGCCCACGTCGACGGCGACGTCGACGCTGTCGGGTAGGGCACGCAGGAGATCGGGATGGATCGGCTCAAATCGCGAGAGCTCGTCCCATCTCTGGGGCTCGAGGTGGTACACGAGCGTCCAGAAGGACGCGCGCAGAACGCGCTCGACCGCCTCGCTGTCGCCTCGAGCGGCAAGCTCCAACTCTCCGGCAGGCACCCGAGCCAGCTCATGCCGGCGCACCGGCTCAGGCAGTCGCTCGATGTCTTCAATCGCGAAGTGACGCCATCCGTTGGGCGCCTGCGCGATCGATCTCTCGTAATCCAAGGACTCTCCGATTCAGACTAGATCGCGGCTGTGAGGATCGCGATCGTCGCATCGCCGGTTACGCCCTTGCGCGCAGCGCAGCTCGGCGGGGCCCAAGCGTTCATCGCCGACCTCGCCGCCGGGCTGACCAGGCGCGGCCACGACGTCACCCTCCACTGCGCCGAGGGTTCGGAGGTCGCGGGAGTGAGGCTGGTCACCGTGCCCGCGCCGGTCGATGCATCCGCGGCGCTGGTCATGCCAGGTGGTGCTCCGCCACCTGAGGCGCCGGGCGTGGCGGCGGCTCTGCGGACGATGTTCGACGCGATCGCCTCGGAACGCGTCGATGTCATCTCGCAGCATGCGTTCGACGGTCCGGCGTTCGACCTGTCGCGTGGTCATCCGGTGCTGCACACACTGCACCTGCCGCCGCTCGTGCCGGCGGTCGTCACAGCAGCAGTGCGGATGGATCCGGCCTCGCTTGCCACCGTTTCACGCTCCTCCCAGTCGGCCTGGGCCGCGGCGGGCGTGGATGTGCGGCACGTGCTGCGCAACGGGGTGGCCGACGTCCCGACGCCTGATGCCGGAGTCGACGAGGCGGCCCTGGTGGCCGGCCGGATCTCGCCCGAGAAAGGCATCGAGGACGCGATCGCCGCCGCGCGAGCGTCCGGAATGCCGGTGCGCGTGGCGGGCGCCCAGTACGATCCGGCATATGCCGTCGATCTCAGCGGGACGGAACGCCTCGGCTCATTGGATCGGGACGACCTGCGCCGCGTGATGGCCCGCAGCGCGGTGACGATCTGCGCCGTTCGGTGGGAGGAGCCGTTTGGCATGGTCGCG
>DATNMQ010000041.1:0-1090 GCA_035602465.1 Candidatus Sulfotelmatobacter sp. | reverse complement strand
CTAGTACCTCGGCACAGTGATTATGACTGGTTGATTTTGAGCCAATCTAGGATGGGCAAGTTTTCCGGGGCAACGAGGATTTGGATGCTTCGGGCGACGCCGGGTTGACGCCGAATGAGGCCATTTCGTTCGAGCGTCAGGATCATCTGGTGCACCGAGGGCGGGCTGACTTGAAAGTGGCGCTGCATGTCGGTCTCGGCGGGTGGACGCCGGAACATGTGCGAATAGGTGTAGATGAAGGCCAGGTACTGGCCTTGCTTTTCGGTGAAGCTTTGAGCGCTGAGGCTGCGAGCGGCGCCTGATTTTCGATTCATTTGTCGATTCGTCCGGTCCTCCAACAAGGAGGTCGGGATGAATGTACGTTATCGGGTCGAATTGAGCCAAGCCGAACGCGGTGAACTCACCGCGATGTTGAGCAAAGGCAAACGAGCCGCCCGCAAACTCAAGCGCGCCCAGATATTGCTGGCGGCCGATGCCGGCTGCAGCGATGAAGAAATTGCGCGCACGGTGGCGGTGGGCGGTTCCACCGTGTACCGAACCAAGCGGCGCTTCGTGGAAGGCAATCTGGAACGGGCACTGAGCGAGGATCCGCGTCCTGGGGCGGAGCGCAAGCTCACCGGCAAGGAAGAAGCCTTGCTGGTGGCAACGGCTTGCGCAAACCCTCCCGAGGGTCGCGCCCGCTGGACGCTGGAACTGCTGGCCGACGCCATGGTCAAGCTCACCCGACACGAGAGCCTGTCGGGCGAGACGGTACGCCGGCGACTGGCCGAAAACGGTCTCAAGCCCTGGCGCAAGGATATGTGGTGCATTCCCCGGGTCGACGGCGAATATGTCGCCCGCATGGAAGACGTGCTCGACCTCTATGCCGAAGCGCCCGATCCCAGGTGGCCGGTGGTCTGCTTCGACGAGAGCCCGGTCCAGCTGATCGGCGAGGTGCGCCAGCCGATACCGGCAGAGCCGGGTCAGCTCGAACGTTACGATTATGAATACCGCCGCAACGGCACCGTCAATCTCTTCGTCTGCATCGACGTGCATCGGCCTTGGCGCAAGGTCAAGGTCACCGAGCGGCGGGCGGCAGAAGACTACGCCC
>DATNMQ010000039.1:0-31479 GCA_035602465.1 Candidatus Sulfotelmatobacter sp. | reverse complement strand
TGAAGTCCGTGCGCTCGACGATCAACCGACACCCGGGAGTCGCGTTGCGCGACTCCCGCTAGCCAACAGAGCCCTCCATCTGCAGCTGGATCAGCCGGTTCATCTCGACCGCGTACTCGAGCGGAAGCTCCTTCGTGATCGGCTCGACGAAGCCGGAGACGATCATCGCGGAGGCCTCCGACTCGGAGAGGCCGCGGCTCATCAGGTAAAAGAGCTGCTCCTCGCCGATCTTCGAGACCGTCGCCTCGTGACCGATGTCGACGTTCGACTCGTCGATCCGGATGTACGGGTAGGTGTCGGAGCGCGAGTCCTCGTCGAGGATCAGCGCGTCGCAGACGACCTTCGACTTCGCGCCTCGCGCACTCTTGTCCACCTGGAGCAGGCCGCGGTAGCCGGCGCGGCCGCCGTTCTTCGAAATCGACTTCGATGTAATCACCGACGTCGTGTTCGGCGCGACGTGAACGCACTTGCCGCCCGCGTCCTGGTGCTGGCCCTTGCCGGCGAAGGCGATCGACAGCACCTCGCCGTGCGCGCGCTCGCCCATCAGCCAGATCGCCGGGTACTTCATCGTCAGCTTCGAGCCGAGGTTCCCGTCGACCCACTCCATCGTCGCGTTCTCGTAGGCGACCGCACGCTTGGTGACGAGGTTGTAGACGTTGTTCGACCAGTTCTGGATCGTCGTGTAGCGGCAGCGCGCGTTCTTCTTGACGATGATCTCGACCACTGCGGAGTGCAGCGAGTCGGTCGTGTAGATGGGCGCCGTGCAGCCTTCGATGTAGTGCACGAACGAGCCCTCGTCGCAGATGATGAGTGTCCGCTCGAACTGGCCCATGTTCTCCGCGTTGATGCGGAAGTAAGCCTGCAGCGGGATCTCCACCCGCACGCCCTTCGGCACGTAGATGAACGAACCACCCGACCACACGGCCGTGTTCAGCGCCGAGAACTTGTTGTCCGCGGGCGGGATGACGGTTCCGAAGTACTCCTTGAACAGCTCGGGGTAGTCACGGAGAGCCGAGTCGGTGTCGGTGAAGATGACACCCTTGGCGGTCAGCTCCTTCTGCAGCGAGTGGTAGACGACCTCCGACTCGTACTGCGCCGAGACGCCGGCCAGGAACTTGCGCTCCGCCTCCGGCACGCCGAGCCTGTCGTACGTCGCCTTGATGTCCGGCGGCAGGTCCTCCCAGGTCTTCGACTGCTTGTCGGACGCCTTGAGGTAATAGAAGATGTTCTCGAAGTCGATCACCGAGAGGTCAGCCCCCCACGTGGGCATCGGCTTCTTGCGGAAGATCTCGAGCGAGCGGAGACGCATCTTCGTCATCCACTCGGGCTCCTGCTTCATCCACGAGATCTCTTTCACGATCTCAGGGTTGAGGCCGCGCTTCGCCTTGAAGACGTATTCCTCGGGGACGAAGAATCCGTACTTCTCCTTGTAATCGGAGCCGACGTCAACGTTGGGTACAGTGGCCATCAGCCAACCTCCTCGGGCTTGAGCACGGCCGGCTCATCAGCCTCGGCCCACTCCGAATAACCGGTCTTTTCGAGCCTATCCGCCACCTCGGGCCCGCCCGACAGCACGAACTTGCCATCGACCAGGACGTGCACGAAGTCGGGCTTGATGAACTCGAGGACGCGCGTGTAATGGGTGATGATCAGCACGCCGAGCTCTGGGCCGCGCATGCGGTTGACGGCCTCGGCGACGAACTTGATCGAGTCGATGTCGAGGCCTGAGTCGGTCTCGTCGAGGATCGCAATCTCGGGCTTCAGCATCGCCATCTGCAGGATCTCCGCGCGCTTCTTCTCGCCGCCGGAGAAACCGTCGTTGATGTAGCGCGGCAGGAACGAGTCGTCCATGTGCAGGACCTCGAGCTCGTCTTTGAGCATCGAGCGGAACTCCTTCGGCGAGATCTGCTTCGACTTGTCCTTGCCGTCGTATCCACGCTTGGCGTTGATCGCCGTGCGCAGGAAGTTGGTCATCGAGATACCCGGCACGACCACGGGGTACTGGAACGCGAGGAACATGCCCATGCGCGCTCGCTCGTCGGGCTCCAGCTCGAGGACGTTCTTTCCCTTGAAGAGAACCTCGCCACTGTCGACGGTGTAGCCCGGGTGTCCCATCAGCGTGTGCGACAGCGTCGACTTGCCGGATCCGTTCGGGCCCATCACGGCGTGGACCTCGCCCTTCGAAATGTCGAGCGAGACGCCCTTCAGGATCTGCCGTCCTTCGACGCTTGCGTGCAGGTCTTTGATCTCGAAATCAGCCAACTCTGTTCTCGTTCTCCTTCATCACGTATGTGCAGTCGTCGGCCGCTTCGGCCATCCACGTCGTGCGGTTGACCTCGACACCCAGGAGCCGCTCGTACATCTGCTGCTCGTTGAGACACGGAAGACCTGTGCGAGACGCGACGTCCTGGATTGGGCAGTTGCAGTGGCGGATCGCGAGCCCACCGTCCCCGAGCTCGACCACTTCGGCCATGTGCCCGTGCTCGCTGGCCAGCTTGGCCAGCTCGCGGACCCGCGATTGAAAGTCTAGGCCGGCCAATCGGGGCGCATACTCGGCCTCCAGTCGCGCGGCGCGGCGCTCGAAGAAGTTCCTCAATTGCTCGTTCGAGATGAACTCGACGAGCTCGCCGGTCAGCTCCCGGTGGCCGTCCGGAAAGTGGTCAACCGCCAGAGGCGTGAGCCTGTAGAGGTTCTCGGGCCGGCCCCGGCCTCGGGCGTGCGGTTCGGATGGCGCGAGCACCGCCAGGCCTGCCTCTTCGAGCGCCTCCAGGTGGCGCAGCGCTCCCTGCTTCGAGACCTCGAGGTGCGCGGCGATCTCGGCCAGCGTGGCCTGACCGCGCGTCTTCAAGAAGGCGAGGATGGTTTCGCGCTTGGACTCCACTTCGGCCAGTCTACCGACTTTATCAACACGTCTGTTGAAATACCCCTGAGGTGACTCGGGACCGCGCGCTCCTGCTGACCGGCCGAGGCCTGCGCGCTTACGCGTTCGGCTTCTCGGCGGTGCTGATCGGCCTGCACCTGGAGCGGGCGGGTCTCTCGCCGACGCTGATCGGGCTCACGCTTGGGGTCGGGCTGGCAGCGGCCTCATTGACAGGCCTGGGATCGGCTGCCCTGGCGGCGCGCGCCGGACGCCGCACCACGCTCGCGATGGTCGGCCTGCTGATGGCGATCACCGGGCTTGACCTCGCGCTCGCGACACAACCGGCGCTCCTGGTGGCCTCCGGCGTGACCGGCATGCTCGGTGCCGCGAGCGTCGACTACGGTCCGTTCGCTTCGGTCGAGCAGGCCATGCTCGCGGAGAGCGCTTCCGGCCCCAAGCGCAACCGCGCCTTCGGGCGCTACTCGCTGACGGGCGGTCTGTTCAACGCGGCCGGCGGGTTGACGACCGCGCTGTTCGCAGGCACGCGCGCTTTCTTCCTTCTGTATGCGGCGCTTGGAGTCATCACCGCCGCATTGCCCTTGTTCATGTCCGACCGCGTCGAGGGCGAGCCGGCTCGGGTGGCCTTCGGCTCCTTCCGCCCGCTCGCCGGGCTTGCCGCGCTGTTCGCGCTCGACTCGCTCGGCGGAGGTTTCGTCGCGAATGCTGTCATCGCGTACTGGCTGCACGTGCGCTTCGGGGTGGGCCCTCATCTGTTGGGACCGGTGTTCGCCGGCATCGCGTTCCTCCAGGCGCTGTCGTACGAGGTTTCCGGTCGTCTCGCCGACCGCATCGGCCTCATCAACACGATGGTCTTCACCCACCTGCCGAGCAACCTGCTCCTGCTGGTGGTGCCGTTTGCCCCCAGCCTGGGTTGGGCGGTCGGCCTGCTCCTGGCCCGCTTTGCGCTGGCGCAGATGGACGTGCCGGCGCGCCAGGCGTACATCGTCTCGATCGTGCCGCCGGGCGAGCGCGCCGGCGCAGTGGCGATGACCGGCGCGGTCCGCGGCGTCGCGATGTCGCTCGGCCCGACCCTGGCCGGAGTGGCGATCGGGGCGGCGGCGTTTGGATTTCCGTTTTTCGCGGGCGGGGGCCTGAAGGCCGTCTACGACCTTGCGCTGTACGCCGGCTTCCGCAACCGCCGGGCGGAGCACGAGGCTTAAGGTTTTCGGGCGGTGGAGGAGGACCTGACTCAGATGGACGCCCCCGAGCTCGATCGCCGTGTGGCCGAGCTGCGCGAGCGCATGCGCCCGGTCGAGGACGAGCTGACGGGCCTCCGCGGGCAGCGCGATCTCCTGCAGACCGAATTGCGGAGGCGCCGCCGCGCCGCCGACCGCACCGCCCGGGCAGACCTCAAGTCGGCCATGCGCGAGGGCAAGTTCCCATCGATTGCCGAGCTTGTGGCGGCCGCCGAGTCCGGCTCGCTGGAGGGGTTCGTCTACAACCTGAAGACCGGGGGCACAGTGCGCCTGGGCTTCCCCGGCTCGCGGACACAGAGCCTTACTTTCACCGACGGCGTCCGGATCGCGCAGGCCGTCGACCTCGCCCACGCCGCACAGCTTTACGCGGCTGGATGGGAGCTGGGGAGCCCCGGCCGGCCGGGCGTTCGAGTTCATTTTCCCGGCACCCGGCAAGAGAGACTGGTCCCCGCCGAGGAGGTGTATGCTCGGCCCGGCGAGCGCGACCAGGGGTGAGGTCGTTGAGCAGTACACGATGTCAAACGACCAGTTGCCGCGGGAAATCCAGTCATGCGGTCTGAACCGCGGTATTTCGGCATGATCGCCGTCGAGGAGCGGCCGGCTTCCGCCCCGATCGAACTGCCAGTCGCCCAGGCGGGCGACGACATGCCGCTCCAGCGACGCAAGCGGCCTCTGGTCACGAGGCTGTCATCCATCGTGCTGGCGATTGCCCTGCTCAGCACGGTCGGGGGCGGGGGCCTTGTCGACTCGGGTGGCGCCTACGCGCTGCAGGCTCGGGCGGCCGCCATCCACGCTCACTGGGATTACATGCGCGCGAATGGCATCCCGGAGGCCGACCTTGCCCCGCTCGAGCAGGAGTGGACGTTGAGCCAGGCGTCGAAGATCGTCGGCGCGGGCACCCTGTTCTGGCTGCCAGGCGGCGCCGAGACGCTCGACCGCTGGCAGGCCGCCGGTGATGCCATCTGGGCGAATGACCTCAGCCGATACCGCACCGACGCCCGCACCGCGGAGCAGAGCCTGCACCGAGAGCTCGGCGCAGAGTCGTTCGTCCAGCGCAAGGCGAGGCTTGACGCCTTCGACTCGGCTGTGACCCCGCTTGACTTCTCGACCCTCCGCGACGAGTGGACGCTGGAGGCGAAGCTGGTCCCGATCGACCGGAGGTTGGCTGGGCTGACCGCCGCGGTCGCCGACCAGGCCCAGCAGGCGAAGAAGCTAGGCATCCGCAGCGATCCCGCGGCGGACGTGCTGGCGAACGCTACCGCGTACACGTCCCTCGACGCGCTGGGCCGCATGGCACGTGCCGAGTTTCTGACGCGCAGCCTCGTTTCGCTGCAATCCAGTCTCGAAATCCGGCTGAACGCCGGCGCCTTCGCGCAGCAGAACCTGCAGCACGCGACCGACGAGACCTCCTTGGCAGCGCTATACGGCCTCGGGGTGTCGAGCTACCAGTCGCGCCTCGCAACCGACCAAGCGCTCTACGCGAACGCGCTGACCGTCGCGCAGTTCAACGCCGTCACGGCCGACACGCAGCAGATCGCGGCCGCAGCCGACCACGACATCTACGTCGTGACCAGCCAAACGCACATCATCTCCGGCGTCAGCTTCATCTATCAGAGCCATTCGCTGAGCTGCGAGGAGGCGGCCACCTCGATGGCGCTGACCCACCAGGGCATCAACCTGAGCCAGGACCAGATCCTCAGCGAGGTCGGCGCCGACCTCCGGTCGAAGTACGTGGACTCGGCCGGCCGCGTGCGGTGGGGCAACCCTTACGAGACGTTCGTCGGCAGCGTGAACGGCAACGAGAGCTATTACTCGGGTTACGGGATGTTCTACCCGCCGCTTGTCCGCGTCGCCAAGGCGCATGGGGCGAGCATCCTCGCGTACGGAACGAT
Source organism: Candidatus Sulfotelmatobacter sp. (assembly GCA_035602465.1). Lineage (GTDB taxonomy): Bacteria > Chloroflexota > Dormibacteria > Dormibacterales > Dormibacteraceae > 40CM-4-65-16. The sequence goes on along the minus strand of DATNMQ010000039.1, from coordinate 25,471 downwards.
GTCGGCGGGGACGATCTACGCGCGCGTGATCGCCGGCCACCCGGTGGTCGCGTTCGCCACGTGGGACTGGCTCTGGCATCCGCGCCGCGACTACCTGAGCTTCGACGGGCAGTGGATCCCGTGGATCGGACCCTTCTACGCGTCACACGTCTACACAGTTATCGGCGTGAGCCCGAGCTCGGTGCTGGTGGACGACCCGATCCGCGGTCAGTACTGGGTCAGCAAGGGAGACTTCGAAGCCAGCTACTCCGACTTCAACGAAGCAATAGTTTTCGCCTAAGCCGCATTACGTGCGAATTGCGCAAAACAGACGCAATCCACGTGAATAGACGAGGGTTTTGCGCAAAACGAACCGAATCCTTTTGCGACGTCGGGTTACGGCGTGGTTACGGAGTTCGTGTACGGCGCCAGGACCAGGAAGACCCGGCCCATGTTCAGCTCCGGGTACGCCTGGTCGACGTCGTCGATCGCGTGCATCAGCTGGTCGTACGTGATGGAGTATCCGTGGCCATGCGTCAGCCCGGGATCGTTGAGGATGTAGTGGTCGGATTGGTCGTAGCCCACGACGACGAGGTAGTGCGACACCGAATATCCCGCCTGCTCGAAGTGGTTCGCGTAGCCGGGATAGTTCGGGTTACCCAGGCCGTGGGTCCTGACCCCGACGATGAGCGGCCGGCCCAACGCCAGCTGCTGCTTCATGCTCAGTCGATCCGAGGGCAGGACTTTGTAGGCCCATCCCATGTACTTCTGGGCGGTTTGGCCGATCTGCAGCGGGGTCAAATCCAGCGCCGGCTTCCATGACGTGATCTGGTTGATCGCCGCGTCAGCCGTCCCCGGGTCGATGAGGCCCCCAGAGTGATCGCCGTGCAGGTAGCGGTCGACCATCACCATGCTCGCCTCTTCGCACGTGTGCTGCTTGGCGGCCCAGTTGCCGAGTGGGGCTTGGGGTGTGAATGGAACCGGCAGGATGACCGCGGCGGGCAGGGTGACGGGCGGCTGGTCGCTGGGCGCCGCGGTGTTCAGGTCGATCGGCACGAGGTCCGGCGTGACATAGGTGATCTGAGGGCCGGCGCCGAAGAAGGCGAAGTACACGCCCGCGCCAATGCCGACCGCGGCCACCAAGCCGAGTCCCGCCATCCACTTGAGGAGGCCCATCGAAGCTAGAACTCAAAAACCCAGGTAAAGGTTGCGGGCATGGACAAGGTCGATGCCGAGTATAGATCGAGCGGTTTACATCCCTGAACCACATCGAGTACCGCTTTCAGCGGGGACGTTTTATCAGCGGCTGAGGGCAGCACGCCAATGGGAAGCGGAGGGATCGGGCTTTGGACATCCAGCTGAGCCGCAGAGGCGGCATAGGACCGGCGCACATTCATTGGGGCGGCATCGCGGTCGCGGTCGTCGCCGCAGTGGCCCTCGGAGGAATCTCTGGGGCGACCGCCCGCCACTATCTCAACGCCGGCGCGCCAAGGCCTCTGCAAGGCGTCACGAGCGTGCAGCCCGAGCTGATCCCCGCTGTCGGCCCGGGGACGGAAGCCACGCCTGTCGCGCTGCCCGACCACGTCCTTCTCCAGGTGCCGTTCACGACCCAGGCGCCGCTCAACAACTGGGCGCAGCACCAGGAGAGCTGCGAAGCGGCAAACCTGACGATGCTCTGGCTCTACTGGAACCGCGACCAGTCGGTCGTGATCGATCCGCACAGCGCGGACGGCTACATCACCATGATCGACGGCTGGAAGAGCCAGCCTGACCTTAACGACACGATGGTCGGCCAGCTTGCGCTGCAGCATTGGGGCTATGAATACCGGCTGGTGCCCAACGATCCGAAGACGATCGCCCTACAGCTGGCCGCCGGGCGGCCCCTCCTGGCCGAGGTGCGCACCCACGGGCTAGGCAACTCGCACTACCCCGGCTACTCGAGCCATTACGAGCAGACGGGTTGGTCGGTGCCTCATTTCGTGACGATCATCGGTTACGACCAGAGCGGCGTCTGGCTGAACGACCCGGGCATCTCGTGGGGCCGCGGCTACCACATCACGTACGACCAGCTGACGCACGCCATCGACGACCTCGACCAGCACCACCCCGGGTTGAGCGAGGGCCAGGTGCTCCTCCTGATCGCGCCCGCGGCCAAGACAAAGGTGAGAGCGGGCAACTTCTAGGCGATACTTCCGGCCGTGGCTGAAACTGCGGAAAGCGCCGCGGCGCAGCTCGGCACGCGCGCGGTCAGCAACTCGGTCTTCATCCTCGCCGCCCGCACGATCTCGCGCGTCATATCACTTGTCGTCGTCGTCGTTCTCGCGAACGCGCTCGGCGCCACCAGCTACGGCCGCTACACGACGCTGATCGTCTACTCGGGGCTCGTAGCGGTAATCGGCGACCTCGGCTTCCAGTCGCTCTACACGCGTGAGGCGGCGCGCAATCACCCGGAGCTCGGCCACTACCTCGGCACGCTGATTGTTTTTCGCGTCGCGCTCGCGGCGGCCTCTGCGGTTGTGCTCGCAGTGGCGCTTGGCCTTGGCGCAGGGTTGTCTTCGCTGATCGTGCCTGGCTGCGCGCTGCTCATCGCCACCGCGTACGCGAGCCTGCTGCGCAATACGTTCTATGCCGTCGGCCGGGCGGAGTTCGACGCGATGGCGATCGTGCTCGAGACCCTTATCCAGGCCGGGCTCATCGTCTTCGGCGCGCGCCGCCACTCGGGCGTCGCGTTCTACGTGTACGCGTACACCGCCTCGTACTCCTTCACGATCGTCTACTCGATCGTCGTGATCCAGGTCTTCCGGCTGGCCAGGATCCGGCTCGGATTCGACCTCAACCTCATCCGCACCTGGCTGCCACTGGCGCTGCCCTTCGCCCTCACCTTCTTTCTCACCAACGTGTACTTCCGCGCCGGCTTCGTGATCCTCCAGCAGCTGCGGTCGTTTGCCGAGGTTGGCTGGTTCACGCTCGCGTACAAACCCTTTGAGGCGCTCCAGTTCGTGCCCCTGGCCATCCAGACCGTCGTCTATCCCGTGCTGGGCGTGTATTTCGTCACGGATCCCTCGCGGCTGAAGCTCGCGTACGAGAGATTCTTCAAGGTGCTCGTCCTGCTCGGCTGGCCGTTGACCGTGGGCACGTTCGTGCTCGTGCATCCGATCAACCAGATCTTCAATCGCTCGGGTCAGTTTGCGCAGTCTGAACCGGCGCTGCGCATCCTCGCCTTCGGGATCGTTTTTCTGTTTGCCAACTCGGCTTTCTACGCGATGCTCAACGCGACCAACCGCCAGGGCTTCAACGCATGGGCGACCGGGCTGGCCACCGTGGTCGCGGTTGCGCTGAACCTCGTCTTCATCGCGCTGGCGGGCTACCTTGGCGCCAGCGTGGCGACCGTGGTCACCGAGGCGGCGCTGTGCACGTTTGGCTGGTGGTTCGTCCAGCTCAGAAGGCCCGATCTGCGACTGCCCGTGATCCAGCTCAGCTGGCGGATCCTGGTGGCCGGCGCGGCAATGGGCGCCGCGGTCTTTCCGCTGCGCGGGTTTTCGATCCTGCTCTCAGTCCCGGCCGGGTTCATCGTCTACCTGGTCGCGATCCTGATCCTGCGCGTCGTGACCCCGGAGGAATGGGAGCTGGCCGAGGAAGGACTGCTCGAAAGGCTCCGCCGTAACCCTCCCAGAGTCATCGTCGTTGGAGAAGACGGGAAAGCGTAGAATCCTGCGCGCCTCCAACCAATGGCTCGAAACGTTCCTGAGCGGATAAAGACGAAGGGGGGACACAGCCCCAGAGCGCGGATTCACGCCGCGTGGTCCCCGATCGGCCAGAGCATGCGGCGGAAGTCGACGCTGCGCGGGCTCGGGGCGGTGGTTGCCGTGGTCCTGGTGCTCGGCTTTGCGGCCGACGCCTACGCACAGTCGTTCTTCGACAGCCTGCCCTCGATCCAGGGGCTCGACTCCGCCAGCTTCGCGGGCGATACCGTCGTCCGCGACCACACCGGCACGATCGTGCTGGCCGACGTCGGCGACCATGGCGACCACCGGGTCGCGGTGAAGCTGAAGAACGTGGCGCCGGTCATGATCCAGGCGACCGTCGCCATCGAGGACAAAGGCTTCTACACGAACCCTGGCTTCGACGTGCAGGGCATCGTGCGTGCGGTCTTCGACAACTTGAGAGCGGGGCACGTGGTCGGCGGCGGAAGCACGATCACCCAGCAGCTCGCCAAGCAGCAGTTCCTGACGCCCGATCAGACGTACGGCCGCAAGATCAAGGAGCTCGCCCTGGCCTACGAGCTGAGCCAGACCTACAGCAAGGACCAGATCATGGAGCTCTACCTCAACAAGAGCTTCTATGGCTCACAGTCGTACGGAGTCGAAGCCGCGGCGGACAGCTATTTCCACATATCGGCCTCCAGGCTGGACCTCGCGCAGGCCGCAGTGCTCGCGGGCCTGCCGCAGGCCCCGACTGAGTGGAACCCGGTATTGCACCCTGATGCGGCCAAGACGCGCCAGACCGAGGTGCTCCAGGCGATGGTGCGTTCGAACTTCATCTCGCAGGACGACATGGACAAGGCACTGGCCGAGAAGCTCGTCTACCAGGCCCCGGTGAACAGCTTCCTTGCGCCGCACTTCGTCGACTACGTGCTTGCGGAGCTTCGGCAGCTTGGTTTCCAGCCGGGCGTGCAGCAGCTCAACGTGACAACGACTCTGGACTACACGATGCAGCAGACGGGCGAGTCGCTGGTCAACTGGAACCTTTCGAACAACCTCTATCGGGACCGCAACGGGGTGCTTTCATCGGGCCTCGTGGCGATACAACCAACTACTGGTGACATCCTGACCATGGTCGGCTCGCCCAACTACAACTCGACCGGCGGCCAGATCAACTTCACGACCATCCCCCGCAACATGGGCTCCTCCATGAAGCCCTACACGTACGGAGCGGTGATCAATTCGCGCGCCGCCACCGTCGACACTCCCGTCTATGACGGACCGACTCCCCTTGTGTACAAGGACGCATATAGCACGACAAAGATCTACAACTACGACGGCAAGTCGCATGGGGTGTTGCCCCTGAAGAAGGCCATGGGCAACTCGCTCAATATCGCGGCGGTGAAGGTCGAGCTCTCGATCGGCGTGCCGGCCGTGCTGGGATGGATGCGCAGCATGAACGTCTACCCGCGCTACGTGAACCCCGACGGGTCATACACGCTCAACGCTCCCGCGGACGAATACGGGCCATCGCTGACCCTTGGCGGCTACCCGGTCACGCTGCTCGAGCACGTGAACGGCATGGCAACCTACGCCGACATGGGCGTCTACCACACGCCCGAGGCCGTCCTCAAAGTCACGGACTCGCACGGCAACCCGCTGTACGTGTCGCACCCCGACCAGCGGGCGCACCTCGCGATCGACCCGAACGTCGCCTTCATCATGGCCCAGATCATGTCGGACGACCAGAACCGCTGCCTGATCTTCGGATGCGGCAGCGCGCTTCACTGGTCTGACCGCACAGTCGCCGCCAAGACCGGCACCACCGACAACTTCAAGGACGCGGTCACGGTCGCGTTCACCCCGGACCTTGCGGTTGGTCTGTGGGTCGGCGACATCCTCGACTACCGCCACACGATGATCAGCGGCTCGGACGGCGTGTTCGTCGCTTCGCCTGGCGTCCACGCATTCGTTTCGCAGGCTCTGGCCGGCATCCCAGGCGATCGCTGGTACCTGCCGCCGCCCGGCGTCGTGGCGGGCCCTGGAAACAGCTGGTACCTCGCCGACACCACCAAGATCGACAAGCTGCCGGGCGACAACCCGCCCAGCCCGACCCCAACCGGCCCGACCCTGGTCGTGCCGCCGGACCCCGGCACCGGTCCGGTCCTGGTGAGCCCCTCACCGTGTCCTACACCGAAGGTTCCCCCTTCGCCCTGCCCCTGAGCTAGCGCCGGGCCGACCGTAGAATTCCCGGTCGTGCCGGGGGAGCTTTCCGTCGTGACCGAGCAGCTGCCGAAGAGTCAGGTCGGCATGACCATCGACGTGCCGGCCGAGGTCGTCAACGCGACATACGAACGCGTCTTGAACCGGCTCGCTTCGAAGGCCCGGATCGAAGGCTTCCGGCCGGGCCGGGCGCCGCGCGCGCTGGTCGAGGCGCGGATCGGGCCGGAGGTGCTGCGCGAAGAGGTGGTCGAGACGATGGTGCCGGAGGTCGTGCGCCAGGCGCTCGACGAGAAGTCGCTCGACCCGATCGACAACCCGGACGTCGAGGTCCTCGAGCTCGAGCGCGGGCGGCCCGCAAGGCTGAAGGCGACCATCAGCGTCATGCCCGACGTGCAGCTTGGCGACGCGCGGTCGCTGCAGGTGGCGAGGACACCGATCGAGGTGACCGATGAGATGCTCGAGCGCCGTCTGGAAAATGTGCGCGAGCCCATGGCAGAGATCACGCCCGTCGAGCGCGAGGTGCGCATGGGAGACCTGGCCGTGATCGATGTCGAGGTCGAAGCCGACGGGAAGATCGTGGAGTCCGAAACACGCAAGGCGACCGAGGCGGAGATCAAGGATGGAGTGCTTCTCCCCGAGCTCCTCGCGGTCCTGCCTGGCGCTTTCACCGGCGAGTCGCGGGAGGCGCGGGTGAGGTTCCCGGATGACTACGGCACGCCAGAGCTGGCGGGCAAGGAGGCCACCATCCGCGTCACGGTGCAGGGCCTGAAGGAAAAGGTCCTGCCGGAGCTGGACGATGCGCTCGCCAAGAGCCTCAGCGAAGGTAAGCAAGAGACAGCTGAGGCATACCGGCAGGCGGTGCGCGAGGAGCTCGAGGAATCGGCCAAGGCTGTGGCGAAGATGGAGCTCGAGGAGGCTGCCGTCAAAGCGCTCGTCGACGCTTCATCGGTCGAGGTGCCGGAGGCGCTCGTCAACCGCGAGCTCACGAGCGAGCTCGAGTCGCTCGAGCGCACCCTCGACCGGCAGGGGTTGAAGCTCGACCGCTACCTCGAGTACACAGGCCAGTCGCTCGACCAGTGGATGGCCGCGCAGCGTCCGGAGGCCACGTCCCGGTTGGAGATCGACCTCGTCCTGGCCGAGTTTGCGAAGCGCGAGGGCCTTGACCCTTCGGACGAGGACGTGACGGCGTTCCTCGAGGAGCAAGCTGGTCAGGACGAGGAGCTGCAGGGCAGCGTCGCCCAGCTCAAGAAGAGCGCGGCGGCGCGCCGCTACTTCGCTTCGCGGCTTCGCCGGCGTCGCGTGCTGGACCGCCTGGCCGAGGTCGTAACGCCCGCCTCTTGACTGAATCCGGGGAGGGCATGTCTAGAATGACGTTTGTGCCTATCCCCATGACCCAGCATCCATCCAGCTACCTCGTCCCGATGGTGGTCGAGAACACGGGCCGCGGCGAGCGAGCCTTCGACATCTACTCGCGACTCCTCAAGGAGCGCATCGTTTTCATCGGGACTCCGATCGACGACCAGGTCGCAAACCTCGTCGTCGCCCAACTCCTGTTCCTTCAGTCGGAAGACCCGGAAAAGGAGATCGCCCTGTACATCAACAGCCCCGGCGGCCAGGTGACCGCGGGTCTGGCGATCTACGACACCATGCAGTACATCAGGCCGCCCGTCTCCACGATCTGCATCGGCATGGCCTACTCGATGGCCGCGGTGCTGCTCGCGGGCGGGGCGCACGGAGCTCGCTTCGCGCTGCCTCACGCGAACATCCTCATCCACCAGCCGTGGGGCGGTATGCAGGGTCAGGCGACCGACATCCAGATCCACGCCAAGGAGATCTTGCGTACCCGTGAGCAGCTCAACCAGATCCTCGCGAAGCACACCGGCCAGAAGATCGAGAAGGTCACGCTGGACACCGAGCGCGACTACTTCCTCACCGCCGAGGCAGCGAAGGAATACGGACTGATCGACGACATCATCCTCACGCCGACCAAGCCCGGCGAGAAAGCAAAGACAGACGGTCAAGACGCGGAAAAGGTCAAGGAGAAGGTCGCGGCAGGATGATCTTTCGCCGCAGAACGAAGCGCGACGAGGTCACCAGGCATCGCGCCAAGTGCTCGTTCTGTGGAAAGGCCCAAGGCGAAAGAGGCATCCGCCTGGTCGCCGGCCCGGGAGTGTTCATATGCAGTGAGTGCATAAGTCTTGCCAATGAGATTCTGTGGGGCCATAATCCCCCGGCGCCGGCATCCCCGTAATGTCCACAAATAGGAACCGATGAACGAACGAGAAGACCGCCGTCGCTACACCCGCTGCAGCTTCTGCGGCAAGGGCCAGGACCAGGTCCGCAAGCTGGTCGCAGGCCCCGGCGTCTTCATCTGCGACCAGTGCATCGACCTCTGCCAGGAGGTCCTCGAGGACGACAACAAGTCCGCCGGCACCAAGAAGCAGAAGACGGGCTTCATCCCGAACCCCAAGACGATCTGCGCGGCGCTCGACCAGTACGTGATCGGCCAGGAGCGCGCGAAGAAGGTGCTCTCGGTCCAGGTCTACAACCACTACAAGCGGATCAGCGCGTCGAAGTCGGTCGGCGACGTCGAGCTGACGAAGTCGAACGTGCTCCTCGTCGGTCCCACCGGCTGCGGAAAGACATATCTCGCTCAGACTCTGGCCAAGATCCTCGACGTGCCGTTCGCCATCGCGGACGCGACGAGCCTCACCGAGGCGGGCTACGTCGGCGAGGACGTCGAGAACATCCTCCTGCGCCTCATCCAGGCCGCCGATTTCGACATCAGCCGCGCCGAGCGGGGAATCATCTACATCGACGAGATCGACAAGATCGCGCGCAAGTCGGACAACCCGTCGATCACGCGCGACGTCAGCGGCGAGGGCGTTCAGCAAGCGCTGCTGAAGATCCTGGAAGGCACGGTGGCCAACGTTCCACCGCAGGGCGGGCGCAAGCACCCACACCAGGATTTCATCCAGATCAACACGACCAACATCCTGTTCATCTGCGGCGGGGCGTTCGACGGGCTCGAGAAGGTCGTCGAGCAGCGCATCGGCCGGCGGGCGATCGGTTTCGGCGCCCCGAACAACCGGACCGAGAAGAAGGTCGTCTCCGAGACGCTCAAGCACCTGCAGCCGCAGGACCTCTTGAAGTACGGCTTCATCCCAGAGTTCATCGGCCGGCTGCCGATCATCGTGACCCTGCACCATCTCGACCAGCAGGACATCGTGCGCATCCTCACCGAGCCGAAGAACGCGCTCGTCAAGCAGTACCAGAAGTTCTTCACGCTGGACAACGTCGAGCTTGTGTTCCAGAAGGGCTCGCTCGATGCGATAGCCGAGCTCGCCCTTCTGCGCGGCACCGGCGCCCGGGCTTTGAAGTCGATCATCGAGGAAGCGCTGCTCAACTCGATGTTCGAGATCCCGTCGCGGCCGGAGATCAAGCGCTGCATCATCTCGGAGCGCTCGATCCGCGATGCGCTGGAGCCCGAGTTCGAGGTCGCCGAGGAAACGGAAGGCACCGCGCGCGCCGTCGGCGAATCCGCCTAAGCGGCTCGGCCGCTAAGATTCAGGGCACCATGAGCCGCGTCGAATACGTCGTATCCGTATCCTCGCCGGCTCAGTCGCGCTAACCGCGACCTTCGCGCCGGCGAATCGGATCTCTCCAGCCCGATGAAGCACGCCCACATGCAAGAAGACAGATGACAGAAACCGGGATGCCGAAGCAGTTCGATCCACAGGCCGTCGAGGCCGGCTGGTACGCGCGCTGGGAGGAGGACAAGCTCTTCCTCGCCGACGCATCGAGCGACCTGCCGAAGTTCTCCATGTGCTTCCCGCCGCCCAACATCACGGGCGAGCTGCACATGGGCCACGCCCTCCAGACCGCCGTCTACGACCTCATCGCCCGCTACAAGCGGATGACCGGCTACGAGGTGCTCTTCTTGCCGGGTTACGACCACGCCGCGATCGCGACGCAGAACGTGATCGAGAACCAGCTGGCACGGGAGGGCATGACGAAAGAGGAGCTGGGGCGGGAGCGTTTCGACGCGCGCGTCGAATCCTGGTACGAGCAGGTCGGCGCGACGATCATCAACCAGCTGCGCATCCTCGGCGCCTCGATGGACTGGAGCCGGCTGCGCTTCACGATGGACTCCCGCTACTACCGCTCGGTCATGACCGCGTTCGTCGCCTTCTACGACCGGGGTTGGATCTATCGAGCGCCGCGGATCGTGAACTGGTGCCCCCACGACCGCTCGGCCATCTCCGACCTCGAGGTCAAGTGGGAGGAGCACCACGACGTGCTCTACCGCATCCGCTATCCGATTGAGGGCGGGGGCGAGGTGGTCATCGCCACGGTGCGCCCCGAGACGATGCTCGCCGACACCGGCGTCGCGGTGAACCCGTCGGACGATCGTTACAAGGACCAGATCGGTAAGACCGCGGTGCTTCCGCTGGTCGGTCGCAAGCTGCCCATCGTCGGAGACGACGCGGTGGAAAAGGATTTCGGCACGGGCGCGCTCAAGGTCACGCCGGGCCACGACCCGATGGACTACGACATCGGCCAGAGGCACGGGCTCGAGATCGTCAACGGGATGCACCCCGACGGCAGCATGAACGTGCCCGGCCTCCCCTACGACGGCCTCCCCGCACTCGAGGCGCGCAAGCGCGTGGTCGAGGACCTGAAGGCGCAGGGCTTTCTCGTCGGGGAGGAGCCCTACACGCACGAGGTCGGCCACTGCGACCGATGCCACACAGTCATCGAGCCGCTGATCAGCGAGCAGTGGTGGCTGCGCATGGAGACCATGCGCGACAAGGCCCTCGCCGCGTCCGAGGCGGGGCAGGTGCGGTGGCACCCCGAGCGCTACGAGCGCACGTATCTCGATTGGCTGCGCGGCCTTCGCGATTGGAACATCGGCCGTCAGCTGTGGCTGGGCCACCGTGTGCCGGTCTACTACTGCGCGAACAAGCACACCACTGTGACGGTGGAGAAGCCGAGCGCCTGTCCAGAGTGCGGAAGCAGCGAGCTCACTCAGGATCCCGACGTGCTCGACACGTGGTTCTCCTCGGCGCTTTGGCCGTTCGCGACGCTCGGCTGGCCGGACGAGACGGACGACCTGGAGGCCTTCTATCCCACCGACATCAACTGCACCGCGCGGGAGATCATCAACCTCTGGGTCAGCCGGATGATCATGACCGGCATCGAGTTCATGGAGGATGTGCCGTTCTCCGACGTCGCGATTCACTGCGTCGTGCAGGCGGCGGATGGGCGGCGGATGTCGAAGTCGCTCGGCACAGGTGTCGACCCGCGCAGCCTGATCGACAAGTACGGCACCGACGCGCTTCGCGCGTGGGCGACCTCGGTCGCGATGTCGAGCCAGGACGTGCGTTTCGACGAGAGCCGCGTCGAAGGCTACCGCCGGTTCTGCAACAAGCTGTGGAACGCGACGCGATTGGTTCTGAGCTCCCCGGGCACGCCGTCGGTCGATGCGCCGGGATTCCTCGAGGCCCGCGAGCACCTGGAGGACCGATGGATACTCTCGCGGCTCACCGACGCATGGACCGACATCACGGCCGGTATCGACAACTTCACCTTCCAGGATTCGATCAACGCCGCGTACTCGTTCGCGTGGAACGAGCTTTGCGATTGGTATCTCGAGGCGGTGAAGGACCGCCTGCGCGCGGGCGATGCCGCGGCCCAGGACGTTGCGTACTTCTGCCTGGACAACCTCTTCCGCATGCTGCATCCCTTCATGCCCTTCGTGACGGAGGAGCTGTGGTCGCGCCTGCCCGGCAATCGCGATTTCGTCATGCGCGCCGGGTGGCCCGACCTGCAGGACCGGTTCGCCGATCCGAGCGCCGAGGAGACGTTCGACGAGGTGATGGCGATCGTGGATGAGGTCCGCGGCCACCGCCAGGCGGCGGGCGGGCCGCGCGGCGGACAGCTTCATGTGGAAGGCGTTGATCGCGACGTCGCTGAGCTCGCGGCGCGACTGGCGCAGGTCGAGCTTGTCGGCGAGCTGGAGGGTGGAACGGCGCTTGCCATGGTGCCGGGTCGTGTGAGGTTCCCCGCCGGTGCGACGGACGCCAAACGCGAGCGCGAGATGAAGCGGCTGGAGGCCGACCTCGCCAAGGACGAGGCGAAGCTGGCCAATCCCGACTTCCGCGAAAAAGCGCCGGCGGATGTCGTCAAGAACCTGGAGGAGCGCGCCGAGGCGACCCGCGCGGCGATCGAAAGGCTGAGACTGACAGACTAAGCCCACAAATGCCGTCTGCCGCCGTCCTTGCGCCGGTCGTCCTACCGCTGATCGCCGCCGGGGTGATCGCAGTCCTCGGACTCCTTGGTTTCAACCTCGGCCGCGCCGGTGCGTCCGCAGGCGCGTGGACTGCGGCGGCAGCGCTCTTCGCCGTCTGGCTTCCCGTCCGGTCCTCCGTGGAGCTCACCCTCGGCCCGCTCGGCTACGGATCGTCGTTCGACATGCGCGTCGACGCCACCGCGTTCGCGTTCGGCCTCATGGTCGTGCTCCCAGCCGCGGTGCTCCTCACGCTGCAGCCGCGCACATGGCAGGAGGCGGCGCTCTCGGCGCTCGGGGTCGCCGCCTCACTTGCGGCGGTCGAGGCGGGCAGCGTCGTGCTCACCGCGATCGCCGGCGGCACCGCGGCCACGCTTGCCATGGTGCTTCTCGACACCGAAGATCCGCGCGCGCCCCGGCCGAGCTGGGGGCTGCTCCTCGCGGGCTGGCTTGCGCTCAGCTGGGCCGGTGTTCTTCTCCAGGTGCGGGGAGGGACGGCGGTCTACTCCGCGGTGCCGGTCGCGACTGTGACCTCCGCCGTGTTCTCGCTGCTCGCCGTGGCGGCGCTCTTCGCGTCGTGCCTGTTTCCATGGCGCACCTGGCCGGCGCAGCTGTGGTCGCGGCCCTCGCTGCGCGCCGCCCCGATAGTGATCGCGACGCTCTTCCCGCTGGGTTTCTACGTCCTGGTCCGCGCTTACGAGCTCGGCAACGGACGCTACCCGCAGCCGGTCTTCAACGTCGTCGTGGCCATCGTCGGCATCGGGGTCGCCTTAGCCGCGGGGCTGCGGGCCCAGGCCGCCGAGACAAGGCGCGAGTTCCTCGGCGAGCTCATTCCAGGCCTGGGCGGATTCGCTTTGATGGCGATCGCGCTCGGTACACCGCTCGGCCTGGTCGCCGGTCTCGTCATGCTGGCGACCGCCGCAGCCTTCGTCGCCTGTCTTGCGCTGCTGCCCGACCGCGCCGGTCTGGCTTCACTTGTCGCGATCGCCGCCGCCGTCGGCCTGCCACCAAGCCTGGCTTTCGGCGCCCGCGTCGTCGGGATCGAGGCGACGTTCGAGGCGGGCGACTTCTTCGGCCTGATCGGTCTCGCCGCGGCGGCGACGTGGGCGGTGTGGATGGTGGGGGGCGCTCGTGCGATCGGGCTTGCGGCGGGACGCGGCCGCCCGACCTCCGAGACAAACGCACGCGTCGCCCTCGTCATCGCCGCAGCGACCCTGGCCGCCGGCCCAGCGCTCGCGGTGGTCCAGTTCGCTTACGGCAACCCTGTCGCTCTGGAGGTGATGCCGGCCGCGGTCGGGATCGTGGCCGGCGGCCTGACGTCGGTCGCCACGGTGTCGAGCGACCTGCCGGTCGTCACCCTGTTCGTCCCGCTGCTCGCGCTTCTTCTGGTCGTCTACGCGGCGAGCGGCGTCGCGTCGATCAGAACCCAGGCGCGGCCGGCGCTCTTCAGGCTGCCGGCCTCAGGAGTCCTGCAGCGCGTGCGAGAGGCGGTCCGCGCGGCGACCGTACCCGAGCAGTACCGCTCGATCCTGAGCCTGCGAGAGCTGGAAGTCGCAGCCAGCGCCGGACAGCCGCTGCTGTGGCTCGGGGCACTGGTGGCGCTCGCCTTCGCGGTCACACGCTAGTGGCCCGCACCGGGAGCTCCGCCGCGTATTCGCGGCCTCGGCGGCCGGAGCCAAGGAGATGGCGAGCACGTGAGGGAGCGCATCTTTGATGCGCGACCGAGCGCGCGCAGCCGTCGACGCAGGCTTCAGCGCCGCAGGCGCCCGGCCGCCTAGGCCGTCGAAGACGCAAGGACCTTCCGGGGTGGGCCACTAGGTTGATCGAAGGCGCATCGGGATTCGTCGCGTGGCTTGGCGCCGCGTTAATCGTCCTCGCCGATGGGCGGCGGGGCCTTGCTGCCGGCATCGCGGTCACAACCGTCGGAATCGCCGCGCTGGTGCTCGAGGGCGCTGGTGCGTTCGACGCGGCCATCATCACGGCGGCCGGCATCGTGGCCACCATCCCAGGCCTGCGCTCCGGCGAAGAGTGGGGTCTCATGCCCGCGGGCTCGACGCCGCGCCTGATCCTGTGCATCGCAACAGGCCTGCTGGCCCTGTGGCTCGCCGCGTCTATCACGACCGGGAGCGGCGTCGCTCTTCGCTTTGCGGTCATCTCCGTCGCCGGGCTGTCCGGGACGCGGATCCTGGCCGGCGACAGCTCGCCGGTGCTGCTCACCGCGGTCGGGGCGCTCGCTTTCGCCGTGGCGGCTTCTGCTGGGCTCTCAAGCGGCTCGCCCGGCCCCTGGCCGTACGCCGTGGCAGCGGTGATCGCCGGCGGCTCCGCGTGGCTGAGGCCGAGGACGGCAAATGCTGCCTGAAGCGATCGAGCTCCTCGTCCTCGTCGCGGCGGTCCTCGCCATCGCCTTGGTCTTTTCGCCCGCAGCCCCGCGGCGTCAGCTGCTCGTGAGAGGTGGAACTGGCCTGCTCGGCACAGCCGCGATCGTGGCGGTGCCCACCATCGATCTGTCGATTCTTGTCCTGCTCGGACTCGCCGTGGTCGACGCCGCGGCCGGAGGGAGACGGCCGTTCGCGGTCCGCCTGCGGCTCCCCGCCCTCGCGGTGGCGCTGCTTGCCCTTGCGCTCGCGTTTTCGCGCTTCGCCGGGCCGGACGCGCTCGCACGCTTCGCGGCAGTGGGGCTCGTGGCCGGCCTCGCCGCAGCGGTAGGTCTCGTGCCGTATCTACACGCGTTCGATCCCGAGGAGGGTGCGAGCTCGTCGCCGATCGTCTGGATCGCCTTCGTCGGGCCAGTGCTGGCGACAGTGCTCGTCTGGCGGTCGCGCGGTCTCCTGTCCGCAGACGCGGGTGCAGCTTTCGGCGCGATCCTGATCGGGCTCGGCCTGATCAACATGGCCTGGGGGAGCCTTGGCGCCTGGTTCACGGCGAACACCGCGGCGGCGTGGCGCTATTCGTTCGTGGCCGATTGGGGCCTTGTCCTCTGCGGCTTCGGACTGACCATCGCAGACGGCCAGCGAGCCGCCCTCCTCGTCCTGTTCACCATCGTGCTCGGACGGCTTCCGCTGTACCTGGGTTCGCGCCAGGCTCTGCGCGAGAAGACCGATACGGAGCGCCCGGTCAACCTGATCGTGGCTGCGGTCCTTGCCGGCTCAGCACCGTCGGCCGGCTTCGCCGCCCGTGTCCTGCTCCTGCGCGGTGCCACCCAGCTCTACTGGCCGCTTGCCCTCGTGCTCGGGCTCGGGATGCTGCTCTGGCTGCCGGGCTCGTTGAGACTCGGTCGCAGCCTCGGCAGGCCGCGCGGTCGCCAGGCGTTCGGCATCGTCGTCGTCGTCGCGATCAACGTCTTGGCGGGCCTTTACCCGCTGCCGCTTTTCTCGGCCGCAAGCCTTTGATCCAGATCCTCGTCGGGATCGCTACGCATGCCGCCGCGTTGGTCCTCTACCCAGGCCTGGTGCTGATCGCGGTTTTCGGCGCTGCGGTCGAGGTCCTCTGGATGCGCGTGACCTTGGGCAGTCGAGGCTGGCCCCAGCTGCCCCGCCGCCGCCCGACGCCGGTGGTGGCCACCGTCGCGCTGTGCGCGTCGCTTGCCGCGGTGCAGCTCGCAGTGCCGTTCAACGCTGTGCCAGGCGACGAGCGAAGCGTCGTGCTCGCCGCGCTAGCGCTTGCGTTCACCGCCTGGGCTGAGCTCGCGTTGACGGTGGAGTTCGTCCCCGCGCCAGGGCTCTTGCTGGTCGTGCAGGTCCTGTGGATGTTGGCCGTGCTCGGACCCGCCGTGCAGCCCGAGAGCCTCCGCCCGCAGGTACTGGGCAACGTGCTGGTGCCTGCGCTGCTACCGGCGAAGGTCGGGTGCGCCTTCCTTTATCTGCTGTGCATGCCCGCGCTGCTGCGCCTGTGGCCGCTTGCGCCGCCGAGCGACCGGCGCGGCAAGGCGCGGCTCGACATCGCAAGGATGCTGTGCTGGTTTCCGTACTGCGGACTGTTCACGACGCTGTTCATCACGCCGTCTTCTGACGACGTGACGGGATTGCTGCGATTTTTCGCGGTCACGCTTGTCGTGGTGGCGGTCGTGGTCGCGATCGGGGTGATGATGCAGCGCCGCGGACCGGCCATCGTGCGAGGTCTTTACACGCGCGTCGTGGCGCCCTATGCGGCACTTGTGCTGCTGATCGTGATCGGGACTTCGATCCTTATGCGCTAGTTATCGCGTACCCGCGGTGTATCATCCACCGCGACCCGACCACAAATTTGACCAACGTCTTCCACGCGTTTTGAACCTACTGACTTCCGTGTTGGGGATCTGGTCCGCCGACGTCGGCATCGACCTCGGGACCGCCAACACGCTGATCCACGTCCGCGGACGGGGCATCGTGCTCAATGAACCGTCGGTTGTCGCGGTGAGCAAGCGCACGGGCCAGGTGCTCGCCGTCGGAAGTGAAGCCCGTCGCATGCTTGGCCGAACCCCCGCCGACATCGTCGCGACTCGACCTCTGCGCAACGGTGTGATCGCTGACTTCGAGCACACGGAGCAGATGATTCGCCACTTCATTGCGCGGGCACACAACCGCGCGTGGCACGTCAGCCATCCGCGCGTCGTGCTTGGCGTGCCCTCAGGCGTGACCGAGGTCGAGAAGCGGGCCGTCACGGACGCCGCCACCACGGCAGGAGCGCGCGAGGCGCACCTGATCGAAGAGCCCATGGCCGCCGCCATCGGCGCGGGGCTGCCGATCCAGGCGGCTGGCGGCTCGATGATCGTCGACATCGGCGGAGGCACCACCGAGGTCGCGGTCATCTCGCTCGGTGGCGTCGTCGCGGCGACGTCGGTGCGGGTCGGTGGCGACGAGATGGACGACGCGATCATCCAGTACGTCAGGCGGAGCATGGGCCTGCTCATTGGTGAGCGGACCGCGGAGGACATCAAGATCGCCATGGGATCCGCGTTTCCGCGGCCCGACGAGAAATCTTTCCTTGTCCGCGGCCGCGACCTGATCACCGGCCTGCCGAAGACCGTCGAGATGACCGGCGGGCACGTGCGCGAGGCGCTGTCCGGCGTGCTGATCGACATTGTCCGCGCAGTCCGCTCGACGCTCGACGCGACGCCGCCCGAGCTGGTCGAGGACATCATGGAGCGCGGCATCGTCGTATGTGGTGGCGGTGCGCTGCTCGACGGATTCGACCAGCTCCTCGCGCACGAGACTCTCATGCCGGTGCGAGTCGCCGACGATCCGCTGACCTGCGTCGTCCGAGGCACTGGCATCGTGCTCGATGAGATGGACAGCTTGAACCGGGTCCTGCTGCGGACTCGCCGCGCCAGGGCACTGCGGGCCTGAGCTCGTGTACGGGGCGAAAGGCCAGTCGCGCTCGACGGGGCTATTCCTGACCCTTTGCGCCGCAATGCTGCTGCTGGCCATGCTCAGCCAGCAGTCGTGGGCCGCAGGCCCGCGTGGGATGGCGAAGAGCGCGCTGGCGCCCGTCGAGGAGGTCATGACATCCGCATCGCGGCAGTTCGACCGCCTCATGTCGGTTTTCGGCGACGTGTCGAGCCTGCGCGCCGAGAACCAGCGCCTGCGCGCAGCAGACGAGCAGCTGCGACGCCAGGTGGTCGAGCTCAACGCGGCGGCGAAGGAGAACGCCTCGCTGCGCCAGGCGCTGGACTTCGTGCGCGCGTCCGGCCACCACATGGTCGCGGCGCAGATCATCGGAGTCGGGCCAGACAGCTTCAGCCGGACCCTGGAGATAGATCGCGGCACCGCCGACAGCGTGAAGCCCGGCATGGTTGTAGCGACAGGCGCGGGCCTGCTCGGCCGCGTGCGCGAGGCGGGCCCGCACGCGGCGATCGTCCAGACGCTCGCCGATCCGCAGAGCCGCGTCAACGTCTACCTCTCCAAGTCGAGCCTGCAAGGGACCGTGTCGGGCGGGCCCACGGTGCTGCAGCTCGAGATCCAGCACACGCTCGGGGTGGCGCCCTCGACAGGCGAGTGGGCGATCACCAGCGGCGTCGGCGGGACGTATCCCCGCGGCCTGGTGGTGGGTGAGGTCGCGACCGTGACCCGGCGGGACGCATCGACCACCGACCTGGCCGGCGTCGCATGGGTGAACGACCCCGCCGGCATCACCTTCTTGCTCGTGATCACGGATTTCACGCCCTCATGAGACGCGGGATCGGCGTTCTGCTGATGGTCGGGGCGGCGCTGGTCCAGGTGACGTGGGCCCCGCGCCTGGAGATCGCGGGCGCGTACCCGAACCTTGTCCTGGCGGCGGTCGTGGCCATCACCTGGACGCTCGGCGCGCGGTCGGCATTGGCGTGGGCATGCGTCGGCGGGGTGCTCTGCGACCTCACCTCATCCGGGCCGATTGGACCGCACGCGCTGGCTCTGCTGGTCGGCGTGTACGTGATCGGTCTGTGGATTCGCAACCTCGAGCGCGTCACGGCACTTCGCGTCGCGGCGAGCGCCGCGGTCGCCACATGTCTCTACTCCGCGGTCCTCGTCCTGGCGGATGACACGCTTGGTCTACCCGTCGCTCCAATCGGCGTTGCGGTCCAACTGACGCTCGCCGCGGCGGCGTACAACGCGCTGCTCGCGCCATTCGTGTTCGAGGTCGCGCGCAAGCTGCACGGCGCTCTCCGGACGGCACCCCAACCCGCATGATCGAGATCCCCACGAAGTCAGAGGCAAAGCCGTGACTTCGTGGGGGCCCCTCGTAACACTTGGCGGCGCGGCGCCGCGACCACGATGGTCGCTTCGCCTCACCGCCGCCGCCACCGGCGCGGTCCTGGTGTTGGGCGTGCTGGCGGTGAAGCTCGCGCAGCTGCAAGTGACCGACGGTTCGCGACTGGCCGCCATGGCGGAATCCAACACCGTGCACCACATGGTCCTCGAGGCGGACCGCGGGATCATCTACGACCGGCACGGCGCGCCGCTCGTCGAGAACAGCCCGATCTGGACGCTGGTCGTAGTGCCGGCGGGCCTGCCGGCCGCTGCGTCCGATCGGGCGCAGGAGCTGGTGACGCTGTCTCGTCTCACCGGCACAGCCGAGCCCAAGCTCGCGGCCGCGCTGCTCACCGCCAATCCGTATTCGCCGGTCAACGTGATGAACGGTCTCACGCAGACGCAGGAGCTGGCGATCAACGAAAGGCTGCCCGACCTCCCGGGCGCATCCCTCGTCCAGCACTCCGTGCGGACGTACCGGGAACCACTCGTCTTTGGACACGTGCTCGGCTACGTCGGTCCCATCGACCCTTCGGATGCGACGCGTCTGCGCGATGCGGGCTATCAACCCAACGAGATGATTGGGAAGGTTGGCGTCGAAGCCGGACTCGAGACGCTCCTTCGCGGGCGCAACGGATGGGAGGACGTACAGGTCGACGCGCGCGGCCAGGTGGTCAGGGTGATCGCATCTCAGCCCTCCGTCCCGGGCGACGCGGTCTACCTCAGCATCGATGCATCGCTGCAGCGCGCCACCGCGGGCTCTCTTGCGGCGGGACTCGCGCGCGACGGAAAAATTGCGGGCGCATCGATCGTCGTCGACCCGACGACGGGCGAGGTGCTTGCTTTGGTCAGCCTGCCCGGCTACGACACGAATCTCTTCACCCATGGCATCTCGCAGGCCGACTACAACCGCCTTCTGAACGACCCCGACCGGCCTCTCCTCAACCGCGCCATCGCCGGACAGTACGCACCAGGCTCGACGTTCAAGATGGTCACCGCGACCGCCGGGCTGCAGGAGGGGAAAATCACGGCCCAGACCCTTCTCAACTGCCCGCCGTACATCAACGTCGGCGGCTGGATCTATCACAACTGGGCGAGCTACAGCCTCGGGTGGATGAACGTCGCCAAAGCCCTTGCGACGTCGTGCGACACCTTCTTCTACCAGGTGGCGGCAATGGTCGGTGACGTGACCCTGGCGCGGTACGCGCGCGCTTACGGCTTCGGCACGGCGAAGGAGATCGAGATGCCGGGGGTGATGGCGGGCCTCGTGCCGGACAGGATCTGGAAGCAGGTCCAGTGCGGCGTCCCGGACCTCAACTCCGATGCCTGCCGCTGGAGCGAGGGCGACACGATCACGTTCGGCATCGGTCAGTCGTATCTGCTGACGACGCCGCTCAACCAGGCGATGTACGCGGCCGCGCTCGCGAACGGCGGCCGCGTCCTGCGCCCGACTCTTGTCCACGTGGTGCTCGACGCGTCGGGGCGCACGGTGCTCGCGCAGAAGACCGAGGTGACCAGCACGGTGCCCGCATCGGCGGGGACGATCCAGGCCGTGCGCGAGGGGATGCGAGAGGAGATCAACCCGCCATACAACATGAACTACTGGTTCCGAAGGTCCGGGGTCCCGGCGGACGGTGGCGGCAAAACGGGCACCGCGCAGTATGGAGGCAGCGGCCTCGACCTCCCGACCCATGCGTGGTTCATCTTCTTCGCGCCGTACGCGCAACCCGAGCTCGCGCTGTCCGTTTTCGTCGAGCGAGGTGAGCTTTCCGAGGTGGAAGCCGCGCCGATCGGCGTTGACATCATGAAGTTCTACCGCGGCAACGTCAGCATGATCCGCTCCGGAGGGCAGTGATCGGCCGTCTCGACCGCGCGCAGGTGCTGCTCGCGGCAGCGCTCGCCGGGCTTGGCGTGATGACTGTCTACAGCGCGCACGCCGACTGGCCGCGCCAGATTCTGTGGGTGGTGCTGGGTGCGGCCGCGTACGTGGCGGCCACGGTCTACGACTACCGGCGCCTGGCGTCGATCGCGCCGGCGCTGTACGCGGCGATGCTCCTGATGCTCGTCGCGGTGCACCTCATCGGCCATTCCGCGCTCGGCGCGCGCAGGTGGCTGTCGGTGGCCGGCTTCCCGCTCGAGCCGTCCGAGATCTCGAAGTTGATCCTCGTCCTGGTGCTCGCCGCGTATCTCGCCCGCTGCGAGCGGGTTTCCTGGCGGGTCTTCGCGGGCGGGCTCGCGCTTCTCGCCCCTCCGGCCTATCTCGTCGTGGCCCAGCCAGACCTCGGCACCACGATGGTCATCGCGGCCGTGACGTTGGGCATGCTCTACCTCGGCGGGGCGCGGCCCGCCCAGCTGCTCGCAGTGGTGGCGGTTTGCGCGGTGGCGCTTCCGCTCCTTCCGCGCCTGCTGCATGGATACCAGCGCCGCCGCCTCGAGATCTTCCTCGACCCCAACCAGGACCCGCTCGGGGCCGGCTACAACCTGCTCCAGGCGCGCATCGCGGTCGGCTCGGGCGGCCTCTTCGGGCGGGGATGGCTGCACGGCCTGCAGGGCCAGCTCGGCTTCGTGCCCGAGCGGGCCACCGACTTCGTGTTCGCCACCTTTGCCGAGGAGTTCGGCCTGCTGGGGAGCCTGGTCCTCCTGACCGCGTTCGGCGTGCTGCTCATCCGCGTCCTGCGGGCGGCGAGCGTCGCCCCCGACCGCTTCGGCGAGCTGCTTGCGGGCGGCGCCTTCGTCATGGTCTTCGTCCAGGTGGTGCAAAACGTGGGCATGAACATCGGCCTGCTGCCCATCGCGGGCATCCCGCTGCCGCTGATCTCGTACGGCGGCTCGGCCACGATCACGACCCTGGCCGCCCTCGGGCTGATCCAATCGGTGATCGTGCGGCGCCGCCCGGTCGAGCATCCGGAGGGTGAGAGGCGGGGGCTTGGTACAATCTCTCGCCGTGCCCAAGCCTGATAGTTCGCTGTCGGCTGTCGTCGTCAGCGGCGGCAAGCAGTATCGCGTAGCTCCGGGTGACCGGATCCTGGTCGACCGCCTGACGGCGGAGCCCGGGGCGTCGGTGAAGCTCGGCCGCGTGCTGCTGTTCAACCGCGACGGCGACGTCAAGGTGGGCAATCCCGCGGTCGAAGGACTGGACGTCGAAGCGAAGGTGATCGCGCACCGGCGCGGGCCGCGGCTCGAGAGCCTCCGCTACAAGTCGAAGAAGAGGGTGCGCGTGCACCACGGCGGGCGAGCGGACCTTACCGCGCTCGAGATCATCGCGGTCGGTGGCATCGGCCTCGAGACGGAAGAGGACGAGGAAAAGGAAGAGTCGAAGCCAAAGCGCTCCGAGGGGGCCGCGGCCAAAAAGGCGGCCCCCAAGAAGACTGCAAAGCCAACGGCCGCCGCGGCGGTCGACGACGAGGCCGCCGAGCCGGTCCAGGCGACCGAGGAACCAAAGAGCGAGGCGCCGAAGAAGCGGGCTTTGCGGCGGACCAAGAAGGAGACGGAGTAGATGGCACACAAGAAAGGCGGAGGCTCGTCGCGCAACGGCCGCGACTCGAATCCGCAGATGCTGGGCGTCAAGATCTACGGCGGGCAGACCGTCGACGCGGGCGCGATCCTGGTTCGGCAGCGCGGCACGAAGATCGCGGCAGGTGCCGGAGTCGGCGTCGGTCGCGACGACACCCTCTTTGCTTTGGTCGCCGGACACGTCAAGTACCAGCGCGTGGGCAAGGACCGCCGGCGCGTCACGATCCAGGCCGAGAGCGCGCAGGGCGCATCCGCCGGGCGCGCGCAGGGCCCATCTCCGAGCGCCGGGCCCGCGCAGGGCGCACCGCCGAGCGCCAGGCCCGCGCAGGGCGCACCGCCGAGCGCCGGGCCCGCGCAGGGCGCACCGCCGAGCGCCGGGCGCGCGCAGGGCGCACCGCCGAGCAAGAACGGCCCCAGCTAGCTCCAGCCACTTCGTAGACTCCGCCGTCATCGTGGTGCGCGGCGGTCATGGCGGTAAGGGCTCGGCTTCCTTCAGGCGCGAACCATTCGTCCCTCGCGGTGGACCCGACGGCGGCGACGGAGGCCGCGGCGGCTCGGTGATCCTCTCAGCGACGACCAACGTCGGCGACCTTGCGGCCTACAAGAGGACCAGGCGATTCAACGCCGAAGCGGGCACCGACGGGGCCGGCGGGCGCAAGACGGGGCGCACCGGGAAAGACATCACCCTGGATGTCCCGGTGGGCACACTGGCCCTCGACTCCGACGGCTTGCTGATCGCCGACCTCGACCAGCCGGGCGCGACCGCGGTCGTGGCCAGAGGGGGCGTGGGCGGCAGAGGCAACGTGCACTTCAAAAGCTCGGCGCGGCGCACCCCTGACTACGCCGAGCCGGGCCTCAAGGGCGACGAGCGGGAGATCACGCTCGACCTGAAGCTCATCGCCGACGTCGGCCTCGTCGGTCCGCCCAATGCGGGCAAGTCATCCCTGCTCCGGGCGCTCACCGCGGCGCGGCCCAAGGTCGCCGACTATCCGTTCACCACGCTCGACCCCGAGCTCGGCGTCGCCGAGGTCGACGAGCAGCGCATCGTCCTGGCGGACATACCGGGCTTGATCGAAGGGGCGGCGCAAGGAGCCGGCCTCGGGCAGAGATTCCTCCGCCACGTCGAGCGGACGCGCGTGCTGGTCTTCGTTCTCGACGGATCATCGCCCGATCCGTGGAAGGATCTCGAGACGGTGCGCACGGAGGTCGAGCAGTTCTCGCCCGAGCTCGCACTGCGGCCGCATCTCGTGGCGGTGAACAAGGTCGACCTCGAGGCGGCGCGGAAGTTGCGCTCGCGCACGCGGCGGCAGGACGTGCTGTTCGTGTCGGCGCTCACGGGCGACGGGCTGGAGGAGCTCATGCGCGCGATCGCTGGGCTGCTCGCCACGGCGCCCGAACCCCGAGTGCCCGCCCCCGTGCAGCACACAAAGCTCCCGGAGCGGCGCAGCGACGACCTGGTGGTGGAGCGGAAACCCTCTGGTTTCGTGGTGCATGGTCATCGCGTGGAGCGGCTGCTCGAGCGGACCGACCTCGACTCGGAGGGCGGGCTCGCCCGGTTTCAGCGTGAGCTAGATCGCCTCGGTGTCAACAACGCCCTCGAGTCCGCCGGTGTCGTGCCGGGAGACACAGTGCGCATCGCGGACGTCGAGTTCGAGTACCAGCCGTGAGGTCGGGCATCCTCGGAGGGACGTTCGACCCGATCCACGAGGGACACCTGGCGGCC
Source organism: Candidatus Sulfotelmatobacter sp. (assembly GCA_035602465.1). Classification (GTDB taxonomy): domain Bacteria; phylum Chloroflexota; class Dormibacteria; order Dormibacterales; family Dormibacteraceae; genus 40CM-4-65-16. Next base: position 1,339 of record DATNMQ010000039.1, on the reverse strand, counting down.
GCGCGCGTCGCGATGGAGTGCGCGCACCTCGACCGAGTCCTGTTCATCCCGGGCGCGCAGCCGCCTCACCGCGGGCCCGCCGTGGCCGGGGCTGACCAGCGCCTCGCGATGAGCCGCCTGGCCATTGAGGGCGAGCCGGGGTTCGAGGTGTCCGACGTCGAGATCCGGCGTGGGGGGAAGTCATACACCGCGGACACGGTGCGCGAGCTGGAACGGCTCTACCCCGAGGACGAGCTCTTTCTGATCCTGGGCTGGGACGCCGCGCGGCTGTTCCGGTCGTGGCGTGAGCCCGATGTGATCCGCAGGCTGGCCACTGTCGTCGTGGTCAGGCGGCCTGGAACCCCGCCTCCGGACGCGAAGCTGCTGCAGGCCGCGGGACTCGACCCGGCGAGGACGATTCTCTGCATGGGCCACACGCCTGACATCTCTGGGAGCGCGCTGCGCGAGGCGATCGCGCTCGGGAAACCTGTCTCGGACAGCCTCCGGCCCGCTGTCGAGCGGTACGTCGCGGAGCAGAAGCTGTACGTGGATAATCGGTAGATTGGCCGAACGGACCCGGCGACTGACGCCGCTTCAGCTCGCTCGCTTGCTGAAAAGCGCCGCGGCCGAGAAGAAGGCGTGGGACTCTGTCGTCATCGACGTGCGTGAGCAGACATCCGTGGCCGACTACTTCGTGATCTGCGAGGGCGAGACCGACCGGCAGGTGCGCGCCATCGCGGACGGAATGGTGGAGGCGGCGAAGGCGAAGGACCGCCGCCCGCTTGCGGTCGACGGCTATGAGGACGCGGGGTGGATCCTGCTGGACTTCGACTCGGTGCTCGCACACGTATTCCTGCCGGGTGAGCGGTCGTACTACGACCTCGAGAGCCTATGGGCATCCGCCGCGAAGCGGAGACGAAAGGCCGCGTCCGCGTAGCGGTAACCAGCGTTTCCTTGGCGGCCGGGTTTACCCCGGCCGCGACTTTGTCTTCACGGCCTGCCAAGCGTCGTTACGAGTGGCTCTTAAAAAAAGTCCCAACCATATACCGGAAAGAGAGCAGGCCCGTCGGCGGAGCCGACCGGCCGATGAGAGGGAACCATCTGGGTTCCCTCTCATATCAGTTGCGCGTACCGGTCGAATATCTCGCGTAATTCCCCTGGTGGTTCCACGCGGTGCTTCTTCATAACCTCGAAGAGGCTGAGGATGTGGCGAACCCCTGCGAGGGTCACCCCTTTCTCGCGCGTCAGGTTCTGGATCACCTGCACCTTGCTGATGTCGCGCTGCGAATAGCGCCGGCGGTTCGTGCTCGTGCGGTGCGGCTCAACGAGATGCGCGTCCTCGTAGAGCATCAGCGTGCGT
>DATNMQ010000029.1:0-1510 GCA_035602465.1 Candidatus Sulfotelmatobacter sp. | reverse complement strand
CAGCCTGGTCTCGATTGCCGCCGCGATCCTCGCCGTCCTGCTCGTGGTCCTGTACATCGGGCGCGACCTGCTCCTCCTGGTGGCGACCGTGCTTGCCCCGCTCGCGCTCGCCACCTACGCCCTGCCTCAGGTCGACGAGATCGCGCGGCTGTGGTGGCGCGTGTTCTCCGCATTGCTCTTTGTACAGGTGATCCAGGCCGTCCTCGTCGAAGTCGGTCTGCAGCTCCTGAGACACACCAATTGGCTCGGCGCGGTCTCGGATCTCACGTCGGGTCTTGTGCTGATCACCCTCCTCTACATCCTCTTCAAGCTGCCGTTCGCTGCCTACCAGTGGGCCTTCCGTCAGAGGCTCAGCCAAAGCCCTGTAGTGCAGGGAACTGTTGCGACCGTCCGCACGGTGGCGACCGCGGTGGCGACCGCGGTGGCGGCCTGATCGTGGAACCGGTCCGCGTGCCACAGCACCTGGAACTCGAAGACGTGATCGCCTGGGGCCTCGGCGCAACCGACCTGCTCTGCGTCGCAGCAGGCGCGGTCTCGGCCTGGTGGATTTATCTGAACCTCCCGCTCGGGTTCGACCTGCGGGTCGCTGCAGCCGCGCCGCTGGTTATGGCGGGCCTCGCATTCGGAACGCTTCGTTTCGGCGAGCTGGCTCTTCGCGACTGGCTCCGCATCGCACTCCGCTACGCATCGCGTCCGAGGACGCTCATCTGCGGGGACGGGTTGTGATCGGCCTCCGCCCGGGCCGCGCCCACGAGTTGCTGCCGGTGTTGGCGGCGGCCGACCGCGCCGTTCGCCTTCGTGACGGAGGCCTCCGCGCTGTCCTCGAGTGCCAGACATCGGCATTTGGGATCAAGGGCGAGGCCGAGCAGCGCGCCGTCGTCGATGGCTGGGCCTCGCTCCTCAATTCTCTGCCGCACCCGCTGCAGGTCGTCATCCGCACACGCGAGCTGGCGCCGTCCGCGCTCCTCTCCCCCGCCGCCACCGACCGTCCGGCACTTGCTGCCCTGGGCGAGTCCTACCGGCGGATGGTGGAGGACCTCGCCGGTCGTCGCCGGATACTCGACCGTCGCTTCTTCGTCGTGTTGCCAGGGCAGGCGCCCGACCGCCGTCGCCGGACCAGCAATGGAGCGGGCGATCTCGAGATCCTGGACCAGCGGGTCAGCTGGGTCACGGAATGCCTCCGCCGGCTCGACCTCGAGCCCCGTCGACTTGGCGGCCGCGAGCTCGCCGATCTTTTCCGGCGGGCACTCAACCCGGTGTCCTCGGTGCAGCCGATCGCCGATGACGACGACCTCCACGACCTGCCAGGGCTCATCGCGCCGGCCGCCCTCGCCGAGCGGCCCTCGTCGCTGTCGGTCAGCGAGCGGTGGACGCGAACGCTGGCGGTCACTCGTTATCCGTCGCGGTTGCGCCCGGGCTGGCTCGGCGACCTGCAAGCGTTCGACGGAGACCTCGATCTCGCCCTCCACGTCCAGCCCAACACCGGCCCCGCCGTCATGTCGTTCCTCGA
>DATNMQ010000021.1:0-2153 GCA_035602465.1 Candidatus Sulfotelmatobacter sp. | reverse complement strand
CTCGCGCTCGCGCAGAACCGCGACGCAAACAGCGATTCCGACCGAGACGATCAAGACCAGTTCCGCGACGATGTGGAGTCGGGCAATCATTGGTGGTCCTCCTGGAGTGGGATGAAGCCTTCGATGTGCGGGTCCGGCCACGCGACTCTTCGCGTACTGACCTGGCCCCAGCCGATGACGTTCATTTCGCTGACGGTGTAGGTGCCGGGGCCGACCCCGATCACGACGGCGACGTGGCCGTAGAGGGCGCTGTAGGGGGCGGCGCGTCGGTAGACGGCGATCGCGCCGACGCTGGGTGTGGGTTGGGTGTGGAATCCCTGTGCAGAAGCGTTCGCAAGCCAGTCAGCCGCGTTGCCGTTCCAGGTGACGTGCCGGTTGTAGGCCGCCCACCAGGTGCACTGGCCATATGGGAAGCGGTCCGGGAAGCCGTCCGCCGGCACCGACGAAAAGAGCCGGACAGCCGGCGCGGGGTGGGGCGCGGAGGCGACAGTCGCTGCCGCGGTGCCCACCAGCGCCGGAAAGGTGACGAGGAGCAGGAGAGCGGAGAACAGGATTTTCATGTGCGGCTCTCGTTGCCCTCGATCAGGCGTGACTCCTCGTCGGTCGCGATCACCTGGAACGGCACCCGCTTGCCTCGCGCCACCAGTAGCCCCTCACCGCGCTGCGCGTTGAGCAGCCAGGACTGTTCGGCCGGCGTGAGACGGAAGAGCTCGGCCAGGCGCGGAATCGCCTGCGGCGCCTGCTTCATCAGGATCTGGAGCGCCGAGTTGGCGATCATCGGCTCGCCGTCCGGGCTGGCGAGCACGTCGCCCACGTCCTGCGTGATCAGGGTCAGTCCGGCCCGGCGTTTGCGCGAGGTCTTGACCAGCCGAAAGAGGAAGGCCGCGGTCTCGCGGTGGCGCATCAGCCACCAGGCCTCGTCGACCACGACCAGCGTCGGCTGCATGGAGTCGGCGAGCCTCGACCAGACGCGGTCGAGGACCAGGAACATCGCCGGCGTCCGCTCCTCCTCCGGAAGGCCGGCAAGGACGTATGCCGCGCTTCCGGTGCTCGTCGAGGCCGCGGCGGCGGATTGGTTGAATAACCAGCGGCCTGCACCACCGACGTACCGCTCGAGACGAACTGCGATGTCCTCGGTCGCACGGTTGGTGCGAAGGCGCGCCGCCACATCAGCGAGTCGCGGCCAAGTGAGGTCGTCGACTGACTCCCCGTCGGCGAACCCGGCCTTCGCGAAGGCGAGCGAGATCGCGTCCTCGACCTCCGCCCGCTGGCGCGGCCCCAAAGGGCCGGCCAGCAGGTCCAAGAACGTGGTCAGAGTCGCGATCCGCGTGGTGAGCGCACCAGGGCTCGTGTTGGTGACCGCGAACGGGTCCAACCCAGCCTGCGAGCCTGGCCGGATTGCGATCACCTCGCCCCCGAGTGATGCCACCAGGCGGGCGTACTCGCCCTCGGGGTCGATGACGATGACCCGAGTCCCGGCGAGAATGGCACGAGCCAGCTCGACCTTGACCAGGAACGACTTGCCCGCGCCGCTGGTCGCGAAGACGACCGCGTTGTGGTTCTCGAGCGCGAAGCGATCGACGATCACCGGGCTTCGCGTCGCGGTGTTGATGCCGTAGAGCAGACCCGAGCCGGTCGGCAGATCGCCGCCGGCGAACGGGAAAGTCGCCGACAGCGCGGTCGTCGAGAGCATCCGTCGCACCGCCACTGCGTCGATGCCGATCGGAAGCGTGGATATCAGCCCCGGACGCATCTGGAAGAGCAGCCGGCGCGTGTGGATGAGTCGGGTCCCGAACAGCGCCTCCAACCGGCGTGTCGCGGCGTCGAGGTCGTCGGCTCCGTCGGCCCACACGGTCAGATAGAGCGAGACGTCGAAGAGGCGCTCCGAACCTTGCGCGATGCGGTCCTGAAGCTCGACCGCGTCGTGCAGCGCTGCCCGGCGATAGGGATCGGCTCGACCACCGTGATCCTCGCTGAGGTGGACTGTCGAGGTCAGCTCGCTGATGCGGCGCTCGAGGAACGACATGACGGCGGGGCCGGTGTTGGGCTGGACGTGGAGGGCGAGATCGAGGTCTCCGTCGAACGCTTGCAGGTCGCCGAGCCAGCCCGGGCGCAACCGCGACGGATAACGAGTGACCGCCAGCGTTCGCGTC
>DATNMQ010000016.1:0-2500 GCA_035602465.1 Candidatus Sulfotelmatobacter sp. | reverse complement strand
GGCCAGGGTCAGCTCGTCCGCGTACTCGAGGTCGCCACCCACAGGCAGGCCGTGGGCCGGCCGGGTCACCTGGACCCCCAGAGGCGAAAGGGCCCGCTGGAGGTAGACCGCCGTCGCCTCGCCCTCGATGTCCGCGTCGGTGGCCACGATCACCTCGGCGATGCCCTCCTCGCGGACCCGGTCCAGCAGCTGCTGGACGTGGATCTGCTCCGGCCCGATGCCGTCGATCGGCGAGATCACCCCGTGGAGGACGAAGTACAGCCCGCTGAACTCCGCCGTCCGCTCGATCGCCAGCACGTCGAATGCCGACTCCACGACGCACAGGACCGACGCGTCGCGCCGCGGCGACAGGCAGATCGCGCACAGGCTGCCCTCGGCGATGTTGTAGCAGCGCTCGCAGTAGCCGATGCGGTCCTTGACCTCCTCGATCGCCCGCGCCAGGGAATCCGCGCGCACGCGGTCCACGCGCAGCAGGTGGAAGGCCAGGCGCTGGGCCGTCTTCGGACCGATGCCGGGCAGCCGCGACAGCTCCTGGATGAGCCGCTCCAGCGGTTCGGGGAGCTGCGGCATGCGGCTCTAGAGGAGACCGGGCGGCAGACCCAGGCCGGACGTCAGCGCCTGCATCTTGTCCGACGCCATCTGCTTCGACTTTTCCATCGCCTCGTTGACCGCCGCGACGACGAGGTCCTGCAGCATCTCGGCGTCGCCCGCCGCCTCGGGGTCGATTCGCACCGACAAGAGCTTTTGCGTGCCGGTGGCGACCACCGTCACGGCTCCGCCGCCCGCGGTCGCCGTAACCGTGTCCGTTTCGAGATCCTTCTGCAGCTGGGCCATGCGGCCCTGCATCTGCTGGACCTGCCGCAGCATCTTCATCGGATCCTTCACTCCGAGACCTCCTTAACCCTCGTCACCCGACCGTCGAAGCGTCGCACGACCTCCCTCACGAACGGATCATCCTCCGGGCTCGCGGGTCGCGACGCCGGCCTCGTGCCTTCGGTTTCGCGGAGGCGATACTCGATCTTCGTGTCGTCGCCCAACCAGGCCCGCACGAGCGGGACCAGCTGCGGTGACTGCTCCTGCGCCTTTTTGTGATGGAACCCGTAGCGGAACCACAGGGTGAGCGTCGACCCGTCGACCTCCGGCTGCGCATCGAGATAAACCGCGCGCACCGTGCGATTCAACTTCTCGAGCACCTCCGTCCACCCCTTGACCTCCCCACTCGCTAAGGGGACGGAAATCTTGACCTCCCCGCGAGCCGGGGAGGGCGACGCGGGAACCGCATCGGGTGGGGGCATTGGCTCGCTGACAACCATGGGCTGCGTCGAAGATTGGGTCACGACCGCGCCCGTCCCCAGCTCGACCGCAAGACGGGCCAGAGTCGCCTCCACCAGGAACCGCGGCTCGGCGTGCCGCCGCACCTCCCCGTCGAGATGCAGCAGCGCATCGAGCACCGCGGACAGCCGGCGCGCGGACGAGTGGTCGTGTTTGTCGAGTGCGGCGAGCAGCCGGTCGCGACACCCCTCCATCAACCCCCGCACCACCTGCCGCAGCTCGGCGCCCGCCGCGTACACGCCGTTCAGCTCCGCCAGCGCCTCGCTCGCCTCCCCCGAGAGCACGTGGTCGAGCAGCCCGTCGAGCATGCGGGGGTCCGCGATGCCCAGCAGCGACCGCGCCGACTCGAGTGAGATCGGACCCGACGCCAGAGGCACCAGCTGGTCCAGCAGACCGACCGCGTCACGCATCGACCCCTGCGCCGTGCGCGCGATCAACCGCATCGCGTCGGCATCGACCGAAACCTGCTCAGCGGAAGCGATGTGCGTCAGGCGGGAAACGATCTGGTCCTCGCTGTGCCGCCGGAAGACGAAATGCTGGCACCGCCCGATCACGGTCAGCGGCATCTTCTGCGCGTCGGTCGTGCACATCACGAAGACCGCGTGCGGCGGCGGCTCCTCCAAAGTCTTCAACAGAGCGTTGAACGCGTCGCCGGTGAGGCCGTGCGCCTCGTCGATGATGTAGACCTTGTAGGGTCCGCGCGCGGGCGCGAGGTTGACCTTCTCGCGCAGGTCGCGCACGTCGTCGATGCCGCGGTTCGACGCCGCGTCGATCTCGAGCACGTCGAGCGCGGTCCCATCGAGGATCGCGCGGCAGTTTTCACAGGTGTTGTCCGGATCGGCCGTCGGCCCGTTGACGCACTCGATGCAGCGCGCGAGAATCTTCGCAGCCGACGTCTTGCCGGAACCGCGGGGCCCCGAAAACAGGTACGCGTGCGCCAACCGGCCCGTCTCGAGGGCGGTCGTGAGCGTTTTGACCACCGCGTCCTGGCCGACCAGATCGGCAAACGTCCGTGGCCGCCAGGTTCGGTAGAGCGACACCCCGTGAACGTTTCTCCTCTGCCATCCTGAGCCTGTCGAAGGACACTCGCAGCCCGCCCACCGCGATGGCGGGACGCCGAGGGCCCGGACGGCCGCATCCCGCGCCGGCGCCGGAACGTTTTAAGGAT
>DATNMQ010000173.1:0-37347 GCA_035602465.1 Candidatus Sulfotelmatobacter sp. | reverse complement strand
CTCGACACCCAGAACTATGGATACCGCATCCAGGCGGACGCGATGAGCACGGTGCTCAACGACCGGTACTTGCACCTCCAGCCACAGGTTTCCCTCCAACTCGCAGTGCTAGTCCTTGCCGCGGTCATCGGCTTGATCGTTTACCTCCTCTCTTTCCGCGCCGGGATGATGCTGACAGTGGCGGTGCTCGTCTCCTACTACCTGTTCATCTACGTGCTGGGCCAAAACAACTACGTCGCAGATCCTCTCTATGCGCCCGCCGCGATCGCGCTCGCCGCGACGTTTTCGCTCGGTGCGCGGTACGTTCTCGAGGAACGCGAACGTCGGAAGGTGGAGCGCATCTTCGGCCAGTACATCGACCCGCGCATCGCAAGGCAGCTGGCTGCGACGCGGTCCATCGACGACCTGATTTCGAAGGGCGAACGCCGCGAGCTCTCAGCCCTGTTCGTGGACATTCGCGGATTCACTGCGATGTCCGAGACGATGCGGGCGGACGACGTGCTCGCCGTGATCCAGGACTATCTCGAGGAAATGAGCAAGCTGATCTTGAAATGGGACGGCCTCATCGACAAGTACGTCGGAGACGAGGTCATGGCGTTGTGGAACGTGCCGCTGCCGCAGCCGGGTCACGCGCTGCTTGCCGTCCGCTGCGCTTATGACCTGGTCAAGGGCGCGCCGGACTTGCAGGCAAAGCTCGCTGCCCGCGGACTGCCGCCGATCGGCTGGGGCATCGGCGTGAACACGGGTTTCGCGGTTGTCGGCAACATGGGCAGTCAGGAACGGCTGCAGTACACGGCCCTCGGCGACACGATCAACACCAGCGCGCGTTTCTGCAGCGCCGCGGCCGCCTTCGACATCCTGATCGGGTGGCCGACGTACCAGGCGTGCGCCGATTACATCGCGGTCGACGAGCTGCCCGGCATGCAGCTCAAGGGCAAGTCGGCCGAGACATTTCGCGTGCTCAAGGTGACTGCGATCCGCGAGGACAAGGCATCGCCGTGGGTGCCGATCCCTAGCGACGCGGCCATCGCCGCGTACTCGGCCAAGAAGCAGCTGTACACCACCCAGTCCGTCTTGGCATGACGATCGCGCCTATCCAACGCGCGGCCGAGCTTCTCGCGTCGGCGATGCGCGGTGTCGCTCTGACAGGGGCGGGTGTCTCAGCGGAGAGCGGCATCCCGACCTTTCGCGGCGAGGGCGGACTGTGGAAGAAGTACGACCCGATCAAGGTGTCGTCGATCGACAGCTTCCTGGCCGATCCCGCGGCCTACTGGACGGTCTCGCGCGAACGGGGACGCGTGGCGCTTGCCGCCAAACCCAATCCCGGCCATCTCGCCCTGGCGGAGATGGAGGAGGCCGGGCACCTGATCGCGGTCCTCACCCAGAACACCGACGGGCTGCATCAGGACGCCGGCACCAAGCGCGTCATCGAGCTGCACGGGTCGGGCCGGATGGTGCAGTGCCTCGATTGCGGCGCGCGGGAGCCGCGGTCCGAGGTTCAGTCGCGACTCGACGTCGAGATGCCGCCCCGTTGCAGGGTTTGCGGCCACGCGAGGCTGAAACCCACGGTTGTGCTTTTCGGCGAGCCCATGCCGCAGGCTGCGGTGCAGGAGGCGTTTGAGCTCGCGCGCAACTCGGACGTGATGCTGGTCGTGGGCTCCTCGCTCGTGGTCTACCCGGCGGCCGAGATTCCTGTGGTCGCAGTGCGTTCCGGTGGGCGCCTGATCGTGGTCAACGCCGAGCCGGCGCCGTTCGATGGGCTGGCCGAGGTTGTGATCCACGGCCGCTCGGGCGAGGTCCTCCCCGAGATCCTCCAGCTCATAGGTGCGTTACGCTCCCGGCGACGAAAGGCGTCCCGTCGATGATCAGCTCGCCGTGCGGGCCGATGTCCTGCGCGATGCCCTCGACCGCCTTGCCTGAGACCTCGATGCGGACCCGGCGGCCCAGCGTCGCCGACAGCTCGCGCCAGCGAGCGAGCACCGCCTCGGGCTCGCTCGAGGTCCACGTCTGGATCCCGGCGCGAACCCGGGCAAACAGCTCGTCGCGCGGCTGATCGAGGCGGGCCGCGCCTTGGGGCGCCCACGTCAGGTTGACGCCCAACCCGCAGATCGCCTTCTCGCGCGTCGTTTCGACGAGGATGCCGCCGAGCTTCTTGCCCTCGAGCAGAAGGTCGTTCGGCCACTTCAACCGCACGTTCGGGCCGCACGCCTCCGCCGCGGCTATGCCCAACGCCAGGCTGAGGAGGGGATTTGCCTCGAGCACGAAGGACACGAGCAAGGCTGCGCCGGCTGGCGCATCCCAGCGGCGGTCGAGCCTACCCCTGCCGGCGGTCTGGTGATCGGCGATCACGATCGAGCCGAGCGGCAGGGCGCGAGCGACGTCCTGAGTCGAGCTGACCGACCCGAGCCGCAGGATTTGCGCTTCGGCCATGCTCGGTAAGCTAGCGGAGACCATGAAGCTCCACCGCGCCGTCGTGCTCGTGGTCATGATCGTGATCGGCGTGGGAGTGTTCGCGCTGCTGACCGCGGGCGCGGTCGCCACGTTCGACAGCCACAGCCTGATCGCCCTCCTCGTCGTGCTGGTCGCGGCGGCGATCAGCGGCGTCGCCTTCAGCTGGGGCCGCTATTTCAAGCGGCCGTAGCTTGAGTCCTCGACTGCGTCTCGGATACAAAGCGTCGGCCGAGCAGTTCGGTCCGCGCGAGCTCCTCGATTTCGCGGTCGCAGCCGAAGCCAATGGATTCGACTCCGTCTTCGTCAGCGATCACTTCCAGCCGTGGAGGCACTCCGACGGTCACGCGCCGTTCGCGTTGGCCTGGCTCGCCGCGACAGGAGAGCGAACCAAGAAGGTCGCGCTCGGCACCTCGGTGAACACGCCCACCTTTCGCTATCACCCCGCGCTGGTGGCGCAGGCGTTCGGTACGCTCGGCGTGCTGTTCCCTGGTCGCATGATTCTCGGCGTCGGCACTGGGGAGCATCTGAACGAAGGGGCGCTCGGGTTTCAGTGGCCGGACAATCGCGAGCGATTCGCTCGGCTGCGCGAGGCGGTCCGGTTGATCAAACAGCTGTGGACCGAGCAATCGGTGACGTTCGACGGCGAGTTCTACCACACGCGCAACGCGACGATCTACGACCGCCCGGACAGGCCTGTTCCGATCTACGTCGGGGCCGGCGGACCCCAGGTGGCCAAGTACGCCGGGCGTGCGAGCGACGGGCTCATCTGCACCTCGGGCAAGGGAATGGAGCTCTATTCGGAACAGTTGCTCCCGTCGTTCAGTGATGGGGCCAAGGAATCAGGGCGCGATGCGGCGGACCTCGACAAGATGATCGAGATCAAGGTTTCCTACGACACCGACCGCGACCGCGCGATGGAGGACACGAAGATCTGGGCCGCGCTTGCGCTGCCGGCCGAGGCGAAGGCCGGCGTCGACGACCCGCGCGAGATGGAGCGCCTCGCCAAAACGGTCGAGGACGTGGCCTACCGGCGCTGGCTTGTGTCATGCGATCCTGACGAGCACATCGAGCAGCTCCGTCCCTACCTCGAGCTCGGGTTCAACCATCTCGTCTTCCACGCGCCCGGCGACGGACAAGCGCGGTTTCTCGACCTGTACGGTTCGCAGATCCTGCCGAGGATTCGCAAGCAGTGGGGGTGAACACCTGGGTCGTCGTCCTGATCAAGGATTTCGGATCCGCGAAGCAGCGGCTGAGCCCGGCGTTGGCACCTCGGTCGCGGCGCGCCCTGGCCCGCCGCAACGCGCGCCTTGCCGTGCGCGCGGCATCGGCTGGCGACCACGTGCTGGTGGTGGCCGGCAGTGAGAGGGTCGCCAAGATGGCGGAGCTCTGGGGAGCAGAGGTCCTGCTCGAGCCGAACGAGGAAGGGCAGAACATCGCCGCAAGACGCGGCATCGCCCGGGCGGTGCGGGGAGGAGCCGATGCTGTGCTGCTCCTTTCGAGCGATCTGCCGCTCGTAACCGCCGATGCGGTGCGCGAGCTGATCGACTTCGCCGGGCGCAGGCGGTCTCCAGCCGTCGTCGCGGTGCCGGCGATCGGACGCGGGGGCACCAACGCGCTCTATCTTCGACCCCCGCAGGCGATCGGCCTGCACTTCGGTGATGACTCGCTCGCGAAATTCCGCGAGGACGCCGAGCCCAAGGGGGTCGATTTCATCGTCCACCACTCCGACGCTATGGCGCTCGACCTCGACGAGCCGTCCGACCTCACCAGACTCAGCCGCGCAGTGTGAAGCGGGTCGAGCTGATCGGGGTCGAGGGCCTGCCCGAGGTGCGGCCCGGCGACGACCTGGCCGCCCTCATCTGCGCGCGGGCTACGTTTCAGGCCGGCGACGTTGTTGTGGTGGCACAAAAGGTCGTCTCGAAATCTGAAGGCCGCCTCGTCGACCTCGGATCGGTCAAGGCGAGCAAGGAGGCGATCGAGATCGCGGGTCGGTTGATCGCCAATCCCGACCCGCGAATCGTGCAGGTCGTCCTCGACGAGAGCGTCCGCGTCCTGCGCTCGGACAGGGTGCTCATCACCGAGACCAGGCATGGCTACGTCGCCGCGAACGCGGGCGTCGATCACTCCAACATCCCTGGTGAAAACATGCTGGCGCTGCTGCCGGCCGACCCGGATGCAAGCGCGATCCGCTTGCGCCGGCGGATCCACGAGCTCGGCGGCCATGAGGTCGGGGTGATCGTCTCGGACACGTTCGGCCGTCCCTGGAGGATCGGCATCGTCAACGTGGCGCTCGGCGTCGCCGGCCTGCCCGCCGTGCTCGACCTCCGCGGCACGGTCGACGACGCCGGCAAGTCCCTCCATGCGACCGTGCTCGCACTCGCCGACGAAATCGCAGCCGCGGCGGGCGTCGTGATGGGGAAGACCGAGCGCGCCCCGGTGGTCATCGTGCGTGGGCTCGAGGTGCGAGGCGAAGGGACGGGACGAGACCTCATCCGTCCAGAGGCGGAGGACCTGTTCCGGTGAACGTCGTCGTGCTGGCCGGCGGGACCGGCGGCGCCGCGCTGGCCGCCGGAATCCAGACGGTCGCGCCCCACGTGGGGCTGACAGTCATCGCCAACACCGCGGACGACGACGAGTTCTGGGGGCTCCTCGTCTCCCCCGACGTCGACGCCGTCATCTATCGCCTCGCGGGCGTGTTCAACGAGGCGGCGGGTTACGGACTCAAGGACGACACGTTCGAGGTCCTGGCGGCGCTTGGCAGGCTCGGCGAGAGCACGCAAACGTGGTTTCGGATTGGCGACCGGGATTTCGCGACCCACCTGGTGCGCACCGAGATGGTGCACCGCGGCTGCTCGCTCACGGAGACGTCTTTGGAGCTGTGCCGCCGGTCCGGTGTCACCGCCCGGGTGCTCCCGATGACGAACAACCCGGTGAGGACGCGCTTCACCACCGACTCGGGCGAGCTGTCATTCCAGGAGTATTACGTGCGCGAGAAGCTCAAGCCACGGTTGCGCGCGGTGAACTTCGCCGGCATCGACTCCGCGACTCCAGCGCCCGAGGCGGTGGCGGCGCTGCACGCGGCAGATCTCGTGATCATCGGCCCGTCCAATCCATTGATCTCGATCGGACCGATCCTCGCGCTGATGCGCGATCACCTGCGGCGCGACCGCACCGTCGCGGTCACGCCGATCGTGGCGGGAGCGGCGCTCAAGGGCCCGACGGTCGAGATGATGCGAGCCTTGGGACAGGAGCCGAGCCCGCCCGAGGTGGCACGTCTCTATCGCGACATCGCTGGTGCCTTTGTGGTGGACGAGCGCGACCGCGAGCTTGCGGGACAGATCGAATCGATGGGCTACCGCGTGATCATCCGCGACACGGTGATGCGGGATGGGGGCGTTGCGTTGGCTCGCGCTGTCCTCGAGCTCCGCTAGGTGACATGCGAGTTGGCGACCATGACGAGCACACCGATGAGCACCATCACGAGGCCCACCACGAGCACGGCGTACTGAGCGACCGCGACGACCGTGCGGTTCATCGTCTTGACTTCGCCGTCGTCCTCCGCATCCAAATCGGGCGCCTCGCCTGACGCGAGCTGCCACGAGGAGGTCGACCCGGGATCGCCGCCCTTCTTCCTCTTGCCGCCCTTTTCGGCGGTGACGGAGGAATCCTTGGAGGTGCTGACCACGGACCACGAGCCGGAGCCTGTCGCGGACGCGGCGGAGGTGGAGGATGCCGCGGCCGCGGGCTGCACCCGCTCGGCGGGCGCGAGCGGCTCGGCGGGTTGTGGAGCGGGCGTCCAGGCGGGCTCGCTCGGAGATGGACGGGGCGTCGGCTCCGGAGCCGGCCGGAAGGGCTCCGCCGTCGGCACGCGGTAAGGGTCGGTGGTGGCGGGAAAGTCAAAGCTGCTAGGAGCGGGCGCCGGCGCGCTCGGTGTCTCCCATGGCGGTTGCGCTGCCGGCTCCTGTGAGGGCGGAGCAGGCGGCGGGGGCGCGACCGGCGGCGGTTCGTAAGCGGGTCTCTCCCAGGTCACCGTCGGCTGTGGCATAGCCTGGGCGGTCGATGCCCCGGGCGCGGGTTCAGCGAGTTTCTCGACGTGGCCGTGTGGCGCGAGCGTCCGCTGCCTTGCCGCTCGCACCTTGTGTTCGATCTGCGATCGCCGCGCGGAGTACATCGAGCGCTTGTCGACGGATTTGCGGCGCAACACGAAAAAGATCGCCACGATGCCGACGATCGCCACCAGAGGCCCGGCCACCACGTACCCCATAGGCGCCAGATTATCGGGGATCGGTCCATGCTTACAATCGCCCGAATGACGCTTTACGACCGCATTCAATCGGAGATGGTCGACGCCCGGATGCGCCGCGACGAGATCGCTTTGAGCACTTTATCGCTGCTCAAGAGCGAGTTGGTGCGGGCGAGCAAGGAAGGCGGGGCCGGCGGAAAGATCGACGACGACCTTGTCGTGCGCGCCGCACGCAAGGAGGTCAAGCGGCGCGAAGAGGCGATCGAGGTCTACCAGAAGGCGGGGCGCGAGGAGTCCGCACGTCGTGAGCAAGCGGAGATGGAGGTGCTTCGGCGCTTCCTGCCCGCCCCCATGAGCGAGCAGGAGATCGAGGCGGAGGTCCGGGCGGCGATCGCCGAGGTGAAGCCCGACGGTCCGAAGGGTTTCGGGGCCGTCATGAAGGCGGCGACGGCGAGGCTGGCCGGCCGCGCCGATGGCGCGCAGGTCGCGGCGGTCACGCGCAGGTTGCTTGGCTCCTAAGACAAAAAAGAAGTCGTGGATGACGCCCGCGCCTCCGCGCGGCGCGAGGACCAGGGCGAAGCTGACGGTCGAGAGGCTGCGCGAGCTCTATCCGGCGGTGACGGAGCTTGTGCACGAGACCCCGTTTCAGCTCCTGATCGCGACCATCCTTTCGGCCCAGACGACCGACCGCTCCGTCAACCTGGTCACGCCCGAGCTGTTTCGGCGCTACCCGACACCGCTTGATCTCGCCGCGGCCGACCCGGCGGAGGTCGAAAAGTTGATCAAGCCGACGGGGTTCTTCCGCGCCAAGACCAAAAGGATCATCGCGGCGAGCCGCGCGCTGGTCGAGGTGTTCGCCGGCGAGGTGCCGAAGACCATGGACGAGCTGATCAAGATCCCGGGGATTGGGCGCAAGACCGCGAACGTCATTCTCGGCGCTGGGTTCGGCGTGCCCGGGTTTGCGGTCGACACGCACGTGATCCGGCTGACGAACCTGCTTGGGCTGGTGAGGACGAGGGATCCCGTGAAGATCGAATACCAGGTGTGCCGCATGGTGCCCAAGGAGGAGTGGACCGCGCTGTCGCTGCGGCTGATCCTGCACGGGCGCCGGGTGTGCGTAGCGCGGCGGCCGAGGTGCGAGGAGTGCGTGCTCAACGACTTCTGCCCTTCATCGCGGGTCCGCCCCAACCGCCGCCCCCGCGCGAAGACGCAACCCTAGCGGGTCCCACCCTTCCCTCCGGTCCCACCCCCACCGGCACTCCTGGCCCAATTCAACCTCTCGAAAAAAGCCGCGCCAACCCAGCTTGTTAAGAAGCGAACATATGTTCTACCATGACCGGATGGGAGCCCCCGAGCCGCGGCTGGCTGACGTCGAATACCTCGAGGTCCAGTGCAAGTCGGCCCTCAACCCCGTCAAGAACATGGGCTTCGCCTGGACGCTCAACCCCTACACAGGCTGCGAGCACCGCTGCGCCTTTTGCTATGTGAGGGCGTTCGAGCTGCGCGCCGACCGCCCCTCCGACGACCGCTACGGCCGCACGGTCCGGGTCAAGGTGAATGTCGGCGGGGTACTGCGCGGTGAGCTCGCCCGGCGCTCGTGGAAGAGGGAGACCGTCGTCATCGGCGCCGCGACCGACCCCTACCAGCCGGCCGAAGGCCGCTACCGCTTGACACGGCAATGCCTCGAGGCGCTCCGTGACTTCGCGAATCCGTCCGCGATGATCACGCGTGGTCCCATGATCGTGCGCGACATCGACGTGCTGACGGACCTCGGGCGACGGGCCGATCTGCACATCACCTTCAGCATCCCAACGGTGGACGACGAGGTCTGGCGCAAGACCGAGCCCGGCACCGCCCACCCGCGGCAGCGTCTCCGGGCCATCGAGAAGCTGGTCACGGCAGGAGTCGACGTCGGCGTCGGCATGGCCCCGATCCTGCCCGGCCTCTCGGACAGGCCGGACCAGCTCGAGGCGGTGGTCAAGGCGGCCCGAGCCGCCGGTGCGACAGGCCTTTGGGCCGGCTTGCTGCACCTCAAAGACGGGACCCGCGAGCACTTCATGTCCGTGCTCGCGAGGCACTGGCCGGAGCTGGTCCCGCGCTATGAAGACGCATACCGAAACCGTGCCTACCTTCCGCCGTCGTTCGGCGACAAGACGATGCATGAGATTGGGCGGCTTCGCTCGCGGCACGGCGTCTCCGACCGCCGCCGAGTGATCCTGAAACCACCGCCTCCCCCAGAACAGCTGACCCTGCTGAACTAGGATTCAGCGCATGCGCAGTCCCATCGACGTGCTCGCCGGGAAGGTCGGCGGCTTCAAGAAGATGGAGGTCGCGCGGCGCACAGTGCCGTGCTACAAGCACGTGATCGAGAAGGACGGGGAGCAGCTGGCTCTCTGCCTGCTCGTCGATTCCGGAAAGCTCTACCGGTTCCCTTTCGAGACGATCAAAGGCATCAGGAGCCTCGAGGTCAAGGCTCGCTTCCTGCGCGGCGAGATGGAGCACCTCCGGCTTCGGGAGTTTCAGCCCGGGCTCTGCCGGTATGTCGAAAGAGCCGACAAAGCCGTCTGAATCGCTCGTCCAGCAGCTCCTTGCCGAACGGCGAGAGCTCAAAGTCGCGGTCGAGCGGCTGAAGATCGAGCTGGCCGATGCGCAGCAGTCGAGCTCGGGTGGACCCGATCCGAGGCTGCGCGAGCTGCAGGACGAGATCGAGCGGCTCCGCTACCAGCTCGCCTCAGCGCGGGCCGAGGTGACCCAGCTTCGCGAGGAGCGCGACGAGCTGACCGCGGGAATCGAGCGGGCGCTGGAGCAGCTCTCGCCCGAATAAAAAGAGAAGGCCCCGCCGGAGCGGGGCCTTTCGAGTCAGTGAAAACGGACGGCTACTTGGCCCAGCCCTCGACCATCGGCACGTACTGCTGTGCCATTGGTCCGAGCACGGGGAAGTTGACGCGCCTGCCGCCGGCCTGGAGGGCGACGATCAAGCCGACGAGCCAGATGAGGAACCAGATCAGAAGCCAGATAAGAATGACGAAACCGAAGAACAGGCTGATCTGGGCGAGGATTCGAAGGATCAGCCAGACGACAAAAGCGGCGCCGTGGATGACGAATGCCTGGGCCGCGTTGTACTTGACGTCGGGGTCGTCCTTGCCGACAAAAAGGAAGATGATGCTGCCGATCGGCGGAAGCAAGGCCCATGCGAGGATCGTGTAGAGATTCTTGTTCCCTCCTCCGGCGCTCGGCATGGGAGCCGGCTGGCTCGGGGGCGGTGGCGGCATCTGCGACATTTAGCAATCTCCTCCTGTTGGCTGGCTGCTGCGGGCAGATTATGGAAGCAGTGACGCCAAAACGCCATACCTGATTCGAGTTCTTGCGGGGTTGTGGAAAGACTCTGGTAGGCTCGCTCGGAGATGACCGACTCCGGTCAACCGGGGGCGCCAGAGCCGTCCACCCCACCGTGGGCGCCAACACCAGACCAGGCCGGCGGGGCCCAATCCCCGCCCGCGGCCCAAGACCTGGCGGCGACGATGCGCCTCATCCCGGTGCCTCCCCCGACCATGCCCCCGCCGTCGGTCGCCTCGATCACCACGCCGCCCCGCATCCCGGGTGAGCGGTACATCGGCAAGTACCGGGTCAAAGGCGAGCTGGGACGCGGCGGCATGGGTGCCGTCTACCTCGCCGAGCAGCCCGGACTCGGCCGAGAGGTCGCGATCAAGGAGCTCATCCCGTCCGCGGCCTCAGACCCGACGGCCCTGAAGCGCTTCCTCCAGGAGGCGCAGGTCATGGCCCGCACGAGCCATCCCAACCTCGTCCAGGTCCACGACATGGAGCTGATGGGCAGCATCAACTACCTGGTCCTGGAGTTTGTGCGGGGCCGCTCCCTGCGCGAGTGGATCAACCAGAGCCCGATCCCGCCGCCCCAGGTCTTCGCGGTCATGCACGGGGTGCTGCAGGCGCTCGACTACGCCCATCGCCACGCCATCGTGCATCGCGACATGAAGCCCGAGAACGTGCTCATCTCCGACGAGGGCATGGTGAAGGTCGCGGACTTTGGCATCGCGCGGCTGACCGACGATTCCGCCGTCGGCGGCACGGCGACGAAGACCGGCACGACGGTGGGGACGCCGCAGTACATGTCGCCCGAGCAGGTCGCGTCGAGCAAGGTCGACGGGCGCAGCGACCTCTACTCCGCAGGGATCATGCTGTACGAGCTCGTCGCGGGCCAGCCGCCCTTCACCGCAAGCGAGGCGGACGGGCCGTTCACCCTCATGGCCAAGCACGTGCAGGCGCCGCCCAAGCCTCCGTCGGTTTTCCGGCCAGGTCTCAATCCGGAGCTCGAGCAGATCATCCTCAAGTCGCTGGCGAAGCGCCCGGAGGACCGCTTCCAGACCGGCCAGGAGTTCGACGCGGCGATCGCGCACGTGGCGGACCAGATGTGCCCGGGCTGGCAGCGAAGCCTCGAGCCAGGCGCCGACCTGTCGCAAATGGTGCCGACCCCGTCCGCTGGAAGCCGTGTCAGCGCAATCCCCGCCACCCCGATCGGGATCGCGGTCGCTCACCAGGGCGCTGCCGCACCACAGATGCATCACGTCTACAACCCCACGCCTCCGGTCAAGGCCACGGCCAAGAAGTCGATGAGCTGCCTGAGTCTCTTAGTCCTGCTTCTTGGGGTTGCGGGTGGCGCCGGACTCGTGGCGGTCGGATACTTGCACTAGCTCGGCGATTGGGGCTGGCGCGCCAGCACCTCCTGCGCCTCGTCCCCGACAAGGATGTCGATCGAGCCTGACTCCCCCGCGGCGATGACCGTCTGCTGCGTGTACTGCGCCGTATAGGTTTGATGAGCCTGCGTGGCCATCTGGGTGGGGAACAAGACCCACGGCGACTCGGGATTCTCGCGGATCGCGGTGACCTCGTAGATGCGGAACTTCTCGGCTGATTTCCCCTTCAGCTGCACGCCGGGCACAAGGTCGACGGCCAGGTAGTCCTTGCACATCTGGTAGGTTTCCTCGCCGATCAGGACGTGGAACGCCGGCGCGTGCGAGCAGAACCGCGCCGCTGTGTTGACCGTGTCGCCCAGGGCCGTGTACTGGAGGCGGCTGCGCGAACCCATGTTGCCGACGACCGCGGGTCCGCTGTTGATGCCGATGCCCCAGCGGATCGGCGGAAGACCCTTCTCCAGCAGCCGCTGCTGGAGCTCAGGGGCGCGGTTGATCAGGTCGTAGGCACACCTGACTGCGAGCAATGCGTGGTTGCCCTGCTCACGGGGTGCGTTCCAGAACGCCATGATCTCGTCGCCGACGTATTTGTCGATCGTGCCGTCCCACGTGAAGATGGTCCCGCTCAGTTGGTCGAGGTACATCTGCACGACCTCGGTCACGTCCGCCGCGGCCATCGACTCGGACATTGACGTGAAGCCGCGGATGTCGACGAACATCAGCGTCATGTCGCGCCGAACGCCGCCGCGCATGATGCCTTCGACCCCGCGCCTGTCCTTGGCCAGCTCGGCCACGATCTCCGGTTTCAGGTAGTGACCGAACAGCGCGGTCACCTTCCGCCGCTCGCGGTCCTCGTAGAGGAACCGGTACGCGGTCACGCCCGTGTAGGTCAGGGCGATGGCAAGCCAGGGATGGAAGAGATCGGGGACCCAGCCGTTGAACACCGACAGCGCCGACATGGCAACCGTGAAAAGAACGAGCGCGGCGGCCGTTCCCGCCAAGCCCCACAGCACGGTGACGCGCGACACGCCAATCGCGGTCGCCAGAGCGAGAAGCAGCATGATCGCGAAGAGCACCGCTGGTGCTTCCGGGACGATGAACTTGGGCGGGGCCGACAGCATCATCTCTACCACGTTGGCGTGAATCTCGACCCCCGGCATTGGGGTGCCATTGCCGGCCGGCGTCAGGAACTCATCGTGAAAGCCGGTCAGGTAGTAGCCGCCGATCAGCACGATCTTGCCTTTCACGGCGTCGGAGGAGAACGAATTGAAATAGGCGTCGCTGAACTTGATGTACCGCTTGTCCTTCTTGAAATCGCCGGGAGCGGCGGTGTAGTTGATCAGCGCCGAGCCGGTGCCGTCGACCTGAAGCGGCTGCTGCCACGTCGACCCGAACGAGGCATGGCCGTCCGATTCCTGCAGGACCGGACCGGTCGCGTAGTCGGTACCGAGGGCGAAGGCGCGATAGGCCGCGAAGCTGAGCGGGTTCAGGGTCGCGATGCTGCACGCGCCCGAGCTGTAACAGGCCGGCTGCACGAACATAGGAATCCTGCGCACCACCCCGTCGGAGTCGGGTTTGAAGTCGGTGGAGGCGAAGAACACGTTCTTGTCCCTCTGCCGGCAGGGGGTGTTTGGGTTGTCGAGGGCGTCCTTGTCTGAGCACCAGAACGCTTTCAGTGGTATCTGGTCGACGCCGGCGGGGTCCGTCGAGGCGGACGTCTGCTCCAGCTTGCCGTCGCGCGTGATGAGGTCCTCGCCGCCGTAGGCGAGGAGGACCGGGATCGTGGCCTGGCTCAGGGTTTGGGCGAGGTCGCCGTCACCCTGTCCGCGCTCGTCCGGAAGGCTGACGTCGAAGGCCACCACCGCCGCGCCGGCTGCTTCCAGGTTGCGCAAGGCAAGGGCATAGTCGTTCCGCGGGAGTGGATACCTGGTCAGATCCTTAATGCTCGCGTTGTCGATCCCGACCACGACCACGTTGGGGTCGAGGGCTGACTGGCTGAACAGCCGGTCTTCCGGGTGGAGCGTGACGTTCGCGTAGCAGTTCGGCTGATGCGTGTCACACAGCACCTGCTGGGTATAGAGCCCGTACATCAGGACTGTCAGGACGACGGCCATGACGACCGCCACGGCGGTCCGGTAGGTGTACCAGTACCTGATGTTGCGGCCCAACTGCGGCGGGATCATATATCGAGAATGAGCGTGCTGACCGGCATCGCCGGCTGGGTCGACAAGTCTCTGATCGACTCAAAGCTTTTCTATCCCCTGTCGGTCAAGACGTCCGGTGATCGCCTGCGCTTCTACGCCACCCAGTTCTCGCTGGTGGAGGTCGACTCGACCTACTACGGCATACCGAAACCGGACAGCGCCGAGGCCTGGGCGGCGCAGACGCCGCCTGGATTCCTGTTCGACGTCAAGTCGTTCTCACTCTTCACCAACCACCCGACCAAGCCGATGTCCCTTCCCCCCGACCTGCGCGCAGAGCTTCCGCCCGAGCTCCGGAACAAGAACATCTACCTCGAGAAGCTGCCGGACGAGCTGCTCGACGAAGCATGGGAGCGGTTCAGGGCCGCCCTCGAGCCGCTGCGGGCCGCCGGAAAGCTGGCCGCGGTCTTCTTCCAGTTCCCACCCTGGTTTCTGCCCTCGTCACGCTCGCTGGCCTACGTCGAGCAGGTCCAGGAGCGCATGTTCGGATTCCAGGTCGCGGTCGAGTTCCGCCGCCCGGAGTGGCTCGACGCGCGACATCGGGACGGAACGCTTGCCTTTCTGCGCTCGCGCGACATCCCCTACGTGGCCGTCGACGTGCCAGAGGGACACGCCACGAGCATGCCGGAGGTCCACGAGGTCACCTCTTCGAAGCTCGCGGTCGTCCGCTTCCACGGTCGCAACCACGAGACCTGGGACCTGAAGGGTGTGCCGCCCAACGTCCGCTTCCGTTACGACTACCAGGAGGCCGAGCTTGCCGAGTGGGTGCCGCGGATCAAGGAGATGGAGCGGTCGGCCAGCAGGGTGCACGCCCTGATGAACAACAACTACTCCAACTACTCGGTCAAGAACGCGCAGCAGCTCCAGCGGATGCTGGACGCGTGGCAGAAGTAGACGCTAGTCGGGCAGGCCGCGCCGCCTGATCTCGCCGAGCGCGTGGTCCATGAGCCCGCCGAACGCCGGCTCGGCCAGGTGCGCGAGGCGCAGCGGCACGACCATCGCGTCGCGCCGCGGGAAGCGGGCCGTGCGAACGATGAGGTTGGCCACCCAGGTCGCGGGGTACTGGAGCCCGGTCGGCCGGTCGGGGGGCTTCAAGAACTCGGTGCCGCTCGTCACGCCGGGATAGACCACGCACACCTTGACCCCGGAGCCGGAAAGCTCGCCGCGCAGGGCGTGCGAGAAACCGACGACGCCGTGTTTGGTGGCGGAATAGACCGCCGAATAAGGCGAGGCCCGGAACCCCACCACCGACGCGACGTTGATGATCACCCCGCGACGGCGCTCGAGCATCCACGGCAGTGCGGATTGCGTCGTGTTGATGACGCCCTTCAGGTTGGTCGCGATCAGCTCGTCGACCCTGTCCTCGGGCATCTCGTACGCGCGGCCGGTCCATCCGACTCCAGCGTTGTTGACCAGGACGTCGAGGCGCTCGTGGTCGCGAATCGCGGCCGCCACGAACGCCCGTGCCTGCGCCTTCACACCGACGTCGAGCTGCCTCGCTTTGACGTCGGGAGAGCCGGCCTTGCGGCACCCCTCCGCGATCGATTCGAGCCTTTCCAGACGGCGGGCCCCGAGCTCGAGCCGCGCGCCGCGCTTGGCGAAGGCGAGCGCTGTGGCTGCTCCTATCCCGCTCGACGCTCCTGTGATCACGACGACAGCTCCCTTGAGGCGCACGGGGCTTAATTTAGGGGCCCCCGCGAACTCACGGCGAAGCCTCGGAGTTCGTGGGGATCTGTTTATGAGCGCACGTACAATCGCCGCGTGAAGGCGGCGACCTACCAGGGTGTCGGCGACGTGAAGGTCATGGACGTGCCCAAGCCTTCGCTCACACGGGACGACCAGGCGCTGATCAAAGTGACCCTCGGCGCGATCTGCGGCTCGGACCTCCACGCCTACCACGGCCGCATCCCGATGAGCGCCGGCGAGCTGCTCGGCCATGAGTTCGTCGGCGTCGTCGAACAGGTGGGCCCCGGGGTCAAGCGATTCAAGCCCGGGGATCGGGTGGTCGCGAGCTTCTATGTCGCCTGCGGCCACTGCGCGCTCTGCCGCAAGGGCGCATTCAACGAGTGCGTCAACCTCGCGACCTTCGGTTTCGGCGAGCTGCTCGGCGGACTCGGCGGCGGTCAGGCCGAATACATCGTCGTGCCGATGGCCGACCACTCGATGGAGCCGATCCCTCGCGAAGTCTCTGACGAGCAGGCCGTCTTTGTCGGCGACATCCTCTCCACCGGCCTCTTCGCGGCCGAGCGGGCGGAGATCCACTACGGCGACAACGTGGCCATCATCGGAGCGGGGCCGGTCGGATTGATGGCGACGATGTGCGCTCAACTCTTCGGCCCGGCGCGCGTCTTCGTCGTCGACATGGTCGACGCGCGGCTCGAGCTCGCGCAGGAACTGGGTGGCACGCCGATCAACGCGTCGGAGGTCAACCCCATCGAGGCGATCGCGGCCATGACCGGCGGCATCGGCGCCGACTCGAGCATCGAGGCGGTCGGATCGACCGCCACTGTCGACACCGCGATCCGGTGCGTGCGGGGCGGCGGCACGGTCTCGGTCGTCGGCGTGCCCAACGAGTTCACCGCCGACTTTCCCTATTACCACATGTGGGAGAAGGCGCTCACGTTTCGCTCGGGCCGCTGCAACGTGCAGAAGTACATGCGCCCGCTGCTCGACCTCATCGCCGCCGGGCGGCTGCACCCGGAAAAGATCATCAGCCACCGCATGAAGCTGGCGGACGCGGAGGAGGCCTACCGGATGTTCGACAAGCGCGAAGCGACAAAGATAGTTCTCACTCCATAGAGTCCAGGGCGAGCAGATAGCCCCTGGCGCGCTCGGTCAGCGGATAGCGTCCCGCGAGCTCGTGGAAGCCGGTGCCATGGTCGCTGTGCACGAGGTGCGCGAGCTCGTGGACCAGTAGGTAGTCGAGCACCCAGGCAGGGAGTGTGGCTGCGCGGCGTGCGATGCGGATCGCGCCGTCCGTGAAGGTGCAGCTGCCCCACTGCCGTTCCATCTCGGCGAAACCGATCGACGTCCAGCGCAGCTTGCCGCCGAAATGTTGGTGGTTCAACCGCCTTGCCCGCTCCTCCAGCCGCTCGTCGCTCGGCCGCGCCCGCTGCGCACGTCGCTCGAACCGGTGGCTCATCACCTCGGCCCAGTGCTCGCGCTCGGCGCGGGGCATGGACGCGGGGACCATCAGCTCGAGCACGCCCGAGCGAAGGCGGGCGGCCACTGTGCGCCGCCGCTTCCAGGAGGGAATGACGCGGACGGGCGGCCGGGTGGTTTCAGGGTTCGTTTCCAGGACGCTGTGCTCCCTTGGGTGGTGGATCGCCGGTGGGGCGATTGTAAGGCGCGGGGGAGGCAGGCCTCCCCCGCGGGACCCCCTCCGTGACAGCTGTTGTTTGGGAGGCGTCTGGCAACGACGTTGGGTGACGGCCGGAATGAATCCGGCCTACCGCCCCACCTCGTCTAGGATTGCCGCGCAGGTCGTGCCAAGAAGCCTCGTCATCGGTAACGGCAACGCGCTCGTCGGCTTCGACGGCACGTACTCCCTGCGCGACATCTACTTCCCGCGCGTCGGCGACTCGAACCACACGATGGGCAACCTGTGCCATGCAGGATTCTTCGTCGACGGCAGGTTCGCCTGGCTCGACGGCGACGGGTGGGAGCGCGATTTCGGATACGCCGAGGATTCGTTGGTCACGGACGTGACGCTCAGGCATGCCGGTCTCGGAATCAGCGTCAGGTTCGAGGACTTCATCGACCTCGCGCGCAACTGGCTCATCCGCAACGTCACGGTCACGTCGCAGACGGGTTTCAAGGTCGGCCGCGTCTTCTTCCACTACGACTGGTTCATCGACGGGTCCGACATCGGCAACACGGTGCTCTACGACCCGCGGCACCGTGGGCTGATCGCCTACAAGGAAGACCGCTATTTCCTGATGGGCGGCCAGGTCGACGCCGACTATGGGATCAGCAGCTGGGCCAACGGCAAGAAGGGAAACGGCGCGCAAGGCACGTGGGTCGACGCGGAGGATGGCGTGCTGGGCAAGAACCCGATCGAGCAGGGCTCGGTCGACTGCACCGTCGGTTTCGACCTGGGCGGCGTCACCGCCAACCAGCCGCGCAAGATGACGCACTGGCTCTGCATGGGCATGCGGCTCAGCGAGGTCACGGATTTCGGCCAGGACCTCATCGTCGGCAAAGGGCCGGACACCTACCTGGCCCGCACGCTGACCTACTGGCAGGTGTGGTCGGAGAAGGACCATCGCCACATCGACGACGATCTGGGGGCGGACGTGACCAAGCTGTACCGACGCAGCATCCTGACCGCGCGCACCCACCTCGACAACCACGGCGCCGTCATCGCCTCAACCGATTTCGACATCACCAAATTCGCGCGAGACACGTACGCCTATGCGTGGCCCCGCGACGGCGCAATCGTGGCCAACTCGCTCGACCGCTCAGGGCACGAGGACGCGACGCGCCAGTTCTTCAGCTTCTGCCAGCAATCCCTCGTCGATGAAGGCTTCTTCCTGCACAAGTACACGCCGTACGGGCATCCCGGGAGCTCCTGGCTCCCGTGGGTCGACTCGCACGGTGGGCGCACCCTGCCGATCCAGGAGGACGAAACCGGCCTGGTGCTGTGGGCGCTCTGGCAGCACTACCGGATCCATCAGAACCTCGACTTCGTGGTCGGGCTGTACACCACGCTCGTGGTGCCGGCCGCGGAATGGATGCTGAGTTACGTCGACCAGCGGAACGGCCTGCCGATGCCCTCGTGGGACCTCTGGGAGGAGCGCTGGGGCGTGCATGCGTTCACCGTCGGCTCGGTCTGGGGCGGGCTCGACGCGGCGCGCAGCTTCGCGGACCTGTTCGGCGACGCCGGCGCCCACGCGCGCTACCGCGACGCGGTGGAACGGCTGCGCGAGGCCTCCGACAAGAACCTGTACAGCGCCGAGCTAGGCCGTTTCCCCCGGCGCATCACCGTCGAGGACGACGAGTCCGTCACGGTCGACATGGTCCTGGACAGCGCGATCTACGGGCTGTGGCGCTTCGGGATGTACCCACCCGATGACAAACGGATCGTGGAGACCATGCAGACGATCGCCACCCAGCTTTCCAACAGCGCGCAGTGCGGTGGCATCGCGCGCTACACCGACGACTACTACTTCAAGGTTGAGTCCGACACGAGGAAGGTGCCGGGGAACCCCTGGTTCATCTGCACGATGTGGCTCGCCCAGTGGTACATCGCGGTCGCGAGGGCCGCCGAGGACTTGAAGCCCGCGCGGGATGTCATCGACTGGGTGGTCCGACATCAGCTGCCTGGCGGATTGCTCTCGGAGCAGCTCGACCCCAACACCGGCGCTCCGCTGTCGGTGTCACCCCTCACGTGGTCGCACGCCGAGTTCATCACCACAGTCGACGAGTACTGCAAGGCATCCGAGCGCCTCAAGAAGGCCGCCGCCGCGAAAGGCTAGAGGGGGATGTTGCCGTGTTTGCGCGGCGGCCGTTCGACCGTCTTGCGCAGGCAGAGCTGGAGCGCCCGCACCAGCTCGCGTCGCGTCTGGCTCGGCTCGATCACGTCGTCGATGTAACCGCGCTCCGCGGCGACGTACGGGTTCGCGAACCGGGCCGTGTATTCGGCGACCAGCTCCTTGCGTCGCGCGGCCGGGTCTCGCGCGGCGGCCAGGTCTCGCTTGTAGATGATGTTCACCGCCGCGTCCGGGCCCATCACGGCGATCTCGGCAGTCGGCCATGCCAGGTTCAGGTCGGCGCCCATCTGCTTCGGCGACATGACGGTGTAGGCGCCGCCGTAGTTCTTGCGGGTGATAACCGCGAGCTTCGGCACGGTTGCTTCCGCGTAGG
This sequence comes from Candidatus Sulfotelmatobacter sp., assembly GCA_035602465.1. Classification (GTDB taxonomy): domain Bacteria; phylum Chloroflexota; class Dormibacteria; order Dormibacterales; family Dormibacteraceae; genus 40CM-4-65-16. The sequence continues at coordinate 17,878 of DATNMQ010000173.1, read as the reverse complement.
CGTAGAGGAGCTTGGCGCCGTGACGGATGATCCCGCCGTGCTCCTGGTCGCGACCCGGTAGGTATCCCGGGACGTCGACGAAGGAGATGATCGGGATTCCAAAGGCGTCACAGAAACGGATGAACCGCGCCGCCTTCACAGACGCGTTGATGTCGATCGCGCCCGCCAGCACCTTCGGCTGATTGCCGACGATGCCGACAGAGTGTCCGCCGAGCCGGCCCAGGCCGACGACGATGTTGGGCGCGAAGAACGCCTGGACCTCGAAGAACTCGCGGTTGTCGAGCACGCGAGAGATGACGTCGCGCATGTCGTAAGGCTTGTTCGGTGACTCGGGGACGATCGTCTGCAGCTCCACGTCGGCGCGCTCGAGGTCGTCGGTGGTCGGCACGAAGGGCGGCCGTTCGTTGTTCGATGAGGGGAGGAACGAGAGCAGCTTGCGGACACCCTCCGCGCACGCCTGCTCGGTTTGGGGCAGGAAATGCGCAACACCCGACGTCGCGTTGTGCACGTTGCCGCCGCCTAGCTCGTCGAAGTTGATGGTCTCGCCGGTCACGACCCTGATGACCTCGGGCCCGGTGATGAACATGAAACCCTGGCCGGCGACGATGAAGATGAAGTCGGTGATCGCCGGCGAGTAGACCGCACCGCCCGTGCAGGGGCCCGCGATGATGCTGATCTGGGGGATCACGCCGGACGAGCGCACGTTGCGATAGAAGATGTCCGCGTAACCCGCGAGCGCGACGACGCCTTCCTGGATGCGCGCGCCGCCGGAATCGTTGATGCCGATGACCGGAACACGGTTGCGCAGCGCAAGCTCCTGGACCTTGACGATCTTTTCGGCCGTCACCTCGCCGAGCGAGCCTCCGTACACCGTCGCGTCGTATGCGTAGACGGCGACGGGGCGGCGATCGATCTCCCCGAAGCCCGCGACGACGCCGTCGCCGGCGATCTTGCGGTCTTCCATCCCGAAGCCGTGCGCGCGATGTGTGGCGAAGACATCCAGCTCGACGAACGAGCCCTCATCGAGCAGCATCTCGATGCGATCGCGGGCCGTCGCCTTGCCCGCGGCGCGCCGCTTGTTCGCGGCTTCCGTATCGGTGTGTAGGGCCTGGTAGCGGCGCTTGCGGTACTGGTTGATCTTTTGCTCGGAGACGGTGGTCGCCTCGCGCTCCGGGGCTTCGACCCCCTCCAGACTGGGAGTGGTGCGCCGCACGGGGGAGAGAGACCGGGGTTTGCGGGCGGCCATGGCGCATATATCGTAGGCGCCGTGCCCAAGCCCCCCATCAGGCTGGACCTCGACCGCGCCGTCACGCTGCGGCAACTGCGCACGTTCAAGACGGTCGCCGACTTGAACAGCTTCAGCCTGGCCGCCCAGCGCCTCAAGCTGAGCCAGCCGTCGATCTCGTACCAGGTCAAGGAGCTCGAGCAGACCTGGGCCTGCCGCTGCTCGACCGGCTCGGCAAGCGCGTTCAGCTGACCGAGGCGGGGTCGCTGCTCTACAGCTACGCGCGCCGCATGCTCGACGTCCTCGATGAGGCCACGGTCGCGATCGAGGAGATGCGCGGCATCCAGCGCGGCAGCCTCCGGGTGGGGGCGAGCACGACCGTCGGCATCTACGTTCTTCCGGCCGCGCTCGGTGCGTTCAAGAAGCTCCATCCAGGCCTGGTCATCTAGCTCGAGATCGGGACGCGTGAGCGAGTCCAGGAGCAGGTGCTGCGCAACGAGCTGGACCTCGCCGTGGTCGGCCCCGCGCTGAAGGACCCCGACCTCGCGATCATTCCTTTTCTGAGCGACGAGCTGGTCGTGGTCGCACCCGCCGGCCATGTCCTGGCGAACAAGCGCGGCGTGAGCCTGAAGGACGTAGCCGCATCGCCGTTCGTCATGCGCGAAGCGGCGTCCGGCAGCCGTTGGTCCCTCGAAAAGGCGGCGCGCAAGGCGGGCGCGAAGTTGACGGTCGCGATGGAGCTGGGCTCGAACGGAGCCATCAAGCACGCGGTCGAATCGGGCCTCGGGCTCGCGGTCATATCGCGCTATGCGTGCGCGCTCGAGTTTTCCAGCGGGCGCCTGGTCGAGCTCGACGTGAGCGGATTCCCGATCCGGCGCCGCACATCGTCCACCCGCGCAGGCGCAAGCTGCCCACGTCGGTGACCGCGTTCATAGAGTTCTTGAAGGGCACCAGCTGGCTGTCGAGCAACGGCTCGCGAGGACGGATCAGACCGCCCACGGATTAGTCGCTTCTGTGCGAAAGTCGCGGGCCGCGAGCACGCAGACCGCAAACAGGATGAGCGCTCCGATCGTCCAGACGTTGGGGAACGGGAGCAGGCACGGCTGCCGCACGAACAGCGCCAGGCCCAACGCGATGAGCGCGACGTACCGATACCTCGATTTGCGGATCGCTACCACCAGGACCATCAACACCAGCGGAAGCAGAGCCACGTATTGGTACGGATTCAGCTCGCCCGGCAGGAGCGCCCCGAGCGCGAGGCCCAGCGCCATTCCGTAGGCGGGATTCCAGCTGCTCATCCGCGCGGCGACGATCGCGGCGACGACCGTCGCGACCAGGGTGACAACCGTGAGGATGGAGGCGACGACCCCGAGGTGCAGCGGCGACTGAAGGATCGTGATGCCGCCGCTCGAGTCGATGATCGGGTATGGATCGCCGCCGATCGAGCGCGCGAACAGGGTCGACACCGAGGTCTGCGCGCAGTCGGGGTTGGGCGCCCTCAGCGACGGCCACAGGACGCCCGTCACGTACTGCCACGTGCCGGTCGGCCCGAGCGGGATGCAGGCGACAAGCGTGACGAGGAGGCCGCTGAGCGCCGCTCCGATGACGAATGGGCGCCATCGCAGCCGCGCACCGATGAGCATCAGCGCCGGGTACAGCTTCAGTGACGCCGCCGCGGCGACGAGCGCGCCCGAAAGGCCGGGGCGCCGGAACGCGACCAGTCCCGCGCACGACAGCAGGAGGACGAAGCCGCCGATCTGACCCGCGTTGACCTCGGCGTACAGCGGCGGGCTGTAAAGGGCGACGGCCCAGAAGACCGCGCGCTCGAGGTGCGAGCGGGCCACGTAGCGCTGGACGAGGTACAGACCCGCCAGCGCAGCCAGCGCGTCGGCGACCGTCCAGGCGGGCACCTGCCATGGAGTGGGCAGGACGGTGAACGGCGCCGCCAGCATCGCCGCGGCCGGCGGGCGGATCAGCCCCGTCACCGGCACAAGCCCCGTCTGCGCCAGGTGGCGCGCGGTGTCGGCATAGATCGCAGAGGGGTCGTGGAGCCATCGATAGCCCGCCTGGATGACCGAGGACGCGTCGGACCGCTGCGTGGTGAGGACGTTGCCCACCACGTCGCGGACCCCAAACACCGCGGCGATCGCCCACCACAGAATCGGCCGGGCGACCACGCGACGCAGCGGAACCAGCACGCGCGCATGGTAGGGTGCCCGCCACTGGTTGCTCGATGAAGTGGCTTGACTACAGGCTCCAGCGGGAGCGGACGCGCCGGGTCGAGCCATTCGTGGCGAGCGACTCTCGGGTCCTGGACATCGCGTGTGCCGACGGCGCTCTTTTCCGCGTCCTCGACTCCCGCCTCAGCGGCGGGGTCGGAATTGACATGGACCCGGTTCCGCCGAGCACGGCGAAGTACCGGTTCGTCCAGGGCTCGTTTCCAACGGCGCTGCCGCCGGGCGAACCATTCGACGTCGTCGCGGCGCTCGCGGTCCTGGAGCACATCCCCCAAAACGAGCAGAGTGGCTTTGCCGCGGGCTGCGCCTCAGCCTTGCGCAGTGGCGGGCGCTTGGTCCTGACAGTTCCCTCGCGACGGGTCGATGACGTGCTGAGCGTCCTGCGCGCCGTGCGCCTGGTGGACGGTATGTCCCTCGAGCAGCACCATGGCTTCGACCCCACGGACACCGCGCCCCTGTTCGAGCGGGCCGGCCTCGTGCTGGAGCGCCACTCGCGATTTCAGCTCGGTCTGAACAACCTGTTCGTCTTCCGCAAACCGTGATCGCCAAGGCGGCGCGGATGCGCCTTGAATCGACACTCGACAACCGGACATTTCGCAGCCTCCTGCTGGTGCTGTCCGGCGTCCCGATCGGGATCCTCTACCTGTGGCAGGCGCTGGTCCAGCCGCTCGCGTTCGGCGCGTATCTGGGCGACTTCCAGGAGAGCTACATGCGCGCGGCGCGGCGCCTCGCGCAGGGCACCGACCCGTACGACCTGTGCCGGACCATGGGCTGCCTCGAGCCGACCGGCCCGCAGTACGTGATGCCTCCGCCGCTCGCGTGGCTACTGCAGCCGCTCATCGCGGTGGACAGCCACATCATCACGGTGGCCGCGATCCTCGTCTTGAACGCCTCGCTGTTCGTCTTCCTGTTCTGCGCGCTCCGCGCGCTGCGGGTGGACGATTGGCAGCTTGCCGCGCTGCTCCTGGTGGTGACGATCAGCTTCGAGCCGGTCATCGGCAACATCGAAGAGGGGCAGATCAACCTGGTCCTGCTGGCGTTTTCGGGCGTGTGGCTGTGGGGCTGGGTCGCCGGGCGGTGGTGGGGCGGCGCCGCGATGGGCCTGGCCGTCGCGGTGAAGATGATCCAGGCGCCGGTCGGGCTGTTGATCCTGTGTGGCAGACGGTGGTCGATGCTCGTGGCCGCCATCGTCGCGGGCCTCGGCCTCTGGCTGCTTGCCGCGCCGCAATACCTCTTCGAGTACCTGTTCTCGGTGCTGCCGTCGGTGAGCGCGGGCACGGGCCTTTTCGAAAACCACTCTCCAGGCGGGACTATCACGCGCCTGTTCGCGCCGGACACCTTCCTCGGCGTCGCGCACGGCAGCCCAACCGCTGCGCGGGTCATCACGCTGGCGATCGCCGTGCTCGCCCTTGTCATCACGTTTGCCGTGCTGCGCACGCCCGCCGCGGGCGTGAGCGGGCGCGCGCTAGAGGCGGCGGCCGTGGTCGCGGTGACGCCGATCGTCACCAGCTACTCGTGGGGTACGCATCTCGTATTGCTCCTCGTGCCGATCCTCGTCCTCGTGGCGTGGGGTGTTCGCCGGCGCGACTGGACTGTGCTCGGGATCGTGACCGCTGGCTACCTGCTGATCGGCCCCGGACACAACAGGATGCAGACCCTCCTGGTCAGCGGATACTCGGACCTGTTCGTGCTGCGGCTGCTGGCGGAGCTCGGTGTGCTGGGCGTGCTGGCGATATGGATCGCGTGCCTGCTCGCAGTTCGCCGCGAACGTTCAAGGCCTGTGGCAGAATCAGCTTTTAGGTCGGTTTCATTGGAAAGGGGAATTCCGCATGGCGCTGAACGCTGACGTCAGCTTCACCTGGGTCGGTCACGGGACGTGGAAGGCCCGGAGTGCAAAGGGGAAGGAGATCCTCATCGACCCATGGGTCATGGGCAACCCCGCTGCGCCCGAGATGCTGAAGACGGTCGACAAGTGCGACCTGATGCTCATCACGCACGGTCACTTCGACCACATCCACGACGCGCTCGAGATCGCGCGCAAGACAAAACCCACGATCGTGTGCAACCACGAGATCAGCCAGTGGCTGACGTCCAAAGGACTTGACGGCGAGAAGATCATCGGCGGCAACCAGGGGGGCACGATCGAGGCGGAGGGGATCAAGGTCACGCTTGTTCACGCCGAGCACTCGTGCGGCATCACCGAGGACAGCGGTGCGGTCGTCTACGGCGGCGACGCGTGCGGCCTCGTCATCGAGTTCGAGAACGGCTTCACCGTCTACTTCGCAGGCGACACCGACGTGTTCGGTGACATGGCTTTGATCGCCGAGCTTGGGAATTTCAATGTCGCGTTCCTGCCCATCGGCGGCTTCTACACGATGGGCCCGGAGCGCGCGGCCAAGGCCGTGTCGCTCCTCGGAGTCAAGACCGTCGTGCCGATGCACTTCGCCACCTTCCCGATCCTGGCCGGCCGCCCCGACCAGCTTCAGGAGCTCGTGGGAAACGGGGTGAAGGTTCTCGACATCAAGCCCGGGGACACCGTCTAGCAGCCTCAAACTCGGTCGCCAGCGTCTAATCTCCCGGTCGTGAGAGACGTTATCGGGGCCCCCGCCGGGTGGATGGCTCGGGCGATCCGAGAGCGGAAGGTCTCGTCCGTCGAGGTCGTGCGCGCTCACCTCGAGCACATCCACACCGTCAATCCGCGCCTCAACGCGGTCGTCTTCGCCACCGCCGAAAGCGCGATCAAGGAGGCCCGCAACGCCGATCGCCACAACAAGCGGACGAGCGCGCTCGGGCCGCTGCACGGCGTCCCCTTCACCGCCAAGGACATCTTCAATACCGCCGGCCTGCCCACGACCGCGGGCATGCGCATGCTGCGCAGCAAGATCCCCGACCACGACGCGACGGTCGTGGCCCGCATGCGTCGCGCCGGAGCGATCCTGATCGGCAAGACGAACTGCCCGCCCGCCGGCGCGGCCGAGGAGACGTGGAGCCCGCTGCACGGCGGGACGCGCAACCCGTACGACATCAACCGCACGCCTGGCGTGAGCAGCAGCGGCGAGGCGGCAATCATCGCCGCCGGCGGGTCGCCCCTCGGTCTCGGCAGCGACTCGGGCGGAAGCATCCGCCTGCCCGCTCACTACTGCGGCATCGCCGCGCTCAAGCCGACCGCCGGCCTGATCCCGGTGACCGGCGGATACGGCCTCTTGGGCGGCGTGAGCGATCCTCGCAGCCAGGTTGGGCCGATGGCCCGATACGTCGCCGACCTCGCGCTCGCGGTACGCGTGCTGGCCGGTCCAGACGGCATCGATTCGGGCGTCGTGCCCGTGCCGTTCGCGAAGCGGACCCCCAAGCTGGCCGGGCTCAAGGTCGCGTGGTACACGGACGACGGCATGTCGAAGCCGACGGCGGCGGTCGTCGCAACCGTGAAGGCGGCAGCCAAAGCGCTGGCGGGGGCCGGGTGCACCGTCACCGAGGAGCGCGCGCCGGCGCTGGCGGAGGCCTACCAGGTCACGATGGGCTACCTCGGCCGCAAGCACATGAACCATGACCGGCTGATGCGCCGGTGGGACGCTTACCGCAGCAACGTGCTCCAGTTCATGTCCCGATTCGACCTGATCCTGAGCCCGGTGGCGCCCGACATCGCGCCACTGTCGAAGACGAGGGTCGTCGGCGACCACCAGTTCAGCTACACCATCCCGTACAGCCTCTCCGGCAACCCGTGTGTCGTGGTGCGCGCGGGCACCTCGCCGGAGAACTTGCCGATCGGAGTGCAAGTCGTGGCGCGCAACTGGAACGACCTCGTCGCGCTGCGGGCGGCCGGTGCCATCGAACGTGCTCTAGGGGGTTGGCGTCCTGCTAGCGTGATCGGGTGACCTTCCGCTACTCGCGGTGGGATGGAACCCAGAAGCTCGACGAGCTCGATGCGGGCGACGTGCTGGACGCGCTGTCCGACGACCTCATGAACTACGGGGATCTGAACGCTGCCATGCAGCGCCTCCTGCGCTGGGGCTCGCCGAACATGCCCGGACTCGAGCAGCTTCTCAAGCAGCTCCGCGACGCGCGCGAGCGCGAGCTGGGCCGCTACAACCTCGACTCGACCGTCGAGCAGCTCCGCCAGCAGGTCCAGGACGTCATCGATTCCGAGCGCCAGGGCATCGAGCGCCGGCTGAACGAGGCCTCGCCCGACGCCAAGAAGCTGCTCGATCGGATCGCCAAGCAGCGCAACGATCAGCTCGATCGGCTGCCCGACGACCTGGGCGGTCGAGTCAAGGGACTTCGCAACTACGAGTTCGTCGACGACGAGGCGCGCCAGAAATTCGAGCAGCTGATGCAGCAGCTGCAAAAGCAGGTCCTCGACCAGATGTTCCAGGGCATCAAGGGTTCGCTGCAGCAGATGCAGGGCCAGGACCTCTCACGCGTCCGCGACATGGTGCGCGAGCTGAACAAGATGCTCGAGCAGCGGATGGAAGGCCGGACGCCCGACTTCAACGGGTTCATGCAGCGCTTCGGCGACATGTTCCCGCCCGGGATCAACAACCTGGACGAGCTCCTCGAGCACCTTCAGCGGCAGATGGCGCAGATGCAGTCGCTGCTCCAGAGCTTGAGCCCGGAGGCTCGCGAGGAGCTGCGCCAGATGATGGACGCCCTGCTGCAGGACGATTCGCTGCGCCTCGAGCTCGCGCGGCTCTCCGGCTTCATGCAGGCGATGATGCCGCCGTCCGAGCTCAGCGAGCGCTACCCGTTCTTCGGCGAGGACCCGCTGAGCATGGGCGAGGCGATGGGGCTGATGGAGAGGCTGCAGCAGATGGACCGCCTCGAGTCACAGCTCGAGCGCGGCAGCTTCCGGCCGGATGACATCGACCGCTCGCTGGCCCAGGAGCTGCTCGGCCCGGATGCAAGGCAGTCGCTGGACCAGCTTCGCCAGGTCACCGACGTGCTGGAGAAGGCCGGCTATGTGGAGCGCAAGGGCCGGCGCCTCGAGTTGACTCCGCGCGGCATGCGGCGAATCGGCCAGTCGGCGCTTCGCGACATCTTCGACCAGCTGAAGAAGACCCGAATGGGGCAGCACAAGCTGTGGCGCGGCGGCGTCGGCACCGACGCGTCGGACGAGCTGAAGGTCTACGAGTACGGCGACCCGTTCCTCCTCGAGATGAAGGAGACGCTCTTCAGCTCGATCGTGCGCGAAGGGCCGAAGGTGCCGGTCAAGATGGCGCCGCAGGATTTCGTCGTCCACCGCACCGAGCACATGACGCAAGCGTCAACGGTTTTGATGATCGACATGAGCCGCTCGATGTTTCTGCGCGGATGCTTCCTCGCGGCCAAGAAGGTCGCGATCGCCCTCGACTCGCTCATCCGCAGCCAGTACCCGCGCGATTCGCTCTACGTGGTCGGCTTCTCCAACTACGCCGTAGAGCTGAAGCCGCAAACGCTGCCGCAGCTCGCGCTCAACGACTACGTGTACGGGACCAACATGCAGCACGGGTTCCAGCTCGCACGGTCGCTGCTGGCGAAGCATCGCGGCAACCGCCAGATCATCATGATCACCGACGGCGAACCGACCGCTCACCTGGAGGAAAACGGCCGCGCGCAGTTCGCCTACCCGCCCACCTACAAGACCATCCAGCAGACGCTCAGCGAGGTCAGGCGCTGCACGCGCGACCGGATCGTCATCAACACCTTCATGCTGGAGCGCGGCCCGTACCTGACCGAGTTCATCAATCAGATGACGCGGATCAACAAGGGCAGGGCGTTCTTCGTCTCGCCCGACCGCCTTGGCGAGTACATCTTGGTCGACTACGTGAGCGGCAAGCAGCGACGGAAGGCCAGCTCGCGCCGCGCGCGCATCGCGTAGACAGTTGCGCGAGCCGCGTTCCCTATCCTGAGCATGAGTGTCACACGCTAATGGCGACCACTGACAAGATCGCTGTCGAGCGACGAAACTTGAGCCCCGCCGCACTGTACGAGCACGCGATCCTGCGCAAGGAGGCGGCGATCGTCTCCACGGGCGCCCTCACCGCCGAGACCGGGAAGCACACCGGCCGGTCGCCGAGGGACAAGTTCTTCGTCAAGGAGCCGACCAGCCAGGACGCCATCTGGTGGTATCCGGGCAACCAGCCGATCGCCTCGGCGAAGTTCGATCAGCTGCTGGCGCGGATGCAGGAATACGTGGCGACGCACGACGTGTACACCCAGGACGTCTTCGCGTGCGCCGACCCGCGCTACCGGCTGAGGGTTCGAGTGATCAGCGAGCTCGCCTGGCACAGCCTGTTCGCCCGCAACCTCTTCATCCGGCCCACCGCCGACGAGCTGATGAACTTCGAGTCGGACTTCACGGTGATAGCGCTTCCGTCGGTCAAGGGCGATCCTGCGCGAGACGGCGTGCACAGCGATACGTTCATCCTGGTCAACCTCGGCCGCCGGATCGTGCTCATCGGCGGAACCGAGTACGCCGGCGAGATCAAGAAGTCCATCTTCACCGCGCTCAATTACCTGCTCCCGGCGCAGAACGTCTTTCCGATGCACTGCTCCGCCAACGCCGACGCGGACGGCTCCGACGTGGCGCTTTTCTTCGGCCTCAGCGGGACGGGCAAGACGACCCTCTCAGCCGACCCCTCGCGGCGCCTGATCGGCGACGACGAGCACGGTTGGAGCGACCGCGGGATCTTCAACTTCGAGGGCGGTTGCTACGCCAAGACGATTCGCATCCACAAGGAATCCGAGCCCGAGATCTACGCCGCGACCGAGAGCTTTGGCACGGTGCTCGAGAACGTCGTCTTCGACCCGCGCACGCGCGTACCCGATTACGACTCGGACGAGAAGACCGAGAACACGCGGGCGGCATATCCGGTAGACCTGATCCCGAACGCTGTGCTGAGCGGCGTAGGGAGCCACCCGCACAACGTCATGTTCCTGTCCGCCGACGCGTACGGTGTGCTTCCTCCCGTCTCGCGGCTCGATGAGGACCAGATCCGCCACTACTTCCTCTCTGGTTACACGGCGAAGGTGGCAGGCACCGAGCGTGGCGTGACCGAGCCGGAGCCGATCTTCAGCACGTGCTTCGCAGCGCCGTTCCTCGTGCTCCCGCCCGAGCGCTACGCGGACATGCTGATCGAGCGTGTCAAGCGGCACCACGTGGAGGTCTGGATGCTCAACACCGGTTGGGTGGGCGGACCGTACGGCGTCGGTGAGCGCATGTCGATCGCCCACACTCGCGCCATCGTGCGTGCCGTCCTCAACGGTGACCTGCGCGGCGTGAACACGCACGTCGACCCTGTGTTCGGGCTGCACATCCCCAACCGAGTGCCCGGTGTGCCGCGCGAGGTGCTGGACACGCGCGACAGCTGGCCGGATCCCGAGGACTACGACCGCCAGGCGGCGAAGCTGCGCGACATGTTCGAGAAGAACATCGCGACGATCGGCAAGAGCGCGTCCACCGCCGGATAGGTTGCGGATCGCGATCGTCGGCAGCCGCCACTTCGCGGAGCCTTCGCGTGTGACCGACTACGTGAAGTCGTTGCCCCCCAAGGCGTCGATCATCACCGGCAGCGCAAGTGGGGTGGATGCGGCGGCGACGAAGGCGGCGCGCGAGAAGGGCATTCCGGTGCAGGTCATACCCGCCTCGTTCGAGGAGCTGGCCGACGCCGGCAGGTCAGCCGCGAGGAATCAGCGGCTGGTCGACGCGTGCGACGTGCTGGTGGCATTCTGGGACGGCACCTCCAAAGGCACGCGTGCCACGGTGGAACGCGCGCTGGACACCGGGAAGGAAGTCCATGTGTTCCTCCCCCACTAAGGAAATGAGAGGGAACCTGACGGTTCCGTCTCACGCTCCCCACGACTTCGTCGTGGCGGACCCCAGCAGGTATGCCGACCCGGCCTGGCGGCCGGGCAAGCGCCGCTGCTCTCTTTCCCGTTGTAGATCTCTAATCTGAGCGTGTGGCCGTAGCGATCGGCGTTCGCGTTCGGTTCTTCGCGCGACTGCGCGAGCAGGCGGGGGTTGAAGACGAATCGCTGCAGGTGCCGGTCGGGTCGACGCTGGCCGACGTCTACGACACCCTTCGCACCGGCCACACGGCGCTGGAGCCCGACCGTAACAGCGTCCGGGCAGCGTTGAACCAGGAGTTCGTCGATTGGGCGACGAAAGTCTCGGATGGCGACGAGATCGCCTTCATCCCGCCGGTCAGCGGAGGTGGACCCGATGCGCTATGACGTGACGACCGGACCGCTCGACGCCCGCGAGCTGGAGGCGGCCGTCGCGCATCCTGGCGCGGGGGCGATCTGCACCTTCACCGGAATCGTCCGCGACAATTCGCGCGGCCAGTCGGTGACGCACCTCGACTACGAGGCGTACGCCGAGATGGCGGTGCCCCAGATGCGGAAAATCGGGGACGACATCAAGCAGCGATGGCCAGGCGCCCGGGTTGCGATGGCCCACCGCACCGGACACCTCGAGGTGGGCGAGGCCTCGGTCGTGGTTTGCGTATCGGCGCCGCATCGGGAAGAGGCGATCGCCGCCTGCAAGTGGGGGATCGACACCCTCAAGGACTCAGTGCCGATCTGGAAGAAGGAGCATGCCGCCGACGGCAGCTACTGGATCGAAGGGGACGCGACGAAGCCTGTAGCTAATCCCTGACGCGAGCCACCGAGAGGCCGTCGCGGATCGGGATCACGACGCTTTCGAGGCGAGGATGCTTCGCCACCAGCTCGTTGTAGTGCGCGACGTTGCGCGCCTGCTGGTTCTTCGGCCGGATCACCTCGCCCTGGCGAAGCGCGTTGTCCGCCATGAGCAGCCCTCCCGCCTGCAGGTGCGCGAGGCACAGGTCGAACACGCGCCGCGTCACGTCCTCCGATGGAAACGAGTTCAGCAGGTCGATGAAGCACACGTCGAACCGGACGTCGAGCTTCTCGAGGCCGCTGACAGCGTCCTGCTCGAGGACCATCGCCTGCTTCCCGAGGCCCGCTTCGGAGAAGTTCGCCCGAGCCCGCTCCGCGCGCTTGTGGTCGAGCTCGAAGGTGGTCAGCTCACCGCCCTCGCTTCCGCGCAGCAGCCAGATGCCGCTGTAGCCGATCGCGGTCCCGAGCTCCAGGATCCGCTTCGCGCCGGCGATCTTGACCAGCATGTAGAGGAGCATGCCCTCGTGCGTGTCGACGATCGGGAGGTTCTCCCGCTCCGCCTCCTCCTCCATCCGCGCGAGCACAGAGTCACGAGGTGGTACCAGCCCGTCGAGGTATGCCTGCAACTCTTCGGTGACTTCGACAGTTCTCATCGCTCCCCCTCCAGGAATTGTCCCAGCATCGGCTGCAGCGTGACGACGTACTCGGTCGTGAGATCGATCGCTTGGTCGAGCGCCTCGGAGTCGAGTCGGGCGGCCGGGAAAGTCTCATAGAGGCGCGACCAGCCGCGGTCCCAGGGCTCGAGCTCGGCGCGCGGAAGGCCGGCCTTGACCTCCACGATTCGAGCCCGGAAGAAGTCGAACGCCGGCTGGTTCTCGGCCGCCGACGCCTCGAAGTGCAGGCCCACCTCTAACCTGCCCGCACCGGTGTGGTGCCACACCTCGAAGTGATAGGCGGGCTCGCCGAAATGCACCTTCATGAGCCGTCCCCGCCCCCGGTTGGAGTGGAACTGCCGCATCTCGGGAGGCAGCTGCGCCTTGAGCCCTTTCCGGAGCCCGGCGAAGAAATCAGATGGTGCGAGCAGCATCCCTAATTAGACGAAGTGGAGTTGTAGGCCGGATTCACTCCGGCCGTCACCAAGGCGTAATCGCCAGACGCTACCCAGTCGTCGATTGCAATGGAGGGGGCCAGCGGGGGAGGCCTGCCTCCCCCGCTACTGTTGCTCGTATGCTGCCTTCCAGAGTGGCATACGTACCGACAGTCGTCGAGAACGAAGGCGGCAACCGCGAGCGGACTTTTGACATCTACTCGAGGCTGCTGAAGGACCGGATCATCATCATCGGCCGGCCAATCGATGACGTGGTCGCGAACCTCGTGGTCGCTCAGCTGATGTATCTCGCGGCGGACGACCCGGAAAAAGAGATCCAGATCTACATCAACTCCCCTGGCGGCGCCGTGACGGCCGGTCTCGCCATCTACGACACCATGCAGTACGTGCAGGCACCCATCTCGACAGTGTGCATCGGGCGGGCGGCGAGCTTCGGCACGGTCGTCCTGATGGCGGGCGCCAAGGGTAAGAGGTTTTCCCTGCCCAGCTCGAACATCCACATGCACCAGCCGCTCATCGGCGGCAAGGGTCTCCAGGGGCAGGCCAGCGACCTCGACATCCACGCCCGCGAGATCATCCGGATCCGGGGCGTGCTCAACGAGCTCATCGCGAAGCACACGGGCCAGCCGCTGGAGCGGGTCGAGCGAGATACCGACCGCGACTTCTTCCTCACGCCGCAGGAGGCGGTGGACTACGGTCTCATCGACGGCATCATCGCGCAGACGCCGGTGCCGGTCCTAGCCGCCAAAGGCTGATCCTCAAGGTCAGCCACAAGACCAGAGCAAGTCCGAGAGCTGCTGGCACGGGATCTGGGGCGAAGGCCGCGATCAAGGCCGTGACGCTCAGGGCCAGCCATTCCTTCCAGGTAGTCGCACCCCAGATGGCAAGTCCCACCGCCACAACCACGAGGTCGGACGGAAGTGAGTGAGGTGACGCCACGACGCCGCCGATCACGAGTATGGCCGCGGCCGCCTTCAGCTCCTTGCGGCGCCGCGCCGCCAGGGCCAGCGCGCCACCGATCGCAACGAGAGTCAGCCCGACCAAGCCGACTGTCTGCACCGATGACGGGAGAAAAGCCGCGAAATGCGGAAGGTCGACCTCGCGCGCACCGGTCTGAATCGTGGATCGCGTCTGTCCCAGCCAGTCGACGACCCAGTGCGGGCTGATCACGAGGGTGGCGGCAAGCAGGACCAGTCCGACGGTCGCCCAACCCGCCAGCACGCGCCAGCGCCTGAACACGAGCAGTCCCACGCCCAGCGGCAGCACCAGCTGAGGCTTGACCAGGGTGAGGCCGAGCGCAAGACCGGCGAAGTAGGGCCGAGACCACAACGCTACCGCCGCGCCGATGCCTAGGGCGACGATGCCGTCGAGCTGGGCGTTGAGCATCATCAACGCGGTCGGTACCGAGGCGAAGGCGGGAAGGATTGCAGTTGGCGGCCGGGGCCGGGTCGCGAAATAGAGCCCGGCGACGAGGCACAGCAGGCCGAACAGGATCCAGAGGCGGCCGCCTAGGTCGGGTCCGAGCAGGTCGAACGGGACGGCGATCAGGGCGACCCAGGCCGGGGCGAGGAAGGGAAGGATGCCGTGGATGCCAAGCGTCACGAGGACGCGGCCGCCGGTGACCTCGAGCTCGACGCGCCGCTGCGCGTCGAAATCGTAAAGGTGGCCTGGGTCGTGCACGATCATCCGCGCACCCGTGGCGAAGGCGGGCCAGTCGGAGTTGATCACGTCCTCGTTGGGCAGCAGCGGATAGAGGAAGAAGGCGAGCGCCACGCCGAGTAGCGCGACGTTGCCGCGCCAGTGCCATGCGCCGCGCCCCTGGCCCTCACCCTTAATCCCTCTCCCCGACAGGGGAGAAGGGGCCAGTACCCTCAAAGTTCGATTGACATGCCGTCGCGCGCCGCCCGGACCTCGATGCCGATCCGCTGCGTCATGTCGGCGGCCAGCTCCACGGGGTTCGCCCGCCAGACGGTCATGCCGTAGTGCGTGAGAAACGCCAGCCGCGGCTTGGCCTCGCGGATGATGCGCTCGGCGTCCGCCAGGCAGAGATGCGGCAGCTCCGGGCGGCAGTTGAGAAGGACGGTGTGGATGATCATCACGCTTGCCCTGTGCTCTTCGGCGATGCCGTCGTAGTAGGCGGAATCGGTGATCCAACCAAGCTTGTCGCCGAAACGAAAGCCATAGGTCTCGGATTGGTGGATGTGCCGTCCACTCGTGGTGAAAGTCAGGCCGTTGACCGAGTAGGAGGTCTTTGGCGCGAGGCGCACGATCTCCTCCGGAAAGCGGCGCAAGTACTTGAGCACGACTGGGTCGTCGTCGAGCGCGTCCGCCGGGCAGAACACGCGGCCGCGGTGCTGGAACCCGCCGTCGGTCATCGCCTCGATCATCACGTTCAGGTCGCCCGTGTGATCGAGGTGGCGGTGGCTGACCACGATGGCGTCGAGCGTCGTCAGGTCGACGCCGCGCTGGGCGTACTGCACGATCGCGCCGGGTCCGGGGTCGAAGCTGATCCGGGTGTTGCCCTCCTCGATGTAGAGACCACCGGATGCGGCAACTTGCCTGGCGACCATGAAACGAGCGCCGGCGGTGCCCATGAACGTTAACTTCACGTCTCCGCGACCTCCGAAAGAGGTACTGCAGACTTCGCGCCGAAGTACCGCTCGTACAGCTCAGCCACGCGTTCGAGCGTGTCGATCTCGTCCACCGGCTTGTCGTCGCGGATACGCACGATGCGCGGAAAGCGCAGCGCGAAGCCACTCATGTGGCGGCCGGAATGCTGGATCGAATCGAATGCGACCTCGAGCACGACCTCCGGCCGGACAATCCGCACATGCCCCATGTCCTGCACCGTCATATCAAGGAAGCGGCGCGTGAACTCGGCGATCTCGGCGTCGGTCAACCCGGTGTACGCCTTGCCGACGTTGACCAGCCTGCCGGTCTGCGTGTCCTTGACCGCGAACGTGTAATCCGAAAGCACTCCCTTACGCTTGCCGTGGCCCCACTCGACCGCCGTGATCACTACGTCGAGCGTGGCGAGCGGGCGCTTGAGCTTGAGCCACGCCAGCCCGCGGCGGCCGGGCGTGTAGGGACTTAGCGGGTCCTTGACCATCAGGCCCTCGTTGCCGCGCTCACGGGTCTCGGCAAAGATCCGGTCGAGGTGCTGCGGGTCGGTCGCCTCCTCCATGCGCGCGAGCAGGAAGGGATGTCCCAGGCGCAAATCCTCGAGCAGCTTTCTTCGCGTGGTAAGAGGCTCGTCGAGCAAGGTCCGGCCGTCGAGCCACAGCAGGTCGAAGATGACGAGCACCACAGGCACCTCGCGGCGAAGCTCTGGCTCGACCTTCTTGCGACCCAAGCGCCGCTGCAGCTCGAAGAAGCGGAGGACGCGGCCGTCGCGGTGCGCCAGCACCTCACCGTCGAACAGGACGTCGTGGCCGATGCCCGGCGCGGCCTCGGTCAGCTCGGGAAAGGCGCCCGTCGTTTCCTTGAGGTCGCGAGAGAACAGCTCGACCCGGCCGCCCGAGCGATGGAGCTGGCACCGCACGCCATCGTATTTCTCCTCCGTCCAGACGGTGTCCGCGCCCATGCGCTCGAAGGCTTCGCCGGGGGTCTCGACGGGGCTCGCCAGCATGAAGCGGACCGGTTGAAAGAGCGTGATCGTGCTCGCCTCGAACTCCCCGCGCTTGCACCGGACCGCGGTCTCGCCGATGTCCCCCGTGATGAGATGCACGCGCTTGACCTGCGTGATGGGGACGCCGAAAGCCTCCGCGATCGCCGCCTCGACCAGGCCTTCGCTCAGCCCGATGCGCAGCTCGCCCGAGATGATCTTGGTGAAGAAGCGGGCCGCCTCGGGGTCCATGCGGCGGACCATCGCCTCGAGGGGCGCCGCCTTGGCCGCGCCGCGGGCGGAGCGGATCGCGTCGAGGGTCGCCTCGACCTCCTGGAGCGTCACCGGCTCAGGCTGGGTGCGTCCTTCCAGCGATTCGCCGGCCCAGTCGCCGAGGTCCGAGTGCTTGCGAAAGATCAAGCCGAGCTCCTCGTCATCGCGTCCCGAAACGGTCGAGATGACCTTGTTCAAGGTTGACCAGCCGAGACCCAGGGTGCGGCGTTGGGAGGGGGGAAATGCCCGGCCGCTCATGTAGACGGCCGCCCGGCGGAGGTCGTCGTCGTCGAGGGTTCGCAAGTACGCCGCGAGGATGCGCACCTTCTCGAGGGTGGCTGGAGTTGAGCCGACGGAAGCCCCGGCGCGGGCGAAATCAAGCACGGGCGCCTATCGTAAGTCGGTGTGCGGAGGTGCCCTTACCTCGAGGAATTGGTCAAGGACAAGCGCGGGTTCGTGCGCGTCTACCGCTTCGATTGCCACGTGGATCACCTTTCGAAGCGCAAGTACGCGCTGAGGGACAGCCCGCCCATCTGCGTACGCAATTTCGAAGACTGTCCGCTTTACCAGGCTGAAAAACGGCGCGAAGACCACACAATTACCCGCTACACCGACTAGTTGGAGCCTGCCACTGAATTGAATTGCGCTGTCTGTTCCGCCCCGGCGCTGCCCATCGACGACGCGTGCGTCTTCTGCCACGCGCCGCTGGTGGAGCGTGACGACCCGCTCGAGCTGCTGGATTACCTGGCCGAGCGGATCCCCGCCGCGCACGTCAAACGCGGCCATCTGAACCGAGGCCCGATCTCCGAGTTCGCGATCGA